>NZ_CP139145.1:3655722-3960365 GCF_034048115.1 Pseudarthrobacter sp. IC2-21 | reverse complement strand
CGTTGTTGTAATCCGTGTGTTCACCGATGAGGTTGACCCGCCCCGGGGCGGACCACAGGCCGTCAGGCGGGTGCCCGAACTGGCCGGCGAAGAACTCGCGTCCCTGCTGGGAAAGTTCGGTGGTGGTCATGCGGTGCCTTCCTGGTCAATCGCGTCCCGCAGCCGGGCGGCGGCGGTCTCGGGCGGAATGTCGGCGATGAACGCCCCCATCGCAGCCTCGGACCCGGCCAGATACTTGAGTTTGTTCTCCTCGCGCCGCGGTGAGGTCAGCTGCAGCATCAGCCGGACATCGTCCCGGTGGACATTGACGGGGGCCTGATGCCAGGCGGCGATGTAGGGTGTCGGCGTCGAGTACAGCGCGTCGACGCCGCGCAGGAGCTGCCCGTACAGCCGGGCGAACTCGTCGCGTTCCTCGTCCGTGGTCGCCGCCAGGTCCGGGACATGCCGGTGCGGAAGGATGTGCACTTCCAGCGGCCAGCGCGCAGCAAACGGGACGAACGCCGTCCAGTGCTCGCCACGGAGCAGCACCCGCTCGGACTTCTGCTCGAACCCGAGGATGTCCTCGAACAGGCTGCCGCCATACTTCTCGATGGTGCGGACCAGCTGGGCCGTGCGCGGGGTGATGTACGGGTAGGCGTAGATCTGGCCGTGCGGGTGGTGCAGTGTCACTCCGATCGCCTCGCCACGGTTCTCGAAGGGAAAGACCTGCTCGACGCCGGGCAGCGCGGACAGTGCGGCAGTCCGGTCCGCCCAAGCTTCCACCACCGTCCGCATCCGGGAAAGCGAGACGCCGGCGAGGGAACCGGTGTGTTCGGGGGAGAAGCACACCACCTCGCAGCGGCCCACTGACTGCCGGCTGCGTCCGAGGCCTATCCTGGCCAGGTCATCGAGGCCCTCCGGCACGGTGGGGTCGTGGGTTGCCTCAGGGCCGGCCAGCCCCGGGCCGAAGGACGGGGACTTGTTTTCGAAAACGGCCACATCGTAGAGGCTGGGGATTTCAGAGGGGTTGTCCGGCGATGCCGGGGCCAGCGGGTCCAGGTGCGAGGGCGGAAGGACCACCCGGTTCTGCCGCGCGGCAGCGATGGAGATCCACTCGCCGGTCAGCGCATCCTGCCGCATGGTGGCGGTGGGCGGCCGGACCGCCGGCTCACGGAGGTCCGGTCCGCGGTCCGGCGGGAGCACCGTGTCGGCGTCGTCGAAGTAGATGAGGTCCCGCCCGTCCGAAAGCTTGTAGGCGCGTTTGGTGATCCGGTCCATGCTAGGAGTTCCTTACGGGGCGGCCATCGGGGCTGGCCTGAGCGTGATCTACCCGGCGGACGGCCAGGAGCACCCCGTGTTCGGGGTTGAGGACCGGCATCGGGAGACCGGCTACCGCCAGGTAACGGCCGGTGGCTTCAACGCCGGCACTGAGCCAGGCCGGGGGCACAGTCTGGATGAAGGCGTGCCGGTCATCGGCTGCCGGGTAGACGGCTTCCACCCGGTAGCGGGCTTCGGGGTGCAGCCCGGGCAGGCAGACCCGGCCGGGGACTTCGGCGAACGAGGTCGCCACCGAGACCAGCGCGTACAGCGCTTCGCTGCCGTCGTGTGCCACAACGCCGTGCAGCCGCAGTGCGGGGTCGGGTTCATCGGCGCGGACCATCGTCCCGCTGTGCAGCAGGCCCCGGTACTGCTTGAACAGCGCGATCACCCGCCCAAGCTCGTCACGCTCGGCAGGGTCGAGCTGCCGGAGGTCCCATTCCAGCCCGAAGTGGCCGAACATCGCGGTGATCGCCCGGAACGAGAGATCGTGGGTTCGAGCGGTGGTGTGGCTCGTGGTGGGCCCGATATGTGATCCGACGAGTTCCGGCGGCACCACCATACCGGTCCAGCGCTGGATGGTCTGCCGTTCCAGGGCGTCGTTGCAGTCCGATCCCCACACCCTGTCCGTGCGTTCGAGGATGCCCAGATCCACCCGGGCCCCTCCCGATGAGCAGCTCTCAATTTCGACGCCGGGATGGGCCCTGCGCAGTTCGTCCAGCAGCCGGTAGACGGCCCGGGTCTGGGCATGGACCGAGGGCCGGCCGGCATGGCCCATCTCGGTCAGGTCCCGGTTTTGATCCCACTTGAGGTAACTGATGCGGTTCTCGCGGAGGAGGGCATCAAGGCGGTCGAAGATGTACTGCCAGGCGTCGGGGTTGACCAGGTCCAGCACCTGCTGGTGCCGCCACCGTTCGGGCAGGCGGCCGGCCGGGCCGGCCGGGCCGGCAGTGCCGGGTGCGCCGTCTGCGCTCGCCGCTGGACGCGCGGCCGGCCCGGCGATCCAGTCCGGATGTGCCCGGGCGAGATCCGAGTCCTCGTTGACCATCTCCGGTTCCACCCACAGGCCAAACTCCATGCCGTGGCCGGTCACGGCGTCGACCAGGGGCGTGAGGCCGTCGGGCCAAAGCTGCTCGTCGACATACCAGTCGCCAAGGCCCGCGGTGTCATTGCGGCGGCCGCGGAACCAGCCGTCGTCGAGCACGTAGCGTTCAACACCCAATGCGGCGGCGGTCCGGGCAAGGTCCAGCAGCGCCGGCAGCCGGTGGTCGAAATAGACCGCCTCCCAGACATTGAGGACCACCGGGCGGGGCTTGCCCGAGGCTGCGCCCGGGTGATGCGGCCGGCCACGGAACCAGGCGTAGAAGGCCTCGCTGATGCCGTCCAGGCCGGCGTCGGAGTAGGCCGCAAACAACCAGGGGGTCTCATAACCGGCACCAGGTGCCAGGCTGATTTCCGCCGACCCCAGCAACTCCGAAGCGCCGATGACGGTCCGGCCGTCGCCGGCCGTGTCCACAAAACTCTCGTGGTTCCCGCTCCAGCCCAAATGGACCGCCCACACCTGCCCGTGCCGGTACCCGAACCCGGCCGTGCCGGCGGCCAGCAGCAGCGAGGAATCATGGCCGGTCCGCCCGTGCCGGCCGGACCTCACCCACGTGCCCTGATGCAGCGGCAGGCGCTGGGGGTGGGACTCCCGGCACCAGCGGCCGGTCAGGTCAAGGATTTCCGTGGCGGCCCGGCCCACGGGCAGCACCGCCGCCAGTTCCTCGACGAAGTAGGTGTCCGGCCCGTCGTTTGTCAGCGCGTGGCGGAGCTGAAGCAGGCCGCCATCGCTGAGCCGGACCTCGGTCCGTACGGTGATGCAGCCGTCGGGGTCGGACTGGGTGATGACGGCCGAACCGGGATCGCTCTGGTCATTTTCGGCGGACGCAAGCCGGAGCCTGGCGGAAAACGACCCGCCATTCCGGTGGCCGCGGAGGCCGGGGCGGCCCCGCCAGCCGGAGGAAGCCTGCGGAATAAGGCCCAGGGTCACCGGGGTGTCCAGTGCGGAGTGCGGCACCGGGTCACGCAGCAGCGAAAGGTCCGGCAGCTCCGGGCCGAGGTCGGCGCCGAAATGCACTAAGGCCGGTTCGCCCGTGCTGAAATCGATGAGCAGCGCGGTCCCCGGGCGCCGCAGGTACAGCGGTGCCGGGGGCATGGCGGTCCCTGCGGTAGTGGGTTCCGGGGCAAGGTCCAGGTCCGGGTTGTTCACTGCAGCTCCAGGCGTTGTAGAGGGTCGGGTGGAATTGAAGGCACCGCTGGTCAGCCGGCTACGGGGCCGGTTTCGGTGTCCGGCGGAGCGGTGGTCGGGGCCAGCCGCAGCCGGCCCACCCGTTCGCCGAGGATGCGCCGGGCTTCGCCGCCGAGCAGGTCGTCGCTGATGAGTTCATCAGCATCCTCGAGGGCGGCAATCGTGCTGATGCCAAGCGTGCCCCACTTGGTATGGTCGGCCAGGACCACCACACGCCGCGCCGCCGCCACGAACGCACGGTCGGTTTCGGCCTCCAGCACATTCGGCGTCGTAAACCCGGCGTCGGCGTCCACCCCGTGGACGCCGAGGAACAGCACGTCCAGGTGCAGCTGCCGGAGGGAGGACGTGGCCAGCGGGCCCACCAGCGCGTCCGATGGGGTGCGCTCGCCGCCGGTGAGGATCACGGTGGAGGGTGAAGAACTCTGGTGGAACACGTTGGCAATCCGCACCGAGTTGGTGACCACGGTGATCCGCGGACCGGAGGACAGCAGCTGGGCCAGGGCCCAGGTGGTGGTGCCCGCGCTGAGGCCCACCGCCATTCCCTCGCGCACCTGGGCAGCGGCCGCCCGGGCGATGGCCATCTTCTCGTCCTTAAGCTGGGTCACTTTCAGCTCAAAACCCGGCTCGTGCGTACTGGCTCCGCCCGGCAGTTTGGCCCCGCCATGGATCTTCTCCACGGCACCCGCCGCATCAAGGGCTTCAATGTCCCGCCGCACCGTCATCAGCGAAACACCCAGCATCCTGGCCAGGTCCGCAACACGGACAATCCGCTCACGCTGGACCTCGGCGAGGATGGCTGAATGACGGGCTGCGGCGAGCATATGGAGTCCCTAACGGCTTGAGTGGGTTGACGGCTTGGCGGCGGTACCGGCCAGCTGGACGGCAGCCGAGCGGACGACGGCGACACCACCGGCTGCGAGCCCCAGTCCGCCGCTGAGCTCAGCGCCCGTCAGGACGTCAACGCCTTCCAGCGGCAGCCGGACGCCCGCCAACCCGTGGTTGATGCAGAACGTCCAGTCTGTTCCGTCTTTGCTGCGCCGGGCAACTTCCACCGCCTCCGGCAGGTCCGGAACGAGCGGTTCTACTCCTGCATCGGCGCAGACCATGGTGACCAGCTCGCCCAGGCCCTCGGGTGCGAGCGTGGTAGCCACATAGTAGGAGCGGCCGCTGCCGGCATGGTTGCGGGTGACGGCCGGAGAGCCCGCGGTCGGCCCCTCGGCCACCGACGCGAGGACCTCGGCGGTGGTGGCCCGGCCGAGCTCGTTCCAGCAGCTGCCCGCACCGAAGCCGCTGAGCAGGACGCTTTCCCCTGCCCGCAGCGGAAAGAACTCTTCCATCTCCACGCCCAGCAGGCCCCTGAAGGCGCCCGGGTAGCTGCCAAGCCTGATGTGGTCATTTTCGTCCACGATCCCGGAGAAATAGGTCACCACCAAGTGGCCGCCGGCGCGGACGTACCCGTCCAGGTTGGCCACGCCCGCATCGGTGAGCAGGTACTGCATGGGGGCAATGACCAGGCGGTAACCGGAAAGGTCGTCGGTGCTCCGGGCGAAGTCGGTGGGGATGCCGGCCCGGTAGAACGCATCATGCCAGCGCCGGGTTTCGGCGATGTTCGAAGCATCCACGCTCGGGTGCGAGTCCAGCTCCGACGCCCAGCGGGCGTCGGTGTCGTGCAGGATGGCAACGTCCACACGGCCCGAGGCTCCGGTGACCAGCGAGCCGCTGACTTCGGCCAGACTGCGCAGCGCCTGGCCAAGTTGCACCACTTCACGCCAGACCTTGGTGTCCGTGCCTGCGTGGGGGAGCAGCCCGGAGTGGAATTTCTCGGCACCGGCGCGCGAGGCCCGCCACTGGAAGAAGAGCGCCCCGTCCGCCCCGCGGGCCACGTGCTGCAGAGAATTGCGCAGCATCTCGCCGGGAGCTTTGGCGATGTTGCGCGGCTGCCAGTTCACGGCCGACGTCGAATGTTCCATCAGCAGCCACGGCTTGCCTTTGGCCCAGCCGCGGGTGAGGTCCGCCGTGGCCGCCAGTTCCTGGAAGTTCCGCGGATCCTCGGCGATGAGGTAGTGGTCGTTGGAGACCACATCCATCTCCTCGGACCAGCGCCAGTAGTCCACCGGCTGGTGCAGGCCCATGTTGAAGCCCATGAAGTTGGTGGTGACCGGGTGCCCGGAGTGCGAGCGGATGATGGCCGCTTCGGCTTTGTAGCATTCGAGCAGCTCATCGGAGGAGTAACGGGCGAAATCCAGCTGCTGGGTGGGGTTGACCCACGTCCCGGAGGTGCGCGGGGGCAGGATTTCCTCCCATGCCGAGTAGCGCTGGGACCAGAACGCGGTGCCCCAGGCGGCGTTGAGGGCTTCGAAGCTCCCGTAGCGGCGTTCGAGCCAGCGGCGGAAACCGGCGGCGGCGCCGTCGGAGAAGTCCGGCTGGTTGTGGCAGCCGTACTCGTTGTGGACGTGCCACATCACGACGGCGGGATGGTCCTTGTAGCGTGCGGCGATCTGTTCGGTGAGGGCTGCGGCTGCCCTGCGGTAGTCGGCGCTGGAGGCAGCGAAGGCCTGCCGGGAACCGTAACTGTGCCGCACGCCGTCGGCCGTTACCGGCAACGACTCGGGGTACTTGTGACTGAACCACGGCGGCGGTGAGGCGGTGGCGTTTGCCAGGTCAACACGCACGCCGTTGGCGTGCAGCAGGTCCAGGATCCGGTCCAGCCAGCCGAACTCGTAGACGCCCTCCGACGGTTCCAGCAGGGACCAGCTGAAGATACCCACGCTGACCAGGTTGACGCCGGCCTCGCGCATCAGCCGGACGTCTTCCTCCCACGTTGCCTCGGGCCACTGCTCGGGGTTGTAGTCGCCGCCGAAGGCCAGCATCGGGGAGCCTTCGGAGCCGAGGCGGGCGGTGATGTAGTCCATGGAAGCGTTGTTGTGGTTGTCCACGTTCATCCTTTGCTGGAGCCGAGCGTCAGACCGGCTACGAAGTGTCGCTGGAGCAGGAGGTAGATCACCAGTGCCGGGATCGCCGTGATCATGGCGCCGGCGGCGATGAGGTTGTAGTTGGAAAGGAACTGTCCCTGCAGGTTGTTGACGGCCGTGGTCAGCGGGAGGCGGTCGCCGCTTTGCAGGAAGAGCAGCGGCCAGAAGAAGTCGTTGTAGATGAAGATGACTTCGAGGGTGCCCATGGCGGCCAGGGCCGGGCGGCACAGCGGCAGGATGATGCTCCAGTACTGGCGCCAGATCCCGGCGCCGTCCACCAGGGCAGCCTCGGTGAGCTCAGGGGAGAGCGCCTTCATGTAGTTGGAGAGGACGAACGTCACGAAGCCGATCTGGAACGCCGTGTCCACGGCAATCACGCTGATGTAGGTGTTGAGCAGGCTCCCGGAATCGCTGACGCTGTAGGGCAGCGGCAGCAGTTTGAACATTTCGAACAGCGGTGCGGCGAGGACCTGCGGGGGCAGCAGGTTGCCGGCGGTGAACATGATCAGGAGCGTGACGTTGAACTTCCAACTGACCCGGCTGACAGCGAACGCCATCATGGACGCAAAGAACAGCACCAGCACCACCGACGGGATGGTGATCAGGGCAGAGTTCCAGGCGTACTGGGCAAAACCGCCCTGGGTCCAGGCCTGGGTGAAATTGTCGAAGTTGAAAGACCCGCCGAAGCTGAAGTAGCCGTACTTGTCCGTGTCCGCCTTGGGCCGCAGCGCGGTAAAGATGGTCCAGACCAGGGGGATGAGCCACATGACCGCCAGCACGATGAGGAAGAGGTGGATGCCGTAGTGGGGCTTGCCGCGCTTGGTGTTGGCAGGCTGCCCGGACCCGGCGCCGGTCCTCCGCCCGGCAGGGGAGCTGCCCGCAGCGGGTGCATCCGTGGGCTGTGCGATGCTCATGCTTCTTTGTCCTTTCCGAACGCCCGGGACAGGTAGAACGTGATGGGTACCAGGGAAATGACCAGGAGGATGACGGCCAGCGCCGACCCGACGCCGATCACCTGGCCCTCGCCGACCAGGTTTTGGATGACCAGGGCGCTGATGAGTTCCAGGCCGTTGGTGCCGCGGTTGATCACGTAGACGATGTCGAACGCCCGCAGGGACTCGATCACGGTGATCACAATGATGATGACGTTGACGGGGCGCATGGCCGGGAAGATCACCCGGAAGAAGGTCTGCACCGCGTTGGCGCCGTCGATCTGCGCAGCTTCGCGCAGCGTGGGGTCGACGCCCTTGAGCCCGGCCAGGTACAGGATCATGACATAGCCCGCGTGCCGCCACGTCGCGGCGATGAGCGCGGCCCAGATATTGACGCCGGAATCGCCGAACCAGTCCACGGCCTGCGGCGTTCCCGCCGTGCCGAGCAGGAAGTTCAGCAGCCCGCTGTCACGGTTGTAGAAGAGCTGCCAGATGACGCCGATCAGTGCCAGGGAAAGCATTACCGGAGTGAAGAAAATGCTCTGGTAGATCTTGGTGCCGCGGATGTTCTGGTCCAGCAGGATGGCCAGCAGCAGTCCCAGCGGCGTTGCGATGACGGCCAGGAAAACCAGCCACAGCACATTGTGTTGCACGGCGGGCCAGAACGGAGGGTAGTTCTCGGCGATGAACTCGTAGTTGCTGATCCCGGCGGGCTTGATGTCGTCCAGGCTCAGGCCATTCCACCGGGTGAAGGACAGCGCCGCTGAGAGTAGCGTCGGGATCCAGACCAGGACCAGCTGGATCAGGGTGGGCACGCCCACCATGAAACTCAGGACCCACTTGTCGCGGCGGGAGAGCCGTCGGACCCGCCCCGTGCGGGGCGCAGCAGTGCGCCGCACCCCGCCGGGGCTCGTTTTGGAAAGTGTACTCACGGGAAGATATTCCTTAGTGCCGGATCGTGGTGGCCTGGACGCCTCTATTGGGCGGCGTACAGCGACTTGGCCTGGGCTTCCAGGTTCTTGACGTCAACGTTGCCGTCCTTGATGAACGACTGCAGGGCCGGGATCATGACGTTGTTGGCCATGGCAGGCAGGGCGTCCCGGTCAAAGAACTGGCTGATGCTCTTGGCGTTGGTGATGACGTCGGCCATCTTTTTGGTCAGCGGCGTGAACTTGGACGTATCGGCGCCCTTGGCGGTGGCAATGTTTGAACTGTCCACGGAGGCATACACGTCCTGCCCCTCGGGGGTGCCGAGGTACGCCAGGAAGTCCCTGGCGGACTGGTTCTCGCCGCCCTTCTTGGACAGCAGCAGACCGTCGATGGGTGCTTCGACGGCGTCCCGGCCCTCCACTGCCAGTTCGGGGAACGGGAAGAAATCGATGTCGTCGGCCACGGCCTTGTCCGTGTACTGCTGGGTGAGGAAGGACCCGAGCAGGTACATCCCGGACTTCTTGTCGCCGAGGTTCTTGGCGGAGTCCTGCCAGGTCATGCCGAGCGCGTTGGGGTTCTGGAAGGGCAGGAGCGCTTTCCAGGTGTCGAAGACATCGCTGACCTTCTTCTGGTCCCAGGATTCCTTGTGTGCCGTGAGGTCCATGTGGAACTGGTAGCCGTTGAGGCGCATGTTCAGGTAGTCAAAGGTGCCCATCGCCGGCCAGCCGTCCTTGTCGGCAAATTCGATCGGGATCAGTCCGTCTGCCTGCATCTTCTTGGCCAGGGCCGTCAGCGCATCGAAGGTGGTGGGAACCTCATAGCCCTTCTCTGTCCAGAGGCTCTTCCGGTAGAAGAAGCCCCAGGGATAGTTGTAGTTCGGGACGAAGTACATCTTGCCGTCGGCGCCGGTGGACGCCTTCTTCATGGCGTCGGAGTAGTTGCCGCCGATTTTCTCCCACACATCATCGATCGGGGCGAGGAGGCCCTTGCCCGCGTAGTACTGCATGCGATAACCGGCGAACCAGGTGAAGGTGTCGTCCGGGCTGCCCTGCAGGTAGGTGTTGATCTTGTTCTGGAAGTCGTTGTGGGGGACCACGTTGGTGTTGACCGTAATGCCGGATTTCTTCGTGAACGCATCGGTGACGGCCTTGTAGGCGGCCTTGGGGACTTCATCCGACGAACCCGAGCCGAAGGAGACTGTCTTACTGCCGGTGCTGCCGCCTGCCGGTCCACTGCCACCGGTGCACGCCGCCAGCAGTGGAGCGCTGGCGATGGCGAAGGCCCCGGCGCCGAACGTCTTCAGCAGCGTCCGCCTGTCCCACCCGCCCTGACTGGAAGCCCGGCGCAATGCGTCCTCGTGCATGGTCATGATTTCTCCTTTGAAACAGTGCGGGGGTGTGAAGCATTTCACAGTGATATCTATCATAAACGCACAATAAAGAACGTCAAGAGGCAAAGGCGAACATTGTCGAAAGTCTGGGGAGTACCGGTTGGCGGATTTACACACATGCAACCATCGGGACTTTTCCGGGAAACCACGGCGGCGGAGAATGAGGGGAGCGGCTGCAGTACAGGCCGTTTCCGCTGGAAGGTTAAGCAAATGCCTACTCCGTTCAACCAGAGCGTGGCGGATACCGCGCTCCTGACCAAATCACTGCCACTGGGCCTGCTGCGCGCATTCGTCCAGTCAGATGCCGCAGACGAAGGCCTCACCCCCGTTCTGCTGGCGGAACTCAAAGTCCTGGCCCGTGTCCCCGGGCTGCTCGTTGCCTGCAACTACGGCGGCACCTTGTGCGACGCCGAAGGGATCTCCACCGAAACCCTGCCCCTGGGCAACGCCGCAATCGCACTCCGCGCCCTCGCCGCCCTGCCCAACACCCACGCCGCGGTCATCTCCGGACGTTCGCTGCGTGATCTCGCCGCCGTCTCCCGCCTCCCCGCCGAAGTCCATCTGGTGGGCTCCCACGGGGCCGAAGCAGACATGCAGTTCGCGCACGTCCAGCCGCTGGCCACCGAGGTCATCCTCCAGAAAGTCAGCACCGCCCTCTCCGAGGCTGTGGGCTTCCAGGAAGGTGTCTGGATCGAGCGCAAGCCCGTTGCGGTCTCCGTGCACACCCGGCCGGCAGCGCCGGACGTGGTGGAGTCGGTGACGGAGACGTCCAGGGCGATCGCGCGGGCCCACGGGCTGTTCTTCATCGTGGACGGGTCCGTGCTGGACCTTTCGGTGGTGGAGCCGTCCAAGGCGGACGCACTGGAAAACCTCCGGTCCCGGCTTGGCGCCAGCGCTGCCCTTTACGCCGGCGACGCCTACAGCGATGAGCTTGCCATCGCCACACTCCGGGGCCCCGACCTGGGGCTGCATGTCGGCCCGGGCGATACCCGGGCCGAACACCGGCTCCGTAACCCGGAATCGTTTGCCCGGGTCCTTGCCATCCTGTTTGAGCTCAGGCGCGCCTGGCTGTTCGGCGAAGACGCGGTGGGACTGGAGCGGCACACCCTGATCGGCAACGGCTCCTCCACCGCCCTGCTCACCCCGGATGCCAAAGTCTGCTGGATGAGCCACCCGCTGCCCGATTCAGGCTCGCTTTTTGCCCACATCCTCGGCGGAGACGCGGCCGGGCACTTCTCCGTGGAACCGGTGAAGAAGTCGCAGGTGCTCGGGCAGAGGTACGTAGACAGCACCATGATTGTGGAGACGCGCTGGGCGGACGTGACCGTCACGGACTACCTGGAACCGGCACCCGAGGGCATCACCAGCCTGGTCCGGGTGCTTTCCGGCACCGGCGCGGCGAGGATTGTCTTCGCGCCCCGGCCGGACTACGCCAACGTGCCCTTCAGCATGGAGGCCCGCGACGACGAACTGCACATCACGGGCACGGCCGATCCGATTGTCCTTTCCGCGCCGGGCGTCAGCTTCGTGATCACCTCCGACGGCCGGCACGCAACGGCGACAGCCACCGTGAACCTGCAGGACGGCCCGGTGGTCCTGAACCTGCGCTGCGGTGACACGGAACCCCGTGCCGCAGATCCCGGCGGTGAGGTGGACCGGCGGTCCGGCGTGGCCCTGCGCTCCCGCCGCTGGGTCCAGGACCTGGATCTGCCGTCCGTCAAACCGTCACTGGTCCGCCGTTCGGCACTGGTGCTGCGTGCCCTGGTTCATGAGCCAACCGGCGCCGTGCTGGCGGCCCCCACCACCTCCCTCCCGGAGGGTATTGGCGGGACAAGGAACTGGGACTACCGGTACTGCTGGCTTCGGGACGGTTCCATGACGGTGCACGCGCTGGTGGACCTGGGCTCCACGGCCGAGGCAGCCGGGTTCCTGAAGTGGCTGGGGCGGATCCTCGAACACGCGCCGGGCCCGGAATGGCTGCACCCGCTGTATTCGGTCACGGGCGCGCAGCTGTCCACCGAAGCCATCATCGAAACACTGCCCGGGTACGCCGGTTCCCGTCCGGTCCGGATCGGGAATGCCGCCGACCATCAGGTTCAGCTGGACGTCTTCGGACCCGTGGCCGAACTCATTGCCGCGCTGAGCGAGCGGAACGGCACGCTGGCCGAAAAGGACTGGCAGCTGATGGTGAAGATGGCCGCCGCCGTGCTGGCCCGGTGGCATGAGCCGGACCACGGCATCTGGGAGGCCCGGCGGCCGCCGCGCCACCACGTGTACAGCAAAGTGATGTGCTGGGTGACGCTGGACCGGGCGCTCCGGACAGCCGCCCGGTTCGGCAGGACGCCGGAACCCGCGTGGCAACCCACGGCACAGGCCATCCGCGACGAGGTGCTGCACGAGGGCTGGGACGACTCCGCACGCTCCTACACCGTTGCCTACGACAGCCCCGACCTGGATGCGGCCGTCCTGCACATCGGGCTCTCCGGCCTGCTGGACGTCCGCGATCAGCGGTTCCTGGACACGGTGACGGCCGTGGAACGTGAACTGCGGGTGGGTCCCACCGTCTTCCGGTACAGGTACGACGACGGTCTGCCGGGTTTGGAGGGAGGCTTCCACATCTGCACCACCTGGCTGATTGAGGCGTACGTTGCGGTGGGCAGGATCGAGGAGGCCTGGGACCTCTTTGATCAGCTGGTGAACCTGTTCGGCCCCACGGGGCTGCTGCCCGAGGAGTACGATCCCGGCACGGAGACGCACCTCGGCAACCACCCTCAGGCGTACTCGCACCTGGGCTTCATTCGCTGCGCCCGGCTTCTGGACCAGCACAGGCCCGAGGTGAAGGTGCCGTCGCCTGCAGGGTAGCCTGCACGGCGCTGGCGGTCAGCGCGACGCGGAGAAGATCTGCGGTGCGGGGCGGGTGCCCGTGGCCAGGTCCGCGAGGATCCGCCCCACCACCGGGGTGAACTTGAAGCCGTGCCCGGAAAAGCCCGCGCCGATCACGAGGGGGCCGATCCGGTCCAGGATGAAGTCCTCGTCCGGGGTGGTGGTGTATGTGCAGCTGATGGCCTCAAGGGAATCAGCGTCGACGCCGGGCAGCCACGTCCGGGCATAGTCCTGCAGCGCCGCGAGCTGGACGGGTTCCGGGAGGAAGGACCGCCTGTCCGGATCCACCACCGGGCCCACACCGTGCCAGCCGGCCTTGATGCCCTCGCCCGGCGTCTGCATCCCGTACACCGGTGAATACCAGTTCCTGTAGTCCGGCCCGGACCCGGGAGTGTGGTTGAAGCCGGGCCACACAGCCTGTTCGTCGGCAACACGGAAATGCGCCGGCTGTTCCTGGGTCACGGTGAGCCGGGGGAGGCGCACCGTGCCGCTGCCCGCCGCCCTGGCCAGCAGTTTCGCGGTCCAGGCGCCGGCGGTCACCACTGCCTGCCCGGCGGTGACCACCTCGGTGGTCCCGCCTGTCCCGCCGGCCTCCACGGTGAGCCGGACGCCGTCGACCATGATTTCCAGCTCCACTACCCTGGTGTGATGCCGGATCTCGGCGCCGCGGGCCGCGGCGAGCCGCTGGAAGGCGGGGAGCGCCGCCTCAGGGTTCAGCTGGCCGCCGTCGGGCATGTAGAGCACCTGCTGGTCAAAGCGGATGCCGCGCCACCGCTCGGCGGCCTCGTCGGGGCGGAGCGACTCGGCCCGGATGCCTGCCTCGGTCAGTGCCGCCTGCACCAGCGGGAGCCGCGGATCAGGACCATGGTTGACGATCCCCGTCCGGGTGAGCAGCCGCTCGCCGCTGTCCTGCTCCAGTTCATCCCAAAGGGCCAATGCTTCGGCGAGCATGGCCACGTACTCCGGCCGGTGGTAGCCCGGGTTCAGGTTCCGGGTGCTGCCGTGTGACGCCCCGTTGTGGTGCCCCGGTCCGAACTGTTCCAGCAACGTGACCTGCCGGCCGCGGCGGGCCAACGCCCAGGCGGCGGCGGAGCCCATCGCTCCGCCGCCAATCACAACGGTGTCCAGTATTGTTCCCATCTGGCTCCTTGGGTCCGGTCGGTTCAGGGTGGGTCAGAGTGGTTCAGGTTCGGTACAGCAGCGGGTCAGTTCAGCAGCAGGGCTACGCCAATCATGGCCGGCACGGCCACCACCGTGGTGATCAGGACCGTGTCCTTGGCCACCGTGAGGCCCGTGGAGTAGCGGCTGGCGGCAACAAAAACGTTCTGCGCCGTGGGAAGGGAAGAAACCACCACCACCGCGAACAGGGGGTGCCCGTCCAGCCCCAGCGCAAAGCGGGCAAAAAGGTAGGCCATGGCCGGTTGCACCACCAGCTTAAAGGCACTGGCCAGGATGGTGTCCAGCCGTCGTTCGGCCGCGGCCTGCAGGGGCCGGCTGCCGTGGAGGCTCATGCCGAAAGCAATCAGCATGGCAGGGATGGCCGCACCGCCGATCAGGTGGATGGGCTCCATGACCAGGGCCGGCACCTGCCAGTTCATCCCGGCCACCAACAGCCCCAGCGCCGACCCCACAATCATGGGGTTCCGCAGGATCATGAGGATAAAACCCCCAACCGTGGTGCGGTGGCTGCTGGTGCTGGCATCCAGGATCATCAGGAACAGCGGGGTGAAGAAAGCCAGCTGAAAGATCAGCAGCGGCGCCACGTAACTGGCGTCGCCCAGGACATAGACGGCAATGGGGATGCCCAGGTTCGCCGAGTTCGCCAGGGACGCCGCCATGGAGGACATCAGCGCCTCCGGCAGGGCACGCTTCAGGACGAACTTCACGATCCCGAAGAACACCAGGGCGCTGCAGAGGGCCGCCACCGCGGTCACCAGCAGCGGCTCGGCGAAGACTTCCCGCAGCTCGGCCTTGCTCAGGGTCTCGAACAGGAGGGCCGGGCTGGCCACGAAGAAGGTCAGGGCGCTCAGGACCTGGCGGGCGTTCTCGCCAAGGATCCGTTGCCGGCCAACAAACCAGCCCACCAGGATGATGAACCACACCACAAAAAAGCCCTGCAGCACCCCTACCACCGGCAGCCTCCCAGGGTGCGGGGGCGGGGTGGGCCGGAACTCACGCTCCGGCTACAGGACGGCGTTATTCAGGGCATGCGGCGGGCGCATCAGGCCCGGGGTGTGACCCTCGGCGGGGTCGTTGCCGATCTGGACGATCCTGTTGTCCTGGTCCACGTGGACAACCTTGGGGTCGTACGCCGCAGCCTCTTCCGAGGTCATCTGGGCATACGTGATCAGGATGACGATGTCGTTCTCGTGCATCAGGTGCGCCGCCGCCCCGTTGATGCCGATCACGCCTGAGCCGCGCTCGCCGGCAATCGTGTAAGTCTCCAGGCGCGCACCGTTCGTAACGTCCACAATGGCCACGAGCTCGCCCGGGAGGATATCGGCGGCCTCAAGGAGGTCCAGGTCAACGGTGACCGAACCTACGTAGTGGAGGTCAGCATGCGTGACGGTGGCCCGGTGGATTTTGGACTTGAACATTGTGCGATTCATAAGGAGTCCAGTCTATCGCCGGCCCCCGCATCGCGCTGTGACGCACCAAACAGCGGCGCGCGCACACGGGACGCAGAAAAAAGGGAAGTACGACGGCGGCTGCCGGGCGCCGCGGTCCGGCACCGCGCCGTCGTCGGTCACCGCTCCGGCGGTACCGCGCCGCTGTCGGTCACCGCTCCGGCGGTCCGCTGACTGACGCGGCCGTGGCGGCGAGCGTCTGGCGGGCGGCAAGGATGGCGGGCCGCTGGGCGCTGGAGCGCCGCACCGAGGTGAAAATGGTGCGGTGCGGGTCGCCGGGCAGTTCCAGCAGCCGGGCGGTGGTGCCGCGGCCGGTCCAGACGAGGTCCGGCATCAGGGCGACGGCATTCCCCGACTCGATCAGCCGGATCTGCGCCTGCAGATCGGCGGTTTCGAAGCGGACGTCGGGCTCGAACCCGGCACTTCTGCATGCCTGCTCCGCCCAGTGACGTGATGCGGCGCCGCGGGGTTCCATGACCCACGGCAGGTCCGCGGTGTCCTCGATCGACCGGATGGCGGCCCCGCCGTCGGACGCCGGCGGAACGGCGAGCCGGATGGCATCGGTGGTCAGTTTGACCCGGTCCAGTTCCGGGTACCTGGGCGCGGCGTGGCCCGGATACTGCTCGGCAATCACCAGGTCGAAGTCGCGTGCCCAGGTCTCGTGCAGGGCGGTTTCCGGCTCCCGCTGGGTCATCTCGATCCGCACCTCGGGGTACTCCGCCGTCATCCGGGTCAGGGTGCCCGGCATCAGCGCCAGCGCCGCGGACTGGAAAACGGCGATCCGCACCGTTCCCGTGACGGTGGTCAGCGAGGCCGCCAGGTCCGCTTCGGCCTGTTCCAGCGTCTCGAGCAGCTGGGCGGTGTGCGCCACCAGGACTTCGGCCTGCGGTGTCAGCTGGACGCGGCGTCCGGTTTTCCGGAGCAGTTCCACTCCGACTTCCTTTTCGAGCAGGGCCAGCTGCTGCGAGACTGACGACGGGCTGTACTGCAGTGCCTCCGCGACCTCTGCCAGGGTTCCCCGGATCTTCAGTTCACGGAGCAGCCTGAGGCGCCGGACATCGAGCATGGCCACATTCCTTGACGAATCTAATGGATATTGGTTAGAAAGATTCACTTTATCTAACGCAAAGAGTGCTTGCATACTGTTGTACCTGAGTTACCCCCATCACAGCCCGCCGCAGCTAGTCGCAAGGGTGCCGTGCTGGGGCCGCACCCCCATGCAGGAGTTCCTGATGAGCACAAAAGACATAAGTCAGTCGATCATGCGGCGCAAGCCTATCGATGACATCGAAGAAGAAAACAAGCACAGCGGACTGTTCAAATCCCTCGGGCTTTGGCAGTTGACCGCCATCGGCGTCGGCGGCATCATCGGCGTCGGCATCTTTTCCCTCGCCGGGCTGGTGGCCGCAGGCAGCAAGGATACGCCGGGTGTGGGGCCCGCGGTGTTGATTTCCTTCCTGGTGGCCGGCCTGGCGTCCGCCGCGGCTGCCCTTTCCTACGCGGAGTTTGCAGGCATGATCCCGCGTGCGGGCTCCGCCTACACCTACGGTTACGTTGCCCTGGGTGAAGTGATCGGCTGGTTCATTGGCTGGGACCTGCTCCTCGAATACATTGCCATCGTTGCCGTGGTGGCCATCGGCATTTCGGGGTACTTTGACGCCTTCCTGTCCGGCATAGGCATCCATATGCCGGTGTGGATGACCTCGACGCCGGACGAGGGCAAGGGCGGAATCGTCAACATCCCGGCTATCGCAGTCTGCCTCCTGGTGACGTGGATCCTGTCCAGGGGCACCAAGGCATTTGGCAGGTTCGAGCTGGTGGCGGTGGCCATCAAGGTCGTCCTGATCCTGTTCATCATCGGCCTTGGCGTCTTCTATATCGACACCAACAACTACAACCCGTTCATGCCCAGCGGGTTCGGCCCGGTCCTCGCCGGCTCCGCAACCGTCTTCTTTGCCGTGTTCGGCTACGACGCCATGAGCACCGCCGCGGAAGAGGCCACGGACGGCAAGAAGCACATGCCCAAGGCCATCATCCTGTCCCTGATCATCGCCATGCTGCTCTATGTGGCAGCCACCCTGGTCCTGACCGGCATGCAGAACTACAAGGACATCGATCCGAAAGCCGGCTTCGCCTCGGCCTTCACCAGCGTGGGCCTGCCGGTCATTGCCACCATCATCTCGGTGTTCGCGGTCCTGTCCATCCTCACCGTGATGCTGACCTTCCTCCTCGGCGTGACCCGTGTCTGGTTCTCCATGAGCCGCGACGGCCTGCTCCCCGGCTGGTTCTCCAAGACCGACCGCCACGGCACCCCGCAGCGTGTCACCTGGATCGCGGGCGTGGCTTCGGCGCTGCTGGCCGGCGTTTTCCCGATCAAGGCCGTGGCCGACCTGACGAACATCGGCATCCTGGCCGCGTTCGTCGTCGTCTGCCTCTCGGTGATCATCTTCCGCTACAAGAAGCCCGACGCCCCGCGAACGTTCCGCCTGCCGTTCATGCCGGTGGTTCCGTTGTTCGGCATGCTCGCCTCGGCGTTCCTCATGACCCAGCTGCACTGGGAGACCTGGCTGCGGTTCGTCGTGTGGCTGATCGTGGGACTGGCCATCTACTTCTTCTACGGCCGGAAAAACTCGCTAATGAACCCCAACAGCCCGCGCCACGAGGAAGCCGTGGAAATGCACCGCCACCTGCCCTGACCCGCCGGCATCACCCACCCCAAGCCACTCACCAACCCCTCCGCCCCACCCCCTGGACGCTCTCTCAGTTAATGTCGGTTTTCGCCGGACGCTCTCTCACTTTCTTCAGGAAAGTGAGAGAGCGTTTCCGGTTTTCTGCGTTAAGTGAGAGAGCGTTGCCCTAAAAACCGCATTAAGTGAGAGAGCGTCGGGGCATGGAAGGGTTGGGATTTCTAACCTGTATTGCTTAGGAAAGGTCGCTTTATCTTAAGTGATTTGAAGCTCATACTGATGAATAAGACCCCTTCAGATCAAGGAAAGAACGAGCGATCATGACTCACACTGCAACGGAAACCTCCGGGCACACGGACGTCCCGCAGGCCCGTGCCCTCGCCGCGGACACCATCACCCTGGTCCGGCGCTGGCTGACCGAAGCGTCCAAGGTGCCCGTGGATGCGTCAGCCCAGCAGCTCGCTGGCGTGTTGAAGGATCCGAACGGGCTGGAATTCACGGTGGGCTTCGTCGACGGCGTGGTGCGCCCCGAGGACCTGCACGTCGCCGCCCGGAACCTGGCCGCCCTCGCCCCCAAGGTCCCGGCGTTCCTGCCTTGGTACATGCGCCGCGCAGTGCAGTTCGGCGGGACCATGGCCCCGGTCCTGCCGCAGGTGGTCATCCCGATCGCCCGCAGGGTCCTCCGTGAAATGGTGGGCCACCTGATCGTGGACGCCACCGACGCCAAGCTCGGCCCGGCCATCGCCAAGATCCGCAAGGACGGCATCAAGCTCAACGTCAACCTGCTGGGCGAGGCCGTCCTGGGCGAACACGAAGCCTCCCGCCGGCTCGAAGGCACCCACGCACTGCTGGCCCGCCCGGACGTGGATTACGTGTCCATCAAAGTCTCCTCCACTGTGGCCCCGCACTCCGCCTGGGCGTTCGATGAGGCCGTTGAGCATGTCGTGGAGAAGCTGACGCCGCTGTTCCAGCGCGCCGCCTCCTTCGCCGGCAGCGGCGCCAGCCAGAAAGCCAAGTTCATCAACCTGGACATGGAGGAATACAAGGACCTGGACATGACCATCGCCGTCTTCACCAGGATCCTGGACAGGCCCGAGTTCAAGAACCTCGAAGCGGGCATCGTCCTTCAGGCCTACCTCCCGGACGCGCTCGCCGCCATGATCCGGCTGCAGGATTGGGCCGCCGAACGCCGTGCCAACGGCGGTGCCGCCATCAAGGTCCGTGTGGTCAAGGGCGCCAACCTGCCGATGGAACAGGTGGAAGCCTCCCTCCACGACTGGCCGCTGGCCACCTGGCACACCAAGCAGGACTCGGACACCAACTACAAGCGCGTCATCAACTACGCGCTCCACCGGGACCGCATCAACAACGTCCGCATCGGCGTGGCCGGCCACAACCTCTTTGACATCGCCTTTGCCTGGCTGCTCGCCAAGCAGCGCGGCATCACAGATACCGCACCGCAGGGTATCGAGTTCGAGATGCTGCTGGGCATGGCGCAGGGCCAGGCTGAAGCCGTCAAGAAGGACGTCGGCTCCCTCCTGCTCTACACCCCGGTGGTGCACCCGGCCGAGTTCGACGTCGCGATCGCCTACCTGATCCGCCGCCTCGAAGAGGGTGCCAGCCAGGACAACTTCATGTCCGCGGTGTTCGAACTCAGTGACAACGAAGTTTTGTTCGAGCGGGAAAAGCAGCGCTTCCTCGCCTCCCTGGACAAGCTCGACGACGAGGTGCCCCCGCCCAACCGGCAGCAGAACCGCAGCCTCCCGCCGCAGCCCCTGCCGCATGATTCGTTCCACAACACTCCGGACACGGACCCCTCCCTGCCCGCCAACCGGGACTGGGGCCGCGCCATCCTGGACCGCGTCCCGACCTCCACACTGGGCAACGCTGCGGTGGAAAAAGCCACCATCCGTGATGAAGCCACCCTGAACTCCGTCATTGCGGCGGCCATCGAGAAGGGCAAGGCCTGGGGCGCCCTGTCCGGTGACGAGCGCGCCGAAATCCTGCACCGCGCCGGCGACGTCCTCGAGGCCCGCCGGGCGGACCTGCTTGAAGTCATGGCCAGCGAAACCGGCAAGACCCTGGACCAGGGCGATCCCGAGGTCAGCGAGGCCATTGACTTCGCGCACTACTATGCGGAGTCGGCGCGCAAGCTGGAAAAGGTCGACGGCGCCACCTTTGTCCCGGCCAAACTCACCGTAGTGACGCCGCCCTGGAACTTCCCGGTCGCCATTCCCGCAGGGTCCACCCTCGCGGCACTCGCCGCGGGCTCCGCCGTCGTGATTAAACCCGCGAAGCAGGCCCGCCGCAGCGGCGCGGTGATGATCGAAGCGCTGTGGGAGGCCGGCGTTCCGAGGGACGTGCTGACCATGGTGCAGCTGGGCGAACGGGAGCTCGGCCAGCAGCTGATCTCCCACCCGTCCGTGGATCGCGTGATCCTGACCGGCGGCTATGAGACGGCCGAGCTGTTCCGGTCCTTTCGCAAGGATCTCCCGCTCCTGGCCGAAACCAGCGGCAAAAACGCCATCATCGTCACACCCAGTGCGGACCTGGACCTGGCAGCCAAGGACGTGGCCTACTCCGCGTTCGGCCACGCCGGTCAGAAGTGCTCCGCCGCGTCACTGGTGATCCTGGTGGGCTCGGTCGCCAAGTCCAAGCGCTTCCACAACCAGCTGATCGACGCCGTCACCTCCCTGAAAGTGGGCTACCCGCAGGATCCCACCAGCCAGATGGGCCCGATCATCGAGCCTGCCAGCGGCAAACTCCTCAATGCCCTCACCACCCTCGGCGAAGGCGAAAGCTGGGCCGTGGAACCGAAGAAGCTGGACGGGACCGGCCGGCTTTGGAGCCCGGGCGTGCGCCATGGCGTCCGCCGCGGGTCCTATTTCCACCTCACCGAGTTCTTCGGACCGGTCCTGGGCGTCATGACTGCCGAAACCCTGGAAGAGGCCATCGCCATCCAGAACCAGATCGAGTACGGCCTCACCGCCGGCCTGCACTCGCTGAACCCGGATGAGCTGGCCGTCTGGCTGGACTCCATCCAGGCCGGCAACCTGTACGTCAACCGCGGCATCACCGGGGCCATTGTGCAGCGCCAGCCGTTCGGCGGCTGGAAGAAGTCGGCAGTTGGTGCCGGCACGAAGGCCGGCGGCCCCAACTACCTGGCGGGGCTGGGTGACTGGACCAGCAAGGAAAGCGCAGCCACGGTCAACGTCGCGAATGCGGCCGTGAAGCGTGTCCTGAACGCCGTTTCGGGCGCCCTGCAGCCGGGGGAACTGAGGTTCCTGCAGCGCTCCCTCGCATCCGACGCCCAGGCCTGGGCCGACGAGTTCGGCACCGCCAAGGACGTCTCCGGCCTCAGCGCCGAACGGAACATCTTCCGGTACCGGGCCCTCCCGGTCAGCATCCGCCTTTCTGACGGTGCTCCGCTGGCGCATCTGGCCCGGACCGTCGCCGCCGGTGTCCAGGCTGGTTCGGCACTCACCGTATCCACCGCCGTCGAACTTCCCGTCCAGTTCCGGGCCGTCCTCACCGGCCTGGACATCGAGGTGACAGTGGAGTCCGACGCCGGATGGCTGGCTTCAGCGGCGCGCCTCGCCAAAGCGGGCAAGCTGTCCGGTGCGCGCATCCGGCTGATCGGCGGGGATGCCACCGCGCTCGCGGAAGCTGTCGACGGGCGCCCGGACGTGGCGGTCTACGCACACCCGGTCACCGAGGCCGGCCGTGTTGAGCTGCTGCCGTTCCTGCACGAACAGGCCATCAGCATCACCGCGCACCGGTTCGGCACGCCGAATCACCTCTCGGATGCGTTGATCTAGGAGCCGGCGCGCCGCAGGGCAGCCGCATACGGGAAAGTCCCGACGGCCACCAAGGGTGGCCGTCGGGACTTTCTGTTTGTTAGGAGGGCCCCGCTGGAGGCGGCGGCCGGAGACCATTGCGAGTTAGCCCAGATACCAGCCCGGGGGAGTCCACGACGTCGGAACGTTGTGGGCGGAGAAATCTTCGCAACGGGTGCAGGTGTAAGCGACTTCGCCCAGTGTCCTGACCGCCCCGTCACGCCGGTAAACCGGAGGGACATACGATTCCAGGTAGATAAATTCGTCCGTGCCGCACTTGTCGCAGGTTGGCTTGCCGACGTACTCGGCGGCGTGGGTGATGCCGGCGCTGTAGCTGGGATGATGCGGGGCCAGCGGGCGTGCGGTGTTATGTCGGGGCGCGTACGTGGTGTGGAAATGGGTGTTCTCGGCTGTCGTCATTGGCTGCCTTCCAGAGCACGGCCGCCCATGGGCTGCGGGGCGCGCTCGTAGTGTTGAACCCGGCCTTTGCTTGACCCCATGGGTAATCAAGCATAGAGGAGGCTGGCTTTTTCTTCAATGGTTTTGTGTTACGCGTGCGACTAAATGGCCTTCTTGAGAGTCCGTCCCACGATGGCCTGGGTGAGGGCATCGATCACCTCGGTATTGGCCAGCGGGTTGCGGATCAGGGTGAAATCGACGTCACCCACCGGCGGCAGGTCGAAGGTGCGGGTGATGATCTTCAAATCCTCGGGAACCAGCGAGGTTGGCATCACGGCAACGCCGATCCCGGCCCTCAGGGCCGCCAGGACCCCGCTGATCTGCCGGGTGGTGCACGTGATACGCCACGTGCGGCCATGGGCTTCGAGCGCGTCGATGGCCAGTTTCCGGCTGAGGCTGGGGGAGGGGTAGGCGATCAGCGGCACCGTGTCCGCCGGCTTGAGGGACGTCTGCTCCAGCCCCACCCAGGAGAAGGTGTCGTGCTGGACAACGGTCCCGTCTTTCGCGCCGGCCACCCACTTCACAAACACGAGGTCGAGTTGGCCGGCGTTGAGCTTTTTGTACAACTGGTCGCTCTGGCCCACGGTGAGCTCGAGGTTGATCTGGGGGTAGACCTGCCGGAATTCGCGCAGGATCCGGGGGAGTCCGGTGATGGCGAGGTCGTCGGCCGTGCCGAAGCGGAGCCGGCCGCGCATGGCCGAGCCGGAGAAGTAGCGGGCGGCAGCATCATGGGCCGAGAGGATGTTGCGGGCGAATCCGGCCATGGCGTCACCGTTATCGGTCAGCCGGACGTCCCGGGTGTCGCGGCTGATGAGGATGCGCTTGGCGGCGGTTTCCAGCTTGCGGACGTGCTGGCTGACCGTTGGTTGGGCCAGGCCAAGCCGTTCGGCGGCCTTGGTGAAGCTCAAGGTCTCGGCCACGGCAAGGAACGACCGAAGTTGTGCGGGCTCAAACACTGGCGGACTCCTCTGGGCGCCGTTGCCTGTTTTCGCAGGTCCGGCTCGGGCCCTATTACGTTTCGTGATGCTAGTTATAGCCAGGATAGGTCTACATAATCATCGGGTTCCAGCTTAGCGTGGGAGCATCCCCACCCGCCCGCTTCCCCTGAGGACACATCCGTGGCTCCCCCACCGCCCACATCGGCAACCGTCAGCCAGCCCGTCATTGATACCGCGGCCGCCGCCGCTTCGCCCCGGACCCAGCCTCTTGGGGTGGTCAACGAACACCTCCCGTGGCGCCACACCTTCATCTCGCTTAAGGTCCCCAACTTCCGCATCTTCGCGATCGGCCATTTTGTCGCCGTGGTGGCCCTCTGGATGCAGCGCATCGCGCAGGACTGGCTGGTGCTGGAGCTCTCCGGCTCCGTGACCGCCGTGGGCATCACCGTGGCGCTGCAGTTTATGCCCTCCCTCCTGCTGGGGCCGTGGGGCGGGATGGTGGCCGACCGGTTCGCCAAGCGCAGGATCCTCATGCTGTGCCAAAGCCTGGCGGCCATCCTCGCGGCCACCCTTGCCGTGCTGTCCCTGACCGGCGCCATCCAGGTGTGGCATGTCTACTCCGTCGCCCTGATGGTGGGACTGGTCACGGTACTTGACCAGCCCGCGCGGCAGGTCTTTGTCAATGAGCTGGTGGGTCCGAAATACCTGCGCAACGCGATCAGCGTCAACTCCACCACCTTCCAGCTGGGCGGCCTGATCGGGCCGGCCCTCGCCGGTGTCCTGCTGACCGCCGTCGGTGCCGGCTGGGCCTTTGCTGCCAATGCCGTGGCGTGCTGCTCCACCGTGACCATGCTGCTGCTCCTGCGGAAGGACCAACTGTTCCTCAGCCGTCCGGCGCCGAAGAAGAAGGGCATGCTGCGCGAAGGGCTGCGGTACGCGCTCAGCAAGCCGACCATTTACTGGCCATGGCTGATGGCCGGCTTCATCGCGGTGTTTGCCATGAGCCTGCCGGTCATGCTCGCGGCCTTCGCGGACCACGTGTTCGACGTCGGTGCCGGCGGCTATGGCCTCCTCAACGCACTGGTGGCCCTCGGCGCGCTCGCCGGGGCCGTTGCCTCCACCCGCCGCCGGCGGCTAAGGCTCCGGTCCGTGGTGTTCTGCGCCGGAATGTATGGCCTCATGCTTTGCCTGGCGGCCCTGGCTCCGTCCATGCTCTGGTTCGGCGCCGTGATGGTCCTGTCCGGATTCTGGTGCCTGATGTTCCTCACCGGGTCCAACCAGCTGGTCCAGATCAGCTCGAACGTGGCCATCCGGGGACGCGTCATGAGCTTGTACATCATGGTGCTGATCGGCGGCCAGGCCATCGGCGGGCCGATGCTGGGCTGGATTGCCGAGCACGTTGACCCGCACGCGGCACTGCTGGTGGCAGGCGGGGTGCCGGTGCTCGCTGCCCTGACGGTCGGCGTCGTTCTGGCCAGGAAAGGTGCCCTGAAGCTCCGGGTGAACCTCAAGGACCGCCGCCACCCGGTGAGGATCGTGGGCGCGGCGGCGGCCTAAGCCGGCAGCTGCTTAGGCCGGCAGGTGCGGGTATTCGGCCTGCCGCTGCTGGAACTCCAGCACGTCCTTGTTGAGCACCACACCGTCGCGGATTTCGATGGCTCGCCTGATCGTTTCGTTCGAGTCCCAGGCTTCCGGGCCGTCAATGACCGTTTCCAAGAACGGCATGAGCGCCTGGCTGATCTCCCAGGTGGCGGAATTCCAGAGGTAGGACGGGCTGTGGTCCACGGCGTAGTAATTGATGTGGTCAGCCATCGTGAACATCGGCTCGGCGAAGGTGGTGGAACGTGCCCAACTGAAGCCCATGCCCTCGTCGCACGAGACGTCCACGATCAGGCTGCCCGGGCTGAACGCCGCAAGGTCCTCCGTCCGGAGGTACGTCAGCGGGTTGTTCGGATCCTGCAGGGTGCAGTTGACCACAATGTCGCTTTCGGCCAGGAACGGCGCCAGCGGAACCCGGCCCCGGTCGGAGATGACCTGACTCAGGAAGGGGGCCTCGTCGTCGTGATCAAACTGAACGATGTTGACCGAATGGATCGGGGCGCCCACGGCGGCGACTCCGCGGTTGGTCAGCACCTGGACGTCGTGGATGCCGTGTGCATTCAGCGCGGTCACGGCGCCGCGGGCAGTGGCACCGAAACCGATCACCACGGCATTGAGGCGGCGTCCGTAATCACCGGTTGAGCCCGTCAGCGAGAGAGCGTGCAGCACCGAGCAGTACCCGGCCAGCTCATTGTTCTTGTGGAACACGTGCAGCCCAAAACCGCCGTCGCTCGCCCAGTGGTTCATGGCTTCGAAGGCAATGAGGGTGAGCTTTTTGTCGATGGCCAGCTGGGTAATGGCGCGGTCCTGGACGCAGTGCGGCCAGCCCCAAAGGGCCTGGCCATCGCGCAGCTCCGCAAGGTCTTCCGGCTGCGGTTTGGGCAGGAGTACGACGTCGGCCTCGGCCAGCAGCGCCTCCCTGGTGGCCATTTTGCCGACCAGGGACGAGAGATGGTGATCGGAGAGGCCGAAGCGTTCGCCGTAGCCCTGCTCCAGGATGATGTGCCGGCGCAGCTCGGGGGCGATGCGTTCGAAATGCAGCGGGTGGATGGGGAGGCGGCGTTCGTCCGGTTTCCGGGTCGAGGCCAGGACGCCGAGGGTGAGCCGGCTCTGTTGGCCGTTCACTTCTTTTTGGTGGACTTGGACGTGACGTCCAGGGAGCTGGAAGGCGCTGCGGCGGCCCGCTTGTCAGCGCGCTTTTCCTTGATGGACTTGCCGGCCTTTTTGGATGCTGCTTGACGCGGGGACTTGTCAGCCATGATTGCTCCTGTAGCGGAACCGAAGAGGTTCCTGACTTCTGACCATACAGGGGCGGACCTAACGGGCCTGGCGCAGGGTGGTCCGGTATATCGGAAGGGCCGGGGTGCGGCGGTGATTGTGCCTCGGCGCGTCCGGTGTGAAAATGTCGCTCTGGGCACTGCGCCCGGCGGGCTCACGGAAGTACGGGAACAGCATCATGGGATCCATCACGATCGAAAGCACCGTCCTCATCCCCTGTGGACGGCAGGACGTCTACGCCTTCTGCACCGACCAGGAAGCCCGCGCCGCCGTTCCCGGGCAGGAGGCGGTTTCCCTGCATCTCCGGGACCTGGTGCAGGACCGCTCCTGGTCCGAAACACTCGAGAGCCGCACGGAAACCATCACCTGTTCCTGCGTGGTGTACCCGGTAGCGGACAGCACGCGGCTGACCGTGACGGCACAGTATGTTCCGAAGGGGTTCGGCGGACTGTTTGCCGCGGCCAAGGAGGGTGCTTTCCGGAAGCAGGAGGCGGCGCGGCTGGCGGCGTTGAAGAAGGCCGTGGAACGCGGGGTTAGGAAGGCGCGGAACGCCCGGTAAGGGCAGGGATATACGCAGTGGAGCGGCTGACGGGAATCGAACCCGCGTATCAAGCTTGGGAAGCTAGCGCTCTACCATTGAGCTACAGCCGCGTGGCCCCCTGTGCGTGGGGCAGAACTTAGCTTAGCGCAGATGCGGGCCTGTCCCGACAACACGCCCACCCTGAAGGGGCGTGTCCGCCCCGGGCCCGGTTTGCCCGGCGTAATCCAGTAACTCTTCAATAACGTCCCTGCCCGTGGCTAGGTCCGGAGCAAAACCAGTCGCTACTGTGAACCCGTTAGCTGCAGTGCCATGGGGGTGGGGCGGGCTATCGCCGCCGCCTTGACGCTAACCGAAGGATCCCATGGCATTCGCAGAACACGAGGTACTCGTCCCGCGTGACGCCTTGGACGTGTACACCTTCCTGATCGACGGGATGAACCTGCCCAAGTGGCGCACCGGCATCCGCAGCATCAGCGTCTCATCCGGAGTTGCCGGTTCCAAGGGCTCCGTGTACCGGCAGACAGTGCTGGGCCGGTCCGGCTGGCCGGTGCCGGCAGACTTTGAAATCACCGAGGCCCGGCCCGGGGCCGAAATCCGGTATCAGGTCATCGCCGGGCACAACCGACCCTCCGGCGGGTATTACTTCAGCACCGAACCCGCCGGAACGCGCGTCCGGTTCGCGCTCGAATGCCAGCCCAAAGGACTCTTGGGGCTGATGAACACCGGCATCCAGCGCGCCATGAAGGCTGAAGTTGTTCAGCTGGAGCGGCTCAAGGACGTGTTGGCTGTCGCGTCGGCCGCCTAGCTTTCCGGCGCTGCTGCGCCGGCCGCTGCGTTTGTCCGTTCCTGCCTGCGCTGGCCGCCGCTACTGCGCCAGCCGCTGCCCCGCCCAGCTTCCGGTGATGTTCGACGGCGAGGCAAGGCGTCCGCCGGTCAGGTCCCAGTACTGCACCACATCGTTGGCCCGGCGCAGTGCCACCCCCGTGGAGTTCAAGCCCGTGACGTCCCGCAGCGGCCGGATGCCGGTGACATCCCCCCAGCCGGTGGCCACGGTGGCCCTGGCTTCGGCGCGGGGCGCCGGGGTGCCGGCTCCGCGGTAAAGCTGCACCGCGCCGTCGGACTTTCGGGCCAGAATGTCCTGGAAGCCGTCAGCGTCATAATCCACCATGGCAAGGCGGGTGGCCGATACCCCGCCTGTCATCAGGGTGCGGGAGGACATGTCCGCCGCACCGATGTTCGGGTAGAGCCAAAGGTTGCCCGAGGTGTCCAGGGCCACGAGTTGCGGGAGCCGGTTATTGGCGCACCAACCGCCCACGGCAAGGGTCATGCCTGCCCAGCCGGATTGGCCTAGGGTGACCGCGGCCCCGAAGCCACCGCCGGCGAAGCCGGGATGAAGCGTCAGCCGGCCGTCGTTCCACTGGGCCAGGATGTCAAAGGTGCCGTTGCGGTCCCAGTCGGTGACGAAGACTTCCTTGACGTTGCTGAAGAAGGAATTGATGACCTTGGCCGGCCCGTACGTCCTGTTCCCTGTGGAGGGGCGGTTGACCAGCTCACCGCCGGCATTCACGGTGACAAGGTCCGCGGCGCTGGTGATGGATGCCGTCTTCAGGTTCAGTGTGGGCGGCATGTGCTTGACGGAGGCGTCGCACATGGTGGGCGCGGCAGGCGGGAAAGCGTTCCCGCCGCTGGGGCTGCCGCCGGGCGAGGTGAGGGTGCCGGCCGGGAGGGTGGCGTAGCCGAAGAAGTTCACCACACCCCAGATGGTGTAAAGGCTGTTCGTGTAGGAAATCCCGGCGCCCATGACGTTGAAGCGCGGGTCCAGGAGCATGGCGTTGTGGCCGGGTGATCCTTTCCACCATTCCACCAGCTGGGCGGCATCGCGGTCCGTGCGGATGGCGATGACCTCACCGGCGCTGGTCGGGCTCATGGCGCGGGCGTCCGTCCAAAAACTGGCTCGGTGTTCAATCACTTCGCGGGAGGCGATGTTGTCTGACCAGTCCTGGGACAACCCGGCCACCGTGGGGTGGTACTTGACCGCGGCCAGGCCGTTGGCCAACCGGTACTCATTGATCTTGTTGAAGACAGTCAGGATGGCCGCTGCGTTGTTGTCCGGGACCAACGCTTCCGTGGCAAGCTTCCCCGCGGCCGGGGGTTCCGCTGCGAAGGTCTGCGGGGTGGGCGCTGCAGTTTTGTTCTGCGCCAGTTCCTCGTCGGGGGCCCACAGCGGCGGCACCGAAGGAACTTCGGCCGCGGAGGCTTTAGCCGGGGCGGCCGCCGGTGCCGTCGCAGTTGCCGGCGCGGTTGCCGGCTGGGGCGCCGCGGGCACCGTGTTCTGTACCCCGGCCGGCGCCGCCGGTGCGATCACCGGGTCCACGGCTGGGGCGAGCAGCGATCCGGTGCCGGTATCCTCACGCGGTGCGCCGCCGTCGTCGTCCACCATGCCTTGAGGACCCAGCGTGACCGCGCGCGGTCCCACCGCACCGGCAGCCCCCGCCGAGGAGTCGTGTTCCCCCGGGACAGAGTGCAGCCCGGCCGCCGGAGAGACCAACGCGAGGGCGCACAACATAGCCACAACGGCGGGCGCCGCAAAGTTTTTCAAACCAACCCCAGATCAGTTCAGTTGTACCAGCCGGGAGACCTCCGGTGGCTGACATCCTGAGGCAACATTAGCCTCACTAGGCAACAGCAACAACGAAAGAATGGGCGCTGTGGACAACGCATAGTAATTTGGGAGGCGTGCTGATCTCTGACCGCGACATTCGCGCTGAACTGGACTCCCAACGGATCGTCCTCGAACCCTTCGATCCCGTCATGGTCCAACCCTCCTCGGTGGACGTGCGGATCGACCGGTTTTTCCGTCTTTTCGACAACCACAAGTACGCCCACATCGACCCTGCGGAGGAACAGCCGGAGCTGACCCGGCTGGTGGAGGTGGACCGCGGCGAGCCGTTCATCCTGCACCCCGGCGAGTTCGTGCTCGGCTCCACCTACGAGACGGTCACGCTGCCGGACGACATCGCAGCCCGCCTCGAAGGCAAGTCCTCCCTCGGCAGGCTGGGCCTCCTGACGCACTCCACGGCCGGCTTCATCGATCCCGGATTCTCCGGACACGTCACCCTGGAGCTATCCAACATGGCCACCCTGCCCATCAAACTGTGGCCGGGAATGAAGATCGGTCAGCTGTGCTTCTTCCGGCTGACATCCGCGGCCGAACACCCCTACGGTTCGGGCGAGTACGGCAACCGCTACCAGGGCCAGCGCGGCCCGACCGCCAGCCGCAGCCACCTGAACTTCCACCGCACCGAGATCTAGGCGGGCCCGGTCCTTCGTCGAGTGGCGACGTCTCGCCGCTAAGAACGCCTCTTAGCGGCGAGAGCCCGCCTCTCGAACGCAGGGCTCGGCAGGAACTGTTCCTCCACATTGTGGATAACCCACGTGGCTGCCAGGTGCTGTGCCAACAATGGGGTCATGCGGCAACCTTCAGCCCTCCCGGACCACCTCTCTGGACGCTCATTCACGCTGGCCCAGCAGATGGATGCCGGCGTCCCTGCCGGGCGTGCCTGGCGGAGCGACCTTTATGTGCCCAGCCGGGGCATGCGCGTTCCCTGGGATGCAGCGCAGCCGTTGCACCACACCTGCTCGTTGTTGGTGGCGCTGACTCCCGGCGCGGTCTGCTGCCTCGGGACGGCCGGGCTGCTGTGGGGCTGCCCGTTGCCTCTAGTCGTGCAAAACGACCTGATCATCCACTTGGCCAAAGCCCGTGGGGAAGCGCGGCCGGAACGAAAAGGGGTTGCCGGTCACCGGCTGTCCCTGCGCGCCGGGGATGTAGCAATGCTCGACGGCGTTCCGGTCACCTCGCCTGCCCGGACGTGGCTGGACCTGGCCTCCGTCCTCGGCCTTGAAGGCCTGGTGGCGGCAGGGGACCACTTCATCTGCAGCCAGGCCAGGAGCTTCGGGCCCGTCAGGACGGCGTTCTGTTCCCTGGATGACCTCCGGGAGCAGGTCATGACCACCCAGGGCGTCCGGGGTATCCGAAAAGCCAGGCAGGCGCTGGAGCTTTGCCGGGTTGGTGCTGACTCAGCGCCGGAGACGCGGCTGCGGCTGGCGATGGGGCGGCTGGGCCTGCCTGAGCCCACCCTGAGCCACGTGGTCCTTGACCCGACCGGAGGGGAGCTTGCCTGGCCGGACCTGGCTTTCCCCGAGTTCAAGGTGGCCGTCAACTACGACGGCCGGCACCACCTCGAGGCCCGGCAGCGCGAATCGGACATCCGCCGGGACGAATCCATTGCCGCCGTTGGCTGGCAGTCGGTGACAGTGACCGCCGGCCACGTGCGCACCTGGGGCTTCGACGGATGCGCGCACCGGGTGCTGGACGCGCTGGTCCGGGCTGGTTGGGGCGTCGAGAGGCGAGATCTCCGCGCTAAGCGGGCGGCTTAGCGCCGAGACGTCTCCTCTCGATGAAGGTGGGCCAGCTGAAGGAGGGCGAGCTGGAGTGGGCGCGGGGCGAGGGGCGCGGCGGGGGAGGCTAAGGGGTGCTGTGCGCGGGCCGGCCGCCCGGCTCCCCGGCTGCTCGGCCCAGGGCCTTGACCACCGGCTCAACGTAACGGGCGGCGAGGGGGCCAATGATGGCCATCAGGAGGACGTAGGCCGTGGCCAGGGCGGCGAGGTCGCGGGGAACCACACCCGAGGCGACGGCCAGGCCGGCGATCACGATGGAGAATTCGCCACGGGCGATCAGTGCGGCGCCTGCCCGGAACCGGCCCGGACGGCCGACGCCCGCCCGCTTGGCCGCCCAGATCCCCGTGATCATCTTGGTGAGGGCGGTGATGACGGCCAGCACCAGCGCCCAGCCGAGGACCGGGGGAATGGTGGAGGGATCGGTGTTGAGGCCGAACGCCACAAAGAAAATGGCGGCAAACAGGTCCCGGAGCGGTTCGAGGATCCGGGTGGCGCTGTGGGCTGTGGCGCCGGAGATGGCAATGCCCAGCATAAACGCGCCCACCGCGGCGGAGACCTGCATCGCCGATGCGACGCCGGCCACCAGGAGGGCAGCCCCGAGCAGGTTGAGCAGGAAGACTTCGGAGTTTTCGCTGTGCACCGCCTTGGACACGTGGTGGCCATGGCGCAGGGCCACCATCAGGACCAGCGTGACCACTGCCAGGGAGATGCCCACCGTGGTCAGGCCGCCCAGGAAGCTCACCCCCGCCAGGGTGGCCGTCAGAATAGGCAGGTACACGGCCATGGCCAGGTCCTCGAAGACCAGGATGGACAGCACCACCGGCGTCTCCCGGTTGCCGAGGCGGCCGAGGTCGGTGATCACCTTCGCGGCGATTCCGGAGGAGGATATATAGGTCACGCCGCCCATCACCATGGCGCCCACCGGCCCCCAGCCGAGCAGGAACGCCAACCCCGCGCCCGGTACGAAATTCAGGACCAGGTCAAGAACACCGGCCTGCCACGACCTGCGCAGACCGGTGAAAAGCTCGGCAGCCGTATATTCCAATCCGAGCATAAGCAACAGCAGGATGACCCCGATTTCGCCGGAAAGATGTGCGAATTCGTGCATACCATCGAGCTTGACCACCCCGCCTGCCCCGAAGGCGAGCCCACCCACAAGATAGAGGGGGATTGGTGACATTCCGATCCGTCCGGCCAGCCTGGCCAACAGGCCAAGGCAGAACACAACGGCCCCCAGTTCAATGAGGGTCAGGGCCAGCGGGTCCATCAGGCTCAGCCGTTGCGGAGAATATCGGCCGCCGAGTCGAGGCCTTCTTGGGTTCCCACGGCCACCAGCAAATCGCCGGAATGAAGGACGACGTCGGGTCCCGGCGAGGGGAGCACCTCGCCTTCACGCATGATCGCCACGATCGAGACGCCGCAGCGGGTGCGGATGCAGGCCTTGCCCATGGGCTGGTTCTGGAACGGGGAATCCGGGGCAATGGAGAACTGCCGGGTCACAATGCCGGGCACATCCCGGTGTTCCTCGGCCAGCTTCATGGCCAGGTGCTGCCCGCCCAGGAGGTTGCCCAGGGTGGCTGCCTCGTCCCCGGTCAGGGGAATAGAAGCCTGGCAGGTGTCGGGATCGTCCCAGGTGGAAACGATAAGTTCCGTCTGGCCTTCCCGCAGCTCCACGACGCCGATGCGGCGTCCGGATGCCGTCATGAAATCCTTCCGCCGGCCCAGGCCGGGGAGGTCCGTTTCGTCCACGTTCATACGTCCAGACTAGTCGCCGCACACCGGTTTCGGGTGCCGGTCCGCCGCTCGGGAAAGCCAGCTCCAAACACCGGCGCGGTGTGGCGCGTTACCGGGATGACGGGCCGGCTAGGAGGAAGGTACCTGGGCAATGGGTGCCTTGCTGGGCGGTTTCACCGGCAGCAGGACCAGCAGGCCGGCGAGCAGGACCACCATGATGCCCAGGATTCCCCAGCGCTGGGCCTCGCCGGGCGCCACCAGGGGAGTGGCCACAGTGATGCAGAGCGTGAACAATGCGGGGGCCAGGAAACTGACGGCCCGGCCCGTGGTTGCATACAGGCCGAACAGCTCGCCGGTCTCCCCGGTGGGTGCAAGCCGGGCCAGGTAGGCCCTGGAGGATGACTGTGCCGGGCCTACGAAGAGGCAGAGGAACAACCCGAAGACCCAGAACGTCGTGGCGCCGGCCCAGGCCGTTCCGAAGAACACGTAGTTGCCGTTGCCGAGGACCAGGATCATGGCACCGGCGATCAGCAGTCCGATGAGGGAGCCCATGATGACGGCTTTCGGGCCCACCCGGTCATCCAGGAACCCGCCGATGACGGCACCAACCGCTGCCACCACATTCCCGAAGATGGCAAAGAAAATGACCTGGGGCAGCTCGAAGCCGAAGGTGCCGGCCGCAATGATCCCGCCGAACGTGAAGACTGCTGCGAGCCCGTCGCGGAAGACTGCGCTGGCGAGGAGGAAATAGATCGTATGGGGGCTCGTGGCGTAGATCGCCTTGATCCGGCGGACCAGCAGGCCGTAAGAGGCCAGGAAGCCCAGCTGTTTGGCCCGCGCCGGCCGGGGCAGTTCCGGAACGACGAACAGGACCGGGAGGGCGAAGATGAAGAACCACAGCGCCGAGAACACCGCCACAAGCCGGATGTTCAGGCTGGCTTCCGTGGAGGCGCCAAACCAGTCGAAGCTCGGCTGCACAAAGAGTTGCAGCACCACCAACAGCGCCACAATGCCGCCAAGATAACCCATTCCCCAGCCGAACCCGCTGACCTTGCCGATGTTCGTGGGGGTGGACACCTGGGTGAGCATGGCGTTGTAGTTGACGCCCGCAAACTCAAAGAAAACATTCGCCAGGGCAATGAGGGAGACCCCCAGCAGCAGGAATTCCGGGCCCGGGACAACGAAGAAACACAGCCCTGTCAGAACGGCGACGGCGGCCGAGTTGACCCCCAGCCACAGCTTGCGGCGCCCGCCGCTGTCCGAGCGCTGTCCTGTCACCGGAGCGAGGACAGCGATTGCCAGGCCAGCGATGGCCAGCGCAGTTCCCAGCACGGCAGAGGACTGGTCCTTGTCGCCGAAGGCGCTGGAGGTGAGATAGACCGTGAAGACGAAAGTGGTCATGACCGCGTTGAACGCCGCCGACCCCCAGTCCCAGGCAGCCCAGGCCAGCACGCGGCCCTTGCCGGTGGCCCGGGGTCCGGATGCGAGTTCCGATGGCGGCTGGGTGGCCTCAGGAGCGCTGGCGGTGTTCATAGCCTGAATGTTATCCGCCCGTGGCGAACAGGGCGGGCATAATACGCCTGACACTCAGCAAAATCGAGCGGCCGGCGGTCTTCGCGCGGAAAACGGCTGGAACGTCTTGATAAACTGTGGCCACCGAACCTGACGATTGACCGCCTGCCCTAACTTTTTTTGTTTACGAATCCCTGACGTTGCGGAGATAACAGTGATCACAGTCCTTGCCGTGCAGTTTACGGTGGCTGCTGTGGCGCCCCTCCTGTTCAGGATGTGGGGCCGTAACGCGTTCTATGCATTGGCGGCCGTGCCTGCCGCGTCCTTCATCTGGCTGCTGTTCCAGTACGGCGCCGTCTACTCGGACTCCGGGGCCGTGGCAGAGGTCATTCCCTGGATCCCCGGGCTGAAGCTGGAGCTGGCCTTCCGGCTGGATCCGCTGGCCTGGGTGATGTCCCTGCTGGTCCTGGGTGTGGGCGCGCTGGTGCTGATCTACTGCGCCCGGTACTTCAGTGAGAAGGACCAGGATCTGGGTGGCTTCGGAGCGCAGTTGCTCGCCTTCGCGGGGGCCATGTTCGGCCTGGTGGTGGCGGATGACCTGCTCCTGCTGTTCATCTTCTGGGAACTGACCACCATCCTTTCCTACCTGCTGATCGGCTTTGCCCGCACCAGGCTGGCCGCCCGGCGCTCCGCCCTGCAGGCCCTGATGGTCACCACCGCCGGCGGCCTGGCCATGCTGGTGGGCCTGATCATGCTGGGCTACAGCGCCGGAACCTACCGCATTTCGGCGATTATGGCGCAGGCGGCCACGCTGGTGACCGGACCGGACAGCGGCATCGTCGCCACCGCCGTCGTACTCATCCTCGTGGGCGCCATCAGCAAATCCGCGCTGGTGCCCTTCCACTTCTGGCTGCCGGGCGCCATGGCGGCGCCCACGCCGGTCAGCGCCTATCTGCACGCCGCAGCCATGGTTAAGGCCGGCATCTACCTGGTGGCCAGGCTTGCGCCGGGTTTCTCGGAGACCGCCTACTGGCAGCCCGTTGTGCTGGGGCTGGGCCTGGCCACCATGCTGGTGGGCGGGTACCGGGCGTTGCGGCAGACCGACATTAAGCTGATCCTTGCGTACGGCACCGTCAGCCAGCTGGGTTTCCTGACCATGGTGGTGGGACTCGGGACGCCGGACGCCGCGCTCGCCGGCCTCGCCATGCTCCTGGCGCATGGCCTCTTCAAAGCCACCCTGTTCCTGGTGGTGGGCATCATCGACCACCAGGCCGGAACGCGTGATGTCCGCCAGCTGTCCGGCGTGTTCCGCTCGTCCCGGGCGCTGGGCATTGTGGCCGGCATCGGCGCCGCGTCGATGGCGGGCGTTCCGCTGCTGGCCGGCTTTGTCGCCAAGGAATCGGTCCTGGAGGCCTTCGTTCACCACGCCTCCGGGGGAGACCCCTGGAGCACCGTTGTGCTTGCGGGCATCGTCCTGGGCTCGGTCCTCACTTTCGCCTACAGCGCCCGATTCATGTGGGGGGCGTTCGCCGTCAAGTCCGGCGTGGATCCCACCCCGTTCAAGGCCGTCCGGCCCTCCTTCCTGGCGGCCCCCGCGCTCCTGAGCCTCCTCACCATTGTTTATGGCCTGTGGCCAACCCCGGTGGATGCCTGGATCCAGCCGTATGCGGCCCTCTTTGCGTCCACCGCGGCCGACGCCGGCACACCGGTTGAGCAGGCCGGGCACCTCGCGCTGTGGCACGGGCTGAATCCGGCGCTCGGACTGACGGCGCTGACGTTCGTCCTCGGCCTGGCCATGCACTCAGGCCGGAAGCTGGTGGAGCGGGCACAGTCCCGGGTACCCGGCTGGATCGACGGGGACCGGTTCTACCAGCTCACCATCGGCGCGCTGGATGATGTGGCCGTGTGGATCACCGGCCGCACCCAGCGTGGTTCGCTCTACTTTTATCTCTCCGTGATCCTCTCCATGGCGTTTGCGCTGCCGCTGACCACCATGCTTGTGGCCGGGAAACCCCTGCCGACGAACCTGTACTTCAGTGATCCGTTCTCCCCGCTCCAGCCCGTGGTGGGTGCCGGGATCGTGATCGGGGCCCTGGCCGCGGTCAAGGCCAACCGGCGGTTCCTCGCCGTGCTGATGGTGTCGGTGACCGGGTACGGGATTGCCCTGATGTTCGCGCTGCAGGGCGCGCCGGACCTGGCCCTGACCCAGGTGCTGGTGGAAACCATCATCCTGGTGGCGTTCGTCCTGGCCATGCGCAGCCTGCCAGCCGAGCTGCGAGACCGGACCGGCGGGAGATACCGGGTGGTCCGCGTGATTATCGGCGCCGCCTTCGGCATCACCATGGTTTTCGCCGCCATCTACGCGATGGGCGCCCGGGTGGCTGCCCCCGTGTCGCTGGAGTTTCCGAGGCTGGCGTACGAAGGCGGCGGCGGACTGAACATCGTCAACGTGACCCTGGTGGACATCAGGGCCTGGGATACGTTCGGCGAAATTTCCGTCCTCGCGCTCGCGGCCACCGGCGTCGCCAGCCTGATCTTTGTCCGCGGCCGGGGCGACCGGCTCAGAATGTCCTCCACCATCGCCGAGGGCAGCGTGGGACGGCAATCGGCAGCGGACCCGGGATCCCGCGAAGCCGCGTCGCTGGCCCTCAGCCGGAAGTTTGCCGCCTCCACACGGGACGCCTGGATCGTGGCCGGCCGGACCCTGGCCCCCGAGCGGCGCTCCATCATCTTCGAAGTGGTGACTCGGCTGATCTTCCACTCGCTGATCATCTTCTCGCTCTACCTCCTCCTGGCCGGGCACAACCTGCCCGGCGGTGGTTTCGCGGGCGGCCTCACGGCGGGACTCGCCCTCGCCATCCGCTACCTGGCCGGCGGGCGCTTCGAACTGCGGGAGGCCACCCCCGTAGGCGCCGGCACCCTGCTGGGCATCGGTCTTGCGACGGCGGCCGCCTCGGGTGTGGTGCCGCTCCTGCTGGGCGGTCAGGTGTTCCAGAGCGCCATCATCGAACTGTGGCTCCCCGTGTTTGGCGACATCAAGTTCGTCACGTCCACCCTGTTCGACATCGGCGTGTACATCGTGGTGGTGGGCCTGGTGCTGGACGTGCTCCGCAGCCTGGGCTCCGAGATCGACGAACATTTTGACGAAAACGAGGACGAACCGGCACCGGACTCCCTTGTTGAGGACGTGATGGCCGGTGCCGTTTCCACCGACGGGCACGAGGCCGTGAGCCTCTCCGCCGAAACCACAGTGAAGGGCCAAGGATGAGTGTCAACCTGACCCTGCTGATGGTGATGGGTGCCCTGTATGCGTGCGGGATCTACCTGATCCTGGAACGCAGCCTCACCCGGGTGCTTCTGGGGCTGATGCTCCTGACCAACGCCACGAACCTGCTGATCCTCACCACGGGCGGCTATGCCGGCCTGGCTCCGTTCTTCAACAAGGACACCGGTGCCAACGAGTACGCGGACCCGCTGCCGCAGGCACTCATCCTCACGTCGATCGTGATCTCCTTCGCCGTCACCGCGTTTATGCTCGGCATCATTTACCGCACCTGGGTCCTGGCGCGCCAGGATGAGATCCAGGACGACGTCGAGGACCGCCGCGTGGCCGCGACGCCCAGGTTCGATGCCGAGGACGACGCCGAGATCCCGGCCGAGACGTCCGAGTTTCCGCTGACGATGCTTGGCAGCGACGGCAGCGGCGTTTCGGACTATGCGGATCAATCAGACCCTGAAGAGTCCGGGGAGTCGGTGGTGGCCGGCGCCCGGACGATTCCCGCGGTGGATGCCGCGGCCGAAGAGCAACCCGGTTCCCGAAACGTAACCCCCGGCCCCGAAGGAGGTGTGAAGTGAACATCACAAGCTTTGCCCCGCTTGCCGTCCTGCTTCCCATCTTTGGTGCCGCGCTGGCCTTCCTGCTGTTCCGGCATTCCCGGGCGCAGCGGGCGGTCAGCATCGGTGTGCTGTCCCTGACGCTGCTCCTGGAATGCGCCCTGCTCGCCTCTGTGTGGGAGGGCGGAACAGCCGCCGTGAACATCGGCGGCTGGCTGCCGCCCTGGGGCATCACCATGGTGGTGGATCAGTTCTCCTCGCTCATGCTGGTGGTGTCCTCCGCCGTCAGCCTGGCCGTCCTCATCTATGCCACCGGGCAGGGCATGGCCGACGGCGATCAGGACGCCCCCGTATCGATCTTCCACCCCACCTTCCTGATCCTCGTGGCCGGGGTGTCCAACGCGTTCCTGTCCGGGGACCTCTTCAACCTGTACGTCGGTTTTGAGATCCTCCTGACGGCAAGCTACGTCCTGATGACCCTGGGCGGGACGGGACCCCGGATCCGGGCAGGCGTCACCTATGTGGTGGTCTCCGTGGTGTCCTCCGTCCTGTTCCTGATCTCCATCGCCATGGTTTACGGCGCCACCGGCACGGTGAACATGGCAGACCTCGCCATCAAGCTCGCGGACCTGGACGAGGGAACACAGACGCTGCTGCATGTGATGCTCCTGGTGGCCTTCGGCATCAAGGCGGCCGTGTTCCCGCTGTCCTTCTGGCTTCCGGACTCCTATCCCACCGCGCCCGCCCCGGTCACCGCCGTGTTCGCCGGCCTGCTGACCAAAGTGGGCGTGTATGCGATGGTCCGCACCGAGACCCTGCTGTTTCCCGGCGACAGCCTGAACACTCCCTTAATGGTGGTGGCGCTCCTGACCATGGTGGTGGGAATCCTCGGCGCCCTCGCCCAAAGCGACATCAAACGTCTGTTGTCCTTCACGCTGGTGAGCCACATCGGCTACATGGTGTTCGGGCTGGCGATGTCCTCGGTGGCCGGGCTGGCCGCTGCCGTGTTCTACGTGGCCCACCACATCACCATCCAGACCAGCCTGTTCCTCGTCACGGGCCTCATTGAACGCCGGGGCGGCAGTTCCTCGGTGGACCGGCTGGCGGGGCTGGCCAAGCTTTCCCCCGTCTTGGCGCTCCTGTTCTTTGTGCCCGCCATGAACCTGGCCGGCATACCGCCGTTCTCCGGGTTCCTGGGCAAGGTGGGCCTGATCCAGGCCGGCATTGAACTGGGGACTCCGCTCGCCTACGCGCTGGTGATCGGCGGCGTGGTCACGAGCCTGCTGACGCTCCTCGCCGTGGCGCGAGTCTGGAACCGTGCGTTCTGGCGGAAGCCCTCGGACGCAGAGCACCCGGACCCCGTTCTCCTGGCGGCGCGCGAGGAATCAGCCACCGGCCGGCGGGCCGGCCGCGACAGCGTGACCCTGCTGCCCCGCACCATGGTGGGCTCAACCCTCGGGCTGGTGGCGCTGGGCGTATCCCTCACGGTCTTCGCCGGCCCGCTGTTCAAGGTGGCGGATCAGGCGGCCCAGGAGATGCTGGAAAGGTCCTCGTACATCCAGGCGGTGCTCGGTGAGGACACCCAGGTGCCGCCCCTGGCGCTGAAAGCGGGTGGGGGCGAATGAGCCGCCGCCGCCTTTCGCTGCGCCAGGAGATTCCCCTCCTGGTGTGGCTGGTGATCGTCTGGGGTGCGCTCTGGCAGGACTTCAGTCCCGGCAACCTGCTCTTCGGTGCCCTGCTGGCCGTGCTGGTGGCCCGGATGTTCTACCTGCCGCCGGTGGAGCTCAGCGGCAGGTTCAATATCCTGCACGCGGTTCCCTTCGCCCTGCGGTTCATCGCCCGGGTGGCGGCAGCGAGCATCGAGGTCATGTACCTGGCGGTGGTCCGCGGCCCCAAGGTGATCAACGCCGTCGTCGCCGTCCCGCTGCGGAGCCACCAGGACCTCATCGTCACCGCCGTGGGGCACGTGATTTCGCTGATCCCGGGTTCCCTGGTGGTGGAAGTGGACCGTTCAACGTCCACCCTTTACCTGCACGCGCTCAACATCAGCAACGCCGAGGACGTGGCCAGCCTGCGTAAGGAAGTCCGGTCCATTGAAGCCGGTCTGATCCGCATTATGGGCAGCAGGGAAGAACTCGAAGCAGTGCGGCAGGAGACCCCGGCATGATGCAAATTGTCCTGGCTGTCACGGCAGTCATTCTCTCGGCGGCCGCGGCCGGTGCCATCATCCGCATTGCGCGGGGCCCCTCGCTGCTGGACCGGGTGCTGGCCTCCGATGTGCTGCTGGCCATCCTCGGCGCGGCCCTGTGCATCGACATGGCCGTGAACCGGCACCTGAACAACTTGATGCTGCTCGTGGCATTGTCGGTGGTTGGCTTCATCGGCTCCGTGACAGTGGCACGCTTCGTGGCCGACCGGCGGGAGCAGACCCATGAATCCTGAGGCGAGCCTGGTGGACAACGTGATCGACACCGTGACGGCGGTATTCCTGGTGGCGGGTGCCCTCATGTCCCTGGCGGCCGCCGTCGGGCTCCTCCGTTTCCCTGACCTGCTGAGCCGAATGCACGCGGCCACGAAACCGCAGGTGCTGGGACTGTTCCTGCTCCTGGCGGCCATCGGCCTGCAGATGCGGTCGTGGTGGGTGTGGCCGGTGCTGCTGGTGGCATGGATTTTCCAGCTGCTGACGGTGCCGGTGTCCGCGCACATGGTGGGCCGGGCCGGCTACCGCACCAAGCACATGCACCGGGATTTGCTCAGCTCCGATGACCTGGAGGCCGTGGTCCAGAAAGCGGCCAAGTCGGCCCGCGACGAAGAGTCCTGACGGCTGAGGATTTTGCCCGGACCAGAGCCACAGCAAGACCGCCGGACAAGAGCCACGAACAAGAGCGCCGGGCTGTGGCCCGAACAAGAGCGCCGAGCCACAGCCCGGCAGCCGGACGGTAAATCCGTTAGACGATGTCCTGGGTCTTCGCGAACCGGGTGATGGCCCGCTGCGTGCCGCGGTTGGCGAGGACCTGGATGATGGTGCTGACCGAGGCCGAGATCAGCGCGAAGGTCAGGGCGGACCGAAGGCTCGTTGGGGTGTCTTCGTGCTTGCCGGTGGGGGGCTTCCGGCCGGTGGACTTTTCCCAGACGGTGTTGACTACCTTGGTGCCGACAAACCCGGCGGCGAGGCTGATTCCGGTGCCGAGCAGCTTGATGAACAGGTTCATGGGGTGAACTCCTTGTGGGCGGATCGGGGGACTGCCTTTAGCCTAACGTGATCAGCGTCCCAGCCGGCATTCAGGCAGGGCGCATGGACCCCAGAATCTCCCTGAGGGCCTCCACCACGAGGTCATGGTCCTGCATTTGCGGCAGCCCCGAGACGGTCACGGTGGCCACGGCGCCCACGCCGGCAACGTACACGGGAAAGGACCCGCCGTGTGCGGCATAGACGGATTCGTCATACCAGCCCTGGTCCTCGATCCTGCCGCCCCGCAGCCTTGCCCGCAGGCCCACCAGCAGCGATGGGATTTCGTACCGCGCGGCTGTGCGCTGCTTGGCCCGCACCCAGTGCTCGTTGTTGGGCGTGGCACCGTCCAGGGCCACGTGGAACAGGACCTGCTCGCCCTTGGTGATGTCGATGGCAATGGGCAGCTTCCTCGTTTTGCCCAGCTCCACCAGCAGCAGCCCCAGGTTGAGCGAATCGTCCTTGCTGAACCGCGGGAACTGCAGCTCGCTGATCTCGCCGTCGATCCTGGCAATCAATGCCTCCAGCGAACCGGGGGGCTGGCTCCCGCCGGCATCGGGATCGAACAGGGTCACATCGGACGGTTCGGCAGTCATGGCCCACAATCTACCGCGGCTGCGGTGTAAACTGGGTCACGCCCATCAGGGCAGATTTATTACGACAGGGGAGCGCCGCCGTCGGGCACTGCAGGAATGCAGCCGGTGGTGGGCGCTGAGAGTGCGGACAGCCGCAGACCCTCGAACCTGATCCGGTTAGTACCGGCGCAAGGGAGTCGAGCTTCTCAGAGTGTCCGGATCCGGGCGGCGCAGGCCGGGCCGAAACCGCGAATACTCTCCCCTCCTGTACCTCAGGAGGTTGACATGACAACAGTAAGCATCAAGAAGGCCGGCTACACCTGGCGCGTAGTGGACATCGTGGTGGCGGCTCTGATCGCCATCGCCGGCGGCGTGATCTTCTGGGCGTGGGACCAGGGCGCGGCGCTGGTCTCGGCACCGATGAACGCCACCTACCCGCCCCTGACCGGCCTGATCTCCGGCGGCTGGATGATTCCGGCCATTCTGGGCATGCTCGTCATCCGCAAGCCGGGCGCCGCACTGTTCTGCGAGGCCGTGGCCGCCACCGGTGAGCTCATGATGGGATCCCAGTACGGCACCACCGTGCTGATCTCCGGCATCCTGCAGGGCCTCGGCGCGGAACTGGTGTTCGCCGCGTTCGGCTACCGGAAGTTCAACCTGCCCACCGCCATGCTGGCAGGTGCCGGGGCAGGCCTCTTCTGTGGCCTGAACGACTCGTTCCTCCCGTGGGGCTGGAACATCGCCTACGAGGCCGGCGACAAAGCCGCCTACATTCTCTTCTGCGCCATCTCCGGCGCCGTAATCGCCGGTGCCGTGTCCTGGGTGGCCACCCGCGGCCTCGCGAGGACCGGTGTGCTGAGCTCCTTCGCGTCCCGGAAGGCCTCCTCGGAGCCCGTCTTCAACTGATGGCCGCTTCCGACGCCGGCGCCTCCGCCGTGCGCCCCGCAGCCGTGTCCGCCCGCGGCTGGGGGTGGCGGCACGCCGGCCGCGCCGTACCCGCCGTCCACGGGCTGGACCTGGACATTGCACCCGGTGAACGGGTGCTGCTCCTGGGCCCGTCAGGCGCCGGCAAATCAACGCTGCTGCATGCGCTGGCAGGGGTGCTGGGGGACGAAGGGGACGACGCCGATGAGACGGGCACGCTGCTGATCGACGGCGCCGAGCCGCGTGCCCGGCGCGGCCGCGCCGGACTTATGCAACAGGACCCTGAAACCCAGGTGGTCCTCTCCCGCGTGGGTGACGACGTCGCCTTTGGCGCCGAAAACCTGGCCGTGCCGCGGGACGAGATCTGGCGGCGGGTGGACGAAGCGCTCGACGACGTCGGGCTGCGGAGTGCCGGCCGCCCGGACGGTGCGGCGGGCCTTCCCCTGGACCACCCGACGTCGGCCCTGTCCGGGGGCCAAAAGCAGCGGCTGGCGCTGGCCGGGATCCTTGCGATGCGGCCAGGGCTGATCCTGCTGGACGAGCCGACCGCCAACCTCGACCCGGCCGGCGTCCTGGAGGTCCGTGACGCGGTGGGCCGCTCCCTCGATAAAACCGGGGCCACCCTGGTGGTGGTGGAACACCGGGTGTCCGTCTGGAAAGACCTGGTGGACCGGATCGTGGTGCTGCAGCCCGGCGTGGCTGCGGGGGTCGGCGCGGCTTCCGGCACCCCCGGCAGCGCCTCCGCAGTGCTCCTGGACGGGCCGCCGGACAGGGTGCTCGCCGAGGCGCGGGACATGCTGATCGACGCCGGGGTGTGGGTGCCGGGGTATGTTCCGGCCACGCGTCCCCGGACCGGCGCTTCCGGCAGCGTGGGCGCTTCCGGAAGCTCGGGTAGCTCCGGCGGAACGGGGGAGCTGTTGCTTGCAGCCGAGCACCTTGCGGTGTCCCGTGAGCGCCCGCGACGCCGGGGGTTCCGGACCATCCCGCCGGTCCCCGTCCAAACCGGCATCACCGCCCAGGTCCGGGCCGGCCAGGCACTGACCGTCACCGGACCCAACGGCGCCGGGAAGTCCACATTCGCGCTGACGCTCGCAGGACTGCTGGCGCCGGTGGCAGGAAAGGTTTCCGCCGCCGTCGAGCTTTCCCAAGGCGCCGGAATTGATCCGTTCAGGTGGAAGGCCAAGCAGCTGATTTCGCGGATCGGCACGGTGTTCCAGGAGCCCGAGCACCAGTTCGTCACAGGGCGCGTCCGGGATGAACTGATGTTCGGTCCGCGGCATCTGGGGCACGGGGAGCAACGTGTGGACGAACTGCTGGAGCGGCTGCGCCTGACCCACCTCGTGGAGGCGAACCCCTACACCTTGTCCGGTGGAGAGAAGCGCCGGCTGTCGGTGGCCACCGTCCTCGCAGCCCATCCACGGGTCCTGGTGCTCGACGAACCCACGTTCGGCCAGGACGCCAACACGTGGGCCGAGCTCGCCTCGTTCCTGTCCGAACTGCTCGACGAAGGGACGTCCGTGGTCTCCGTGACCCACGACGAAGAATTCACCGCCGTCCTGGGCGGCACCGAACTGCGGCTCGGCCCGGCCTCCCGGGGCGGCGCCCGCCAGGAAGCAGGGACGGGATGAGGGACGCCCTGACGCTGGGCGGAAACCACGCCGTACTGACCCGCGCCAATCCGCTGGCCAAATTCGCCGCCGTCTTCCTGATCACCCTGGTCCTGGCGCTCTCCATCGACTGGGTGTCCGCCTCGGTGGCGCTGGTTGCGGAACTGGCGCTCTTTCCGCTGGCCGGACTGACGCTGCGCCTGCTCTGGCAGCGCGGCTGGCCCCTGATCATCGCGGCAGCGGTGGGCGGCTGGAGCACGGCCATTGTGGCCGCGGACAGCGGCGCTGTACTGCTCGACGTCGGCATTTGGTCCATCAGCGAAGGTTCCCTGCAGCTGGGACTCGGGTTCATGCTGCGCGGCCTGGCAATAGCCCTGCCGGCGATCCTGCTGATGACCTGCACTGACCCGACGGACCTCGCCGACGCCCTCGCCCAGAAGGCCCGGCTCCCGCACCGGTTCGTCCTCGGCACCCTGGCGGCGATGCGGCTGGTGGGACTGCTGGCCGAGGAATGGCAAACCATCGGGATGGCGCGCCGTGCCCGCGGAGTGGGCTCCCACGGGGGCCCGCTGGAGCGGCTCCGGGCCACCCTCGGCCAGGGCTTCGGGCTCCTGGTCCAGGCGATCCGGCGCGCCTCCCGGCTGGCCGTCACCATGGAGGCGCGGGGCTTTGGGACCGGCCACCGCACCTGGGCGCGGGAATCCACCTACTCGGTGCTGGACGCCTGGGTGGTGCTGGGCGGGGTGCTGATCGCTGCCGCCGCCGTGGTTGCCGCCGCCGGGATGGGGACCTGGAACTTCGTGTGGCGGTAATAAGCGGGAGTCCGGCGGTAACGGGTGTTTCAAAACCGCATGAATGAGATGCGTATCGCATGAGGTGGATATTTATAGTCCGAACCCCGCCGAAGTGCCAGGCTACCGATGCAAAATAACTCATTTATGATATTTTTTAGCTATGACTCAGGAAACTGCAGAGCACATTGCTGCCACTGTTAAGGACGCCCGCATCGACAAGGGCTGGACTCAGGGCCAGCTGGCCGAAGCACTGGGAACCAGCCAAAGCGCCATCGCCCGCATGGAACAGGGCAAGCAGAACCTCAGCCTGAGGATGATCCAGCGCCTCGAAACGATCTTCGAGCGCAGCATCGTCAAGGTGGGCAAACCGCAGATGACCCACCTGCGGATCGAAGGCGGCCGGACCCTGTCCGGGGCAGTGGACGTCAATAGCAGCAAGAACGCCGGGGTGGCCCTGCTGTGCGCCAGCCTGATCAACCGCGGCACCACAGTCCTGCGCAGGCTCGCCCGGATTGAAGAGGTCAACCGGATCGTGGAGGTGCTGACCAGCATCGGCGTGGAATGCACCTGGCTGAACGACACCGACCTTCAACTCCGCCGCCCGGAAGTCCTGGACCTGGCCGCCATGGACGTGGACGCGGCACGCCGCACCCGTAGCGTCATCATGCTCCTGGGGCCCCTCCTGGACGAGAGCTCCGAGTACCGCCTGCCGTATGCCGGCGGTTGCGACCTGGGCACCCGAACGGTGGAACCGCACATGCAGGCCCTGCGCGAGTTCGGCCTCACGGTGGAGGCCACCGCGGGTTTTTACGCCGTCCGCGCTCCGCAGCCGGACACCAGGGACCGCTCCTTTGTGCTGACTGAGCGCGGGGACACCGTGACCGAGAACGCCATCATGGCGGCGGCCCACCGCCGCGGCACCACGATCATCCGCAACGCCAGCCCCAACTACATGGTCCAGGACCTCTGTTTCTACCTGGAGATGCTCGGCGTGCAGATCGACGGCGTGGGCACCACCACCCTGAAGATCACCGGCCGGCCGTTTGTGGATGCCGACATCGAATATTTCCCGTCCGAGGATCCGATCGAAGCCATGAGCCTGATCACCGCCGGCATTGTGACCAACTCCGAGGTGACCATCCGGCGGGTCCCCATCGAGTTCATGGAGATCGAGCTGGCCACGCTGGAGCAGATGGGCCAGAAGCTGGAGATCTCCGGAGAATACATGGCCCGGAACGGGCGGACCCGCTTGGTGGATGTGACCACCAAGCCGTCCGAGCTGCGGGCGCCGGAGGACAAGATCCACCCCATGCCGTTCCCCGGGCTGAACATCGACAACCTGCCGTTCTTTGCGGTCATCGCCGCCAACGCCCACGGCCAGACCATGATCCACGACTGGGTCTACGAGAACCGGGCCATCTACCTCACGGAGCTGAACCGGCTCGGCGCCCAGGTGCAGCTGCTGGACCCGCACCGGATCTACGTCAACGGACCCACCAAGTGGCGCGCCGCCGAGGTGGGCTGCCCGCCGGCCCTCCGCCCGGCCGCGTGCCTGCTGCTGGCCATGCTCGCCGCGAGGGGAGTCTCCGAGCTGCGCAACATCTACGTGATCGAGCGCGGCTATGAGGACCTGGCCGAGCGGCTCAACGCCATCGGCGCCAAGGTGGAGTACTTCCAGGACTAGCCGCGGTTGGCTTGCCCCTCGGCCTCGTCCTGCCACCCGGACCGGGCTGCCGCACCCCCGGCGGCTTGGCGCACAATATAGTCATGCGAACTTTCGGGGTCGAGGAAGAGCTCCTGATCGTTGATCCGGAGTCCGGGCTGCCGCTTGCCCTGGCGGATGCCCTGCTTTCAGGGCACCGGTTGGCGGCCGACGACGCCCCGCCGGACCAGCAAGCGGGCAGGACCCGGGACCACACCGCGTACGACGACGAAATGGGCTTGAGTGCCGAGCTGAAGCTTGAGCAGATCGAGACGCAGACGCGCCCGTGCCGCGAGTATGCCGAACTGCTCCCGCAGATCCGGGCCGGGCGGCTGCTCGCGGACCGGGCAGCGCGCAAATTCGGCGCGCGGGTGGCCGCGCTGGCCACTTCCCCGTTCGGGCTGGCGAGCCACACCACCCCGGACCCGCGTTATGCACGGATGCTGGAGCGCTTTGGCCTGACCGCCCAGGAACAGCTGACCTGCGGCTTCCACGTCCATACGGCCATCGAGTCCAACGAAGAGGGCGTGGCCGTGCTGGACAGGATCAGGGACAAACTGGCTGTCCTCACCGCCCTCAGTGCCAACTCGCCGTTCTGGATGGGGATGCACACAGGCTTCGCCAGTTACCGCACGCAGGCCTGGAACCGCTGGCCAACGTCCGGCCCGTCCGGCATCTTCGGCACGTATTCCCAGTACCGCCGGGTGGTGACGCGGCTGCTGGACAGCGGGGTGATGTTGGACGAGGGCATGATCTACTTCGACGCCCGGCTCTCCCGGAACCATCCGACGGTTGAGGTCCGGGTTGCCGATGTCTGCCTCCGGGCTGAGGATGCCGCCCTGATCGCCGTGCTGGTACGGGCCCTGGTGGAGACGGCCAGCCGGGAATGGCGCGAGGGGGTGGAACCGGCCCCGGTGCCCACCGTGCTGCTCCGGATGGCGGCCTGGCAGGCGAGCAGCAGCGGCCTGGGCGGCGAGCTGCTGGACTTCGGCACGTTCCGGCCCGCGCCGGCGGTGGACGTGGTGCGTGCGCTCGTGGATTACCTGGCGCCCGTGCTCGCCGAACAGGGGGAGCTGTCCCTTGCCAGGCAGGGTGTGGAGGACATCATTTCCCGGGGTACCGGTGCCGCCGAGCAGTGCCGCGTGCGGGAGGCGGCTGCTGAAGTGTCGCCTGAGGACAGCGGGCTGGGCGCCGTTGTTGCCCACGCCGTGGGCATCACCATGCGCGGCACATCCGGCATGACTGAGGTGGATGAAGTTCCGGACCTGCTGCGCGTGCGGCAGGTCTGAGAGGTTCAACAGCTTCTCCGGCCCATTCCCTTTTGTGCTGCCGTGGTTTGTCAGCCGCCGACAGCCAGCCGTATCCCCAATGTCAGCATCACGGCAGCCACGAGGCCGTCCAGAATGCGCCAGGAGGCGGGCTTCGCGAAGAAGGGCCGCAGCGCGCGGGCCCCGAAGCCGAGCGCACTGAACCACGCCACGCTGGCTGCGATGGCGCCGGCACCAAACCACCACCGCGCGTCATGCGCCTGTTGGTTGGCCACGGATCCCAGCAGCAGGACGGTGTCGAGGTAGACGTGAGGGTTGAGCCAGGTCAGGGCGAGCACGGTGCTGAGTGCGGCGCCGAGGCCGACGGCGGGCTGCCGGGCGGCCGCCGTTAGGGCGCCCGGATGCAGCGCCCGGCGCGCCGCCATGACGCCGTAGGCCAGCAGGAACGCCGCTCCGGCGAACCGGACCACGTCCACCACCATCGGGTTCGCCTGCAGCAAGGCCCCCACCCCGGCGATCCCGGCCGCGATAAGGATGGCATCCGAGACGCTGCAGATGAGGACGACGGCGGCCACATGCTCACCGCGGATGCCCTGCCGCAGGACAAAGGCGTTCTGGCTGCCGATGGCCACGATGAGGGCCAGGCCGGTGCCGAAGCCAAGCGCTGCGGGCGCGAGCAATTCTGTGGAGTCCATATGGTTCAAGGTACGGTCCGGCCTAGGATTACTCCAGCTAAACATTCTTACTTATATGAAGGAAAACTAATGAAAGCGTTTCAGCTGGAGCACCTCAGGACCTTTGCCGCGGTGGTGGAGGAGGGCACCCTGGAAGCGGCAGCCCGCACCCTGCACGTCACGCCGTCGGCGATTTCCCAGCGGCTGAAGGCGATGGAGGATGCGGCCGGCCAGATCCTGCTGCAGCGCACCAGTCCGGTCCGGCCGACTCCCGCCGGGGAGGCCGTCCTGCGATTTGCCCTGCAGGTCAGGCAGCTGGAGGGGGATGCACGCCAGGAGCTGGGCGGTGGCCAAAGCGGACCGGGCGCGCCCATCCCGCTGGTGGTGAATGCCGACTCGCTGTCCACCTGGTTCCTGCCGGCGCTGGCGAGTCTTCCGGGGGAACCGGGCGTCTGTTTTGAACTCCGGAGGGAGGACGAACAGCATTCCACCCGGCAGCTGCGCACCGGCGCGGTCATGGCAGCCGTGACCGCCACGCCGGAGCCCGTTCCGGGGTGCAGCGTGGAGCCGCTGGGGTCACTGCGGTACCGTGCGGTGGCCAGCCCGGCCTACGTGCGCCGCTGGTGGCCGGACGGGTCCGGCCTCGTGGCCGGCAGCCGGTCACCGGTGGTGGACTTCGACCGGAAGGATGACCTGCAGGCAGGATTCTTCCGCGCGCTGACCGGCACTGACTTGGCGGCGCCACGGCACTACGTGCCGTCGTCGGCCGAATTTGCGCAGGCCATCCGGCTGGGACTGGGCTGGGGGCTCCTGCCCGAGCAGCACTGCCTGGCCGGTCTCGGGAGCGGGGACCTCGTGGAACTGGCGCCGGACAACCCGGTTGATGTTGCGCTGTACTGGCAGCGCTGGAAGATCGACTCCCCGGTCCTCAACCAGCTCAGCGCGGCAGTCCGGGAGGCGGCGTCCAGCCAGCTTCGCCGCTAGACGTGCTTGAGCGCCTGTTCGAGGTCCCCGATGAGGTCATCCACGTCCTCGAGCCCTACGGACAGGCGCACCACGCCGTCGCTGAGCCCGATCGCGGCGCGGCCTTCCGGGCCCATGGCGCGGTGCGTGGTGGTGGCCGGGTGGGTAATAAGGGACTTCGCATCACCTAGGTTGTTGGAGATGTCGATGATCCGCAGCGCATCCAGCAGTGCGAAGGCAGCCTCCTTGCCGGAGCGGCCGCCCGTTGCCGCGAGTTCCAGGGTGAGCACGGTGCCGCCGGCCTTCATTTGCCTGGCGGCCAGCTCATACTGCGGGTGCGACGCCAGCAGCGGGTACCTGACCCAGCTGACGGCGGGTTGCTGCTCGAGCCATTCGGCGAGCCGCAGCGCGGACGCGGACGAATGGTTGACGCGCAGGGCCATGGTTTCGAGGCCTTTGGTGAGGACCCAGGCGTTGAACGCGGACAGGGCCGGACCGGTGTGCCGCATCAGCTGCTTGACCGGGCCGTTGATGAACTCGGCCGTGCCCAGGATGGCACCGCCCATCACGCGTCCCTGCCCGTCGATGTGCTTGGTGCCGGAGTAGACAATCACGTCAGCGCCCAGCTGCCCGCAGCGCTGCAGCAACGGGGTGGCGAAGACGTTGTCCACCACCACGGTGGCACCCGCCGCGTGCGCCAGCTCGCTGACCGCGGCGATGTCCACGATTTCCTGCATGGGGTTGGACGGCGATTCGAAGAACACCGCCGTCGTCGGCTCGGCAAGCGCCGCCCGCCACTGCTCCAGGTCCGGGCCGTCCACGAACACCGTCTCCACGCCCCAGCGGGGCAGAATCTCATTCAGGATCACAAAGCATGAACCGAACAGCGAGCGGGCGGCAACAACCCGGTCACCGGCAGCCAGCAGGGCACCCAGGGCGGTGAACACCGCTGACATGCCCGACGCCGTCGCGAAGCATGCCTCGGTGCCCTCCAAAAGCCGGAGGCGTTCCTGGAACGTGGCCACCGTGGGGTTGCCGTAGCGGGAGTAGACAAACCGTTCATCCTCGCCGGTGAACGCGCGCTCGGCGGCGGCGGCGGACTCGTAGACGAAACCCGAGTTCAGGAAGATCGGCTCGGTGGTTTCCTGGAACTGCGTGCGGTCCAAACCGCCGCGGACCGCCTGGGTGTCGGGGCTCCAGCCGGCAGCTTCGTCGTTGAAAGTCATTTATTTGCTTCCGAGGTTGGTGGGCAGGCCGCGGTTTTTCCAGCCGTTGACCGTGCGCCCGCCGTAGCGGTCCGGCTCGCCTTCGAAGCCCTCGAGGACGTTGTAGGAGGTGAATCCGGCCTGCGTGGCGGCAAGGGCGGCGGCGATGGAGCGCTGGCCGGAGCGGCAGAGGAAAACCAGTTCGGTGCTGGTGTCCTCCGGCGCCTGCTGCTTCAGCTGGTCAACAAAATCCGGATTGGGAATCCCGCCCGGGAAGGTCCACGGGATGAAGAGGGGATCGTTTTCGGTCGCCTTTGTGTCCGGGATGCCGATGTGCGCCCATTCGCCCTCAGTGCGGACATCCACCAGGATGGCGCCCTGTTCCAGTTTGGTCCAGGCCTCCTGCGGCGTGAGGTCTCCGGCGTAGCTCATGCGTGGCCCTCGCCGTCGAACTCAAGATCGTCGCCCGCCTCGAGATCCTCCACGGCGGTGGCGACGGCGGCATCCGCACTGGCGATGGCCGCCGGAAGGATGAGGGCCTGGGCAACGATCACGGCGGTGCCGTTGAACGTCGCGGCCGGGCTGCCGTGCAGGACGTACCCCTCGGCGAGGGCGGCGGAAATCCGCTCACAGAAGGTGCGGTCGTCCGTGCCGGTGATGAGCCGGTAGGACAGTTTTTCCTCGGGAACAGGTGCGTCGGACACGACGATCTCCTTCTTTCACGCTTGCAGCTCGAATGGGTCGATATGCCGAGTATTCACCTGAGGCACCCCGCCGCGATAGGAGGGTTGCCGACCGGCCAGTCAGGGCTTGGCACCGGTTCTCATTACTCCCCAAAAACGTAACACCCGGCCCGGCCCGCCGCACGGCCGCCGGCGTCATGTTCCGTAACCAACACGTGCTTCCATCCGCCGCTACCGGGCACAACAATCGGACCATGGGCAAAGACCGGGGGAATCGCCTGACCGTCGCGTGGCCGCGCCTCATCACCGTGGTGCTGTGTGCCGCGATTCTCACGGCCGCCCTCAACAGCTGCCGGAACGTTGTGGCACCGCCGCCGTGCATGCCGCCCGCGTTCACGGTGATTCCGGCGGAAGTGAAACCTGGGGACAGGGTGACGGTCAGCGCCCCGGACGCCGGCTGTGATGCGCGCTACGGCCAGGCTGCCCGGGTCCGGGTGGAACTGCTGAACGCGGCCGGCACGCCCGTGCTGGATGAGCTCGCCCCCATGACCGACGACGGCGGCTTCACTTTGGTGTTCACCGTCCCGGCAGACATGTCCCCGGGGGAAGCCGGCGTCACCGCGTATCCGTACAACCTGGATTGGTGCGATGACACCGGAGTCAACAACCGGGCGGCCGCGGGGCCGCCGACCCTTGTCCGGGTCTCCTGCGCCCAGCGCCTGGTGCCGCTGGTGATCCTGGCCGGCTGATTCGGGCGGCGTTGACCGGGCGGCGTTGATAGGGCACTGCCTGCGAACACCGATAGAGTTCTCGCGGTGGCAGCGGCCGCCAATTACATGACCGTCCGGGGGGAAGGTTCACACCAGCATGCCTACAGCCACCACACTTTGGCGCGTGCCGCCGTCGGACATCCGGAGGCGCCGCCCGCTGTTGGCGGCGCTCCTCGCGGCACTCTTCCTCCTGGTAAGCCTGGCACCCGCGGGCGCAGCGAACGCGGCCGAGCCGGAGCCGGCGAAGGGCAAGCCCCTGCTGGGGGCCGTCCTGGAGTGGGGCGAGGACTCAGCGCAAAGGTTTGCCGAGCGGCTTGGTGCTGCACCGGCCCTGCTGGGGCACGAGATCTCCCTGCCTGTGGGGCCCGGCGAGGAACAGGACATCCGCGAGTCCCTCGGCCAGGCCGCTGGCCAGGGTTCCCACGCGATTCTCACGGTGCGGCCCACCGCAGCACTGGACCAGGTGGACGCGGCCGCCGCCAAAAACTTCGCCGCCAAGGTGGGGGACCTGACGGCTGGCTTCAAAGGCGCCGTCCTGATCCGGTTCGCCCCGGACATGAACTCCAGCTGGGTGGAGTGGGGCCAGCAGCCGGCCGCCTACAAGACGGCTTTCCGGAACGTTGCCGCGGCGTTCAAAACGGCGGACGACGCCGGCACGGTCATGGTGTGGCAGCCGTACCTTGGGCGGGACTACCCCTTTGAACGGCGCCGGAACGCTCCCGCCCCCGGGTCCGAGGGTTTTGCCCTGCTGGACACCAACGGCGACGGAAACTGGAACGGCGCGGATTCCGCGTACGCGCCGTACTACCCCGGCGATGACGTGGTGGAGTGGGTGGGGCTCACCGCCTATCACGACGACACCGGCGGCAACTCGGCCGTGAACACCGTCCCCGCTGCCGGCGAGCTGTCCGCGATGCTGACGCAATCCGGCAATGAGAATTTCTACGCCGCCTACGCCGCCGGGCGGAACAAACCCATGCTCCTCCAGACAGCGGCCTTCTACAGCCCGGCCGCGGGCGGCGCCGCGGAATCCGACATCAAGACATCCTGGTGGGACCAAACCCTGGCCGCCGCCACCTCCGCTGAGTTCGCACGCATGGCGGCAGTCGTCTGGGATGAGCGGACCAGCACGCGGGACACCGGAGTGATCAGCATCGACTGGCGGCTGACGGGCAGGAGCGGCATTGCCGAGGCAGCGGGCAAGAGACTGACGGAATCGGGGCTCACCACCGGGCCGGTGACGGCTGTCAGCGGGGGCCAGCAGGCCGCCCGCGCCAATTCCCTCTCCGGGGCGGCGGCCTGGAGCGTCGCCGCTGCCATGCTCATCATCCTGGTGGCCCTGTGGCAGCTGCCGCGGCGCATGGGGGCGGTGGCCGGCTGGGGCTATGGCGTGCCGTCGAACCGGGACTCCCGCGTTGACCTCCTCCGCGGGCTGGCCATCGTTTTTGTGGTGGTCAACCACCTGGGCATGACATCGCTGTTCCAGCTATTCACCCAGGAGGCCGTTGGGTTTGTCTCCGGCGCCGAGCTGTTCGTCCTGTTCTCCGGACTGGTGGTGGGGATGGTCTACGGCCCGCGGGTCAAGAATGATTTCGGCAAGGTGGTTGACCTGACCTCCCGCCGGGCCGGCAAGCTGTACGTGACTGCCCTGGCCGTCCTGGTGGGCGTCTTCCTGCTTTCGCTGCTGCCGTTCTTCCAGACCGACGCGCTGACCACGTACGTGGACCAGGGAACCGGCGGCGCCGGGCACAACGCCGTCGGCCGTACCTACGATCTGTACGCCGGCATGGAAACGCTCCTGCAGTTCCCGGTCCCGGCCCAAGTCCTGCCCGCCATCATCCTCCTGCAGTTCGGGCCCTGGCAGTTCAACGTGATGGGGCTCTATGTGGTGCTGCTCCTCGTGAGCCCGCTGATCCTGGCGGCGCTCAACCGCGGCAAGGCCCTGTGGGTGCTGGCCGGGACGCTGGGCCTGTATGCGGTGGGCGCCGCCACCCGGGTCAGGCTGCTGCCGTCCCAGTTTGAGGACTCCTTCCCGCTGCTCGTCTGGCAGGTGCTCTTTGTCCTGGGGCTCGTGGCAGGCTTCCACCGGCACCGCATTATTGCCTGGTTGTCGGCACACCACTGGGTAGTGGTGGCGTCCACGGTGCTGGCGTTTGTTTTTGCGTTCCTGTCCTGGTGCAACCCTTACCTCGCCAACGGTTTCGACCTGCGCCTGGCCATCATCCCGGACGCGTCCTACCGGGTGATGTACGACGCCTTCTTTGCCCGCACCTACCTGGACCCGGGCCGTTTGCTCAATGTCCTGGCCCTGGTGGTGGCCTCCTACGCGTTCCTCACCGCGTACTGGAAACCGGTGGAGCGGGCCCTGGGCTGGTTCCTCATTCCGCTGGGGCAGGCCACGCTGTACGTCTTCATCCTGCACGTGGTGCTGATCGCCGTGATTGCCAACATCCCGGTCCTCCAGCAGGGACACATTCTGATCAACACCGCGGCGTACGCGGCGATTCTGGGCCTGCTGTGGGTGATGGTGAAGAAACGCGTCCTGTTCGGGATTATCCCCACCTGACCTGCCACTCGCCGGCCCGCTCCCCTCAGGGCCCGTCCCAGGACGTGCTGTCGCCTTCGTATGCGCCGCTTACGGGGCCTGGTGACGGGCGGTGAGTTCCCGCTTGAGGACCTTGCCGCTGGGACCGGTAGGGAATTCCGTGACCAGGGTGATGATCCGCGGATACTTGTAGGCGGCAAGTTCCGACGCGGCGAAGTCCCGCAGCTCATCAATGCTGGCGCTGCTGCCCGGATTAAGGACGACGGCGGCCGCCACCTCCTGCCCGTGTGTTTCGTCGGGGACGCCATAGACGGCAACGCTGAGGACCGCCGCGTGCCGGCTGAGGACTTCCTCCACCTCCCGCGGGTAGACGTTAAAGCCGTTCCGGATAATCATCTCCTTCTTCCGGTCCAGGATCCGGAGGTAGCCTTCCCCGTCCTTGGTGCCCAGATCGCCGGTCCGGAACCAGCCGTCCACCATCGCCTCGGCAGTTGCTTCGTGGCGATTGAGGTAGCCCTTGAAGAGGTTGTGCCCCCGGACCACCAGTTCGCCTAACTCGCCCGAAGGCAGCAGTTCGATGGCATTTTGGATGTCCGCCCGCGCGATCTCCACTTGGACACCCCAAATGGCCTGTCCTACCGTTCCGGGCCGCGGTGATTTTCCGACATGGTTGAAGGTGGCAACCGGGGACGTCTCGGTCAGGCCATAGCCTTCGTAGATATCCGAGCGGAATTCCGCCTTGAACCTGTCCATCACCGCCACCGGCAGCGACGCGCCGCCGGAGATGCAGTACCGCAGGGCATTGGACCGGCCGGGGTTGGTGCGGGCGGCTTCGAGCAGGGCGATGTACATGGTGGGCACGCCGAAGAAGATGTTGATGTTGTGGCGGGCCAGGGCATTCAGGGCTGCTTCGCCGCTGAATTTGGGCAGCATCACGATGGCGGCCCCCGCCCGGAGCCCCGAATTCAGGACGCACGTCTGGCCGAAGGTGTGGAACATCGGCAGTCCGCCGAAGATGACGTCACCGCGGCGTAGGTCGAACGTGCTGGTCAGCAGCGTATTTGTCTGCTCAACCAGGGCGAAGTGGCTGCCCAAGGCGCCCTTGGGTTGGCCGGTGGTTCCCGATGTGTAGAGAATCGTAGCCGTCTCGGACGGCCGCAGCGGCAGCCACGTACTTATGGGCTCGGCTCCTGCCGCTTCTGTCTCCAGCCGAGCGGCGGCCCCGGTCCCCTCCGGCACCAGCACTGTGACGATGTCGATACCCGCGGCTGCGGCGCCTTTGGCACCTTCTTCAAGGAGCGGCCCGGCGCAGACGAGCAGCTGCGCGCCACTGTCGCGCAGCACGTACTCGATCTCCCTGGCCTTCAGCAGCGCATGTAATGGCACCACCACGCCGCCCAGCGCGAGGACCGCGTAGTAGACCCGGGCGAAATCAGGTACGTTGGGCATCAGCAGGGCCACGCGGCTTGCGTGGCCCACGCCCCGGTCCCGCAACGCACCGGCATAGGCGCGAGTCTGTTCCCAGAGTTCGCTGTAGGTCACCCGCTCCTCGCCTACCACGAGGGCCGCGGACTCCGGGAAACGGGCGGCTGATTCAGCCAGTATCGCGGCCACGGAGATGGTCCCGAAACCCTCTTCGGCAGTAAGTAAAGTGTCCATGGTGTCCTATCCGGCTGGCGTTGATTTGGCGGAGGGAGTCAGGCCTTGAGGATCAGCGCCTCGCCCTGTCCGCCGCCGCCGCACAGGGCAACCACGCCGGTGCCGCCGCCGCGGCGTTGCAGTGCCAGGGCCTGGTGCAGCACCAGGCGCGCCCCCGACGCACCCACCGGATGCCCCAAGGCGATGGCGCCGCCGTCGGCGTTGATCTGTTCGGCGTCGATGCCCAGGTCCTTGGCGGACTGCAGCACCACCGAGGCGAAGGCTTCGTTGACCTCGATGAGGTCCAGTTCCCCGACGGCGAGCCCCTCCAGTTTCAGGGCACGTTCAATCGCTCGTGAAGGCTGGGAGTGCAGCGAACCGTCCGGTCCAGCGGTCTGGCCGTGGCTGCCGATTTCCGCGATCCACGCCAGTCCTGCCGCTTTCGCCGCGGCCTTGCTGGCCACAATCACGGCGGCCGCGCCGTCGGAGAGCGGCGAGGAGGACCCTGCGGTGATGGTGGCTGAGTCCGCTGTGGAGAAGGCCGGCTTCAGGGCGGCAAGCCCCGCCGGCGTCGTATCTGCCCGGATTCCCTCGTCCGCATCAATCACGACGGCGGGGCCGCGGCGTTGCGGCATTTCAACCGGAGCGATCTCCGCGGCCAGGATGCCGGCCGCCCGGGCGGCTTCCGCGCGCTGATGGGAACGGGCTGCGACGGCGTCCTGGTCCTCCCTGCCGATGCCAAGCCGGGCGTTCCCGGCGTCGGTGGCGGAACCCATCAGTTCACCGGAACGGGGGTCCTGCAGGCCGTCGAAATTCAAGGAATCCAGCAGCGCAGCGTCGCCGATTGCCACGCCGGCACGGAGCCTGGGCAGCAGGTGCGGGGCGTTGGTCATCGATTCCTGGCCCGCTGCCACAATGAAGTCGGCCTCCCCGGCGCGGATCATCCGGGCGGCGTCGATCACGGCGGTCAGCCCGGACAGGCACAGTTTGTTGATGGTTACGGTGGGCACATCCCAGCCGATCCCTGCCGCGAGGCTGGCCTGCCGTGCGGGTCCCTGGCCGGCACCGGCCTGGATCACCTGGCCCACGATGACGGCCTGGATCTGTTCCGGAGCGACTCCGGTCCGCGCCAGGGCGTGGCGGATGGCGTGGGCGCCCAGTTCGCTTGAGGAGAGGCCTGAAAGCCCGCCGCGGAACTTGCCGAACGGGGTGCGGGCGCCGCCCAGGATGACGGGAATACGGGCATCGTTGCTCATGGCTTGCGGTTATTCGAAGGACGCGCGGCGCCGGTCCGTGGCCCGGGTGTTCCAGACGTCCGGTTTGTTGACCCGGAACCGGCGGCCGGTGAGCGCCCGCGGGGTCAGCCGGATGTAAAAGTTCTTGTCCCCGGGCTGCCACGGTTCCAGGTGAAGGGCGTCCACGGCATCCCTTTCAGCCTGGTCTTCGATCAACTCCGTATCGCCTCGCACCACGACGCTCCAGGCCTGCTCGGTACCGGGATCGTAGCCGTCGATTTCAAGCGCCGCCGGCCGCTCCGACGCCGCGCTCCACAGCTTGGTCCCGCCGGCGGTGCGGAAGGCAATGCTCCTGCGCTGCAGGATGTAGTTGATGGGGAAGATCTCGGGATGGGCATCCACCACAAGTGCCAGGCGGCCCACGATTTCGTCAGCGAGCAACTCCCAGCATTCGTCAAAGGTCAATTTGATGATCGGATCCGTGTGCGAGTTCATGGACCAAACCTTACGGATGATCCTGCCGTTCCAACAGGTCTTTGACGAGGGCATCAAGGATCGGGAGCTGACCCTTGACGAGCTTGCTGCGCGCATCGGCCTCGGAAACCCAGCGGGCGTCGTCGATCTCGGGAAAGTCCTGGATGGTCCCGGAACCCCTCGGCCATTCGAGGGGGAACGTGTTACTCACAATTTCGGCGGGCTGGAAGTCCGCCGCCGCGGTGAATACCGTGATGCGCTTCCCTGATGGCTGGCGGAATTCGCCGAGCAGGACGTAATCAGCGTCGGGTGGCGGGGTGCCGATTTCCTCGGTGAACTCGCGCCGGGCCGCCACCAGGGGGTCCTCGTCATCCTGGTATTCACCCTTGGGAAGGGACCAGGAGTGCACCTTTTTGCCCGCCCAGAACGGGCCGCCCATGTGCCCGATCCAGACTTCGAGCCCTTCCGCCCCGCCGTCCCGGTAAAGCAGGATGCCCGCGCTGCGCACCGTCACGGGGCTTACTGAATTCCTGCGTAGAGGGCGTTGAGTTCGGCCGTCAGCTGTTTCTGGAGTGCCGGCGTGCCGATTTCCTGGCCGTCGATGTGGTTCACGGGTGCCAGCAGGCGGATGCTGGAAATCAGCCACACGGCGTCCGCGTCCAGGAGGTCCTGCGGCTCCAGCGGGCCGTAGCCCAGTTCCCAGCCTGCGGCCTTCGCAGCCCGGAAAAGCGCATTCTGGGACGTGCCGGGGAGGATGCCGGTGTCCAGCTGCGGCGTGATGAGCCGCCGCACGGTGCGGGTGGCGCCCGCGCCGTCGTCGGCTGTTTCCACATGCGCCAGCAGGACCGTGGACGTGGGGCCCTCCAGGACCCGGCCGTCGGCGGAAAGGAAAATGACGTCGTCGGCGCCCTGTTTGTGTGCGTGCCGCAGCGCAGCCATGTTCACCGCGTAGGACAGGGTCTTGGCGCCCAGCAGCAGCCAGGGGGCGCGCTCGGCAACGTCACTGTCGTACCCGCGGTCCAGGAGGATCACATCGATGCCGGCCTCGCGCTGCCGGCGTCCCAGCGCACCCACGGGGGATACCTGGACCCAGCATGTGGGCGAGTCAGCACCTTCCGGGCCGCGGGTTGCCACCAGTTTGACCACCAGTTCGTCCTCGGCCGGTGAAGGCGCCGGGTGCTGGGAGCGGTATTCAGCCACGCCTGTGGTGATGGCCGCGCGCCACTGCTCCTGTGCGGGGATGACCAGGTCCAGGGTTTCGGCGGAAGCGCCAAGCCGGTTCAGGTGGGCCTGCAGCTTCCGGACGTTCCCGCCCACGGCGAGCATGGATTCGAACACGCCGTCCCCGCGGGTTGCCCCCTGGTCCGTCGCCATCAGCTGGGGCTGCGAGGCGTCGGCCAGGCGGCCTTCCGGGCGGGCAGGGTCAAGGAAAACAAGCACCACGGGCGCGGGAGAGGTCATGGCTCCAGCTTAGTCGGGCCGGGCGCGGATAAGCTGTGGTCATTGCCTGGCCGGAATCCGTCCGCCGGTGCGCACTCCCCGGGGGTATTTCCAGTGTTGTGGCCGATTTCGCTTGCCGGTACTGCGCCGACGTGGATTGTGGTGCTTCTGAGCATCGCGGATCTGGTGATCAGGGTGCTGGCCATCGGCATCATTCCCGGCAACCGCCGCCCCACCACAGCCATGGCCTGGCTGCTGGGGATCTTCTTTGTCCCGTTCGTGGGCCTGGCCCTGTTCCTGCTTTTCGGGAATTTCAGGCTTTCCAGCCGGCGCCGGGCGCAGCAGGAGATCGTCAACACCCGGGTGCGTGCCGGCATCTCGGCGCTGGCCGACGTCGAAAGCGACTACCCCGGCCCGGATTGGGTGAAATCCGCCGGGGAGTTGAACCGCCGGCTGGGGTCCCTGCCGATGGTGGACGGCAACTCCGTGGACCTTATTCCGGGTTACCCGGACTCGATCCTGGCCATGACGGAAGCGGTCCGCGGTGCCCGGAAGTTCGTCAACGCCGAGTTCTACATCATGAGCACGGACCACGTCACCAACGACCTCCTGACCGCCATGGAAGAGGCAGCGGAGCGCGGGGTTGAAGTCCGGGTGCTGTTCGACCACATCGGCACCCTGCGGGTCAGGGGCTACCGCAACCTCCTCAACCGCCTCAAGGCCAGCAAGATCCAATGGCGGCGCATGCTCCCGCTGCTGCCCACGCAAGGCCAGTGGCGCCGCCCGGACCTGCGGAACCACCGCAAGATCATGGTGGTGGACGGAGAGATCGCCTTCACCGGCTCGCAGAACCTGATTGAACCGTCCTACAACAACCCCAAGCACCGTAAAGCCGGCCGCGAATGGGTGGAACTGATGGCACGCCTGCGCGGGCCCATCGTCACCACGCTGAACGTCGTGTTTGCCACGGACTGGCTCAGCGAGACCGACGAGAACCTTGAACACCAGCTGCAGCTCCCGGCCAACCCGGAGCCGGGCACCGTCACGGCCCAGGTGGTGCCCAGCGGGCCCGGGTTCATCACGGAAAACAACCTCCGCCTCTTCAACACCCTGATCTACTCCGCGCAGCAGCGGATTTCGATCTGCAGCCCGTACTTCGTCCCCGACGACTCGCTCCTCTACGCCATCACCACTGCGGCCCAGCGGGGCGTGGACGTGGAGCTGTTCGTTTCGGAAAAGGGCGATCAGTTCCTGGTCCACCATGCCCAGCGCTCCTACTACGAGGCGCTGCTGGAAGCCGGGGTGAGGATTTACCTCTACAAGGCACCGTTTGTGCTGCACGCCAAGCACTTCACCATCGACGACGAAGTGGCCGTCCTGGGTTCCAGCAACATGGACATGCGGTCCTTCTCGTTGAACCTGGAAGTCTCCGTGATGCTGCTCGGAGCGGACATCGTGGAGAGCATGCGGGCGGTGGAAAACACCTACCGGGACATTTCAACCGAGCTCAAACTCGATGAGTGGCGTCAGCGGCCCCTTGCTGCCCGCTACATCGATAACGTGGCCAGGCTGACGGCCACAGTCCAGTAGCGCCCAGTGGCGCCGGATTCTTGCCCAAAAATTGATCCGGTCCGCTCTGGAGCGGCGTGGAAAGGGCGGCTAACCTGAAAGCATCGGTTCATGAAGACGGACCATTCGGATCCCGGCTGCCCAAGGCGCCGCCCGAGGGAGCTGACAGATATGCCACAGTCGAAAGTAGCGCGCGTCTGGTTCCGCGTTTCGGCGCTGTCCTTCACCCTGCTGGCGGGGATCACCTTCGTCCAGGTCTCGACCTTTACGCGCGACCTCGACCATACCTGTGAGGCTGCCGGCCAGGCGCTGGACATCAACTACCGGCTGAGGCACCAGCATGACGGGACTTTTTATTTCCCGCTGCAAAACCGATGCAACCCTGTGTATGACACGGTTCCCCAGTGGGTCAACCCGGTCCTGGCAATCCTGGCAGCGGTGCTTGCCATTGCCCTGACCGGTGCGCTGGTCACCTACGGCGAGAAAAAACCCCGTCCGGTACGCATGCCTAGCCGGCCGGGAATTCCGCACCCAGAGCGGAAAGCACACCGTGCGCCTTTACCCGAATCTCGTCGTACTCCTCGTTCGGTACCGAGTCGGCAGTGATGGCACCGCCGACGCCGAGAGTCAGTTCCGCCGTCGGCGCTTCCTGGTTGCCGTCCCCCATAGAGTCCTGGTTGCCGTCCCCCGTAGCGATGACCAGCGTCCTGATTGCCACAGCCAGGTCCGTGGCACCGTTCAGCGAAAAGTAGCCGATCGCGCCCGAGTACAGGCCCCGGGGGCCGTCCTCCAGCCGGTCCAGGATAGCCATGGTGCTGATTTTTGGGGCACCGGTCATGGACCCGGCCGGGAAGCAGGCGGCCACGGCCTCCGCCCGCGGTGCGCCGGGCGTCAACCGCGCGTCGATGGTGCTCACCATTTGGTGGACCGTGGCATAGCTTTCGATCTCGCACAGCCTGCTGACCGTTACGGACCCGGGCTCTGCGAAGTGGCTGAGGTCGTTCCGCAGCAGGTCCACGATCATGATGTTCTCCGCACGGTCCTTGAGCGAAGAAACCAGGTCCTCGCGCAGCTGCCGGTCCTGCTCCGGATCGGCACCCCGGCGGCGGGTGCCCTTAATGGGCTCGGCGCGCATGCCGCCGTCGGACGTGATGCGCAGGAAGCGTTCCGGTGAGGTGCTTGCGACGGTCAGCCCGGTAAACCGCAGATAGCTCGCGAAGGGTGCCGGGTTCCTCCGCCGCAGGGCCAGATAAGTGGGCCACGGGGCCGCCGCCGCGGCAGGCAGCCGCGCCGTGAGGGTTGTGGTGAGGCAGACTTCGTAAGAGTTCCCCTCATGGATTTCATCCTGGGCCGCTGCGATTTTCTGCTTATAGGACGCCTCGGTGTCGCGGCTCGTAAACGCTGCCGTTGCGTCGGGAGCCGTTGCGTTGAGGGCCGCTGCGTTGAGGGCCGTTGCGTTGACGGCGCTCCGTGCGGCGGCCAGCCACGTGTCCGCGTCAGGTGCCTCCAGCGCCAGCAGCCACGCTGTTCCCTCGACATGGTCCACCACCACCGCACGGCCCGCAAAAATGAGCGCCGCGTCGGGGGTTGGTGACACCAGGTCCGAGCCGCCCGTTTCGCGTTTGAGCTCATAACCCAGGCAGCCCAGCCAGCCCAGGGCGAAATCCCCGGGATAGTCATCGGGGGTGCGGACGGCCCTGCGTCCCCAGACGGTATCAAGCCAGCGGAAGAACGGCCCCGGCACGCGGACTGTTGCCGATCCGGCAGTCACCACAGTTTCGCCGGAGCGGTGCGTGACCGACTGGCCGTACGTTCCGGAGTCGTCGGCAAGGATGCTGAAGCGGCTGCGTTCGGTGGCCGGCGACTGCTCCGGGGCGGGGCCGGCGGGCGCATTCGAGGAGTCCAGCCACGCGGCACGCGCGGATGTGCCGTAGAGGGACGCGAAGAGGGCAGCGGTGTCCGGGCGGGCGGCCAGGCGCTCTGCCCGGAGCCGGAGCCCGCGGCGGCCGGCACGTTCCGGCACCATCACCGGCCCCAGCACGGGGAGGTAGGCGAGGGCCTGCAGGACGTCTTCCGGGGCCGAGCCGTCTGCCTGGTTGAGCACGCGGATATCGGCCTGCGCGGGGACGTCATCCGTCGCCAGCCAATCAGCTTCCTGCGCCGCCCACTGCTCCCAGAACGGCTCATAGGTGCCGCCATCGCGTTCCAGTGCCCGTGTCCGGCGGACGTCCTCCGGTGAGTCGGCCCAGATGACGGCGCTGAGCAGGGGCCGGGCTTCCGCGGCGGCGGCGCCCACACCCTCGATGATCACGATCTCGGCCGGCAGCGTGACCCGGGTGTCGCCGTCGTAATGATTTGCCCAGTCCCAGCTGGTCCAGGTGGCTGCTTCCCCGCGGCTCAGGGGGGTGAGGACGGTGGACACGTAGCGTTCAATGCCCGTTGCCAGGCCGTTCCAGCCGGGGTAGATGTCCTCGAGATGGAACAGGGCCACCTTGTGGTGGTTCCGCAGCTGCGCGGCGAGCTCGATGGCCAGGGTGGTTTTGCCTGCGCCGGATCGCCCGTCAATGGCGATGATCACAGGTGCGGGGGTCATGAAATAGAGCGTACCTGCTAGTGGATCACGGCGAGGAGGACACCCACGGCGACGAAGAGGACACCGAAAATACGGCTCAGGACCGTCTGCCCGTGGGCATCGTGGGTGAACCGCTGGAAGGACTTGGCGGCTAAAGCGAAGAAGAACCACATCACCAGGATGTCGATCGCCACCACGGTGGTGGTGAGGACGGCGTACTGCGGCAGGAGCGGCCGTTCCGGCCGGATGAACTGCGGCATGAAGGCGAGGAAGAAGACGATGGCCTTGGGGTTGAGGAGGTTAACCCACAGGCCGCGCCGAAACATGGACCAGGCCGGCTCGTTTCGGAGGACGGCAGCCTGTTCCCGGTCCAGGTCCGGCTTGCTCAGGAACTGGCGGATACCGAGGTAGACAAGGTAGGCGGCGCCCGCGTAACGGATCACGTTGAAGGCCACCGGCGAACTGGCCACCAGCACGCCCACGCCGAGAGCCACGATGATCACGTGGATCACCAGGGCCGCCTGCTGGCCCAGGATCCCCCAGATGGAGCGGCGGAATCCCGAGGTCAGGGAGTTGCTCATGGTGTTGATGGCGCCGGCACCCGGAGTAAAACTGATCAGGACGCCCGCGCCGGCGAGCGCGAGCCACAGGGAGAATTGCACCTGCCAAGTTTAGTGCCGGTTCACCAGGGGCGGTGACGTGTCCAGCCAGGCCAGGGGCGGTGCCGACCTCTCCTACGCCCGGGCGATGACCTCTCCGTTGGGAATGAGGAACCAGCCGTCGTCGGTGGATCCCCAGCGGTGCCAGCCCGCGGAGATCCGGGCCAGGTCCGCTTCGTTGGCGAAGCCGTACTCCAGCGCCTGGTCCGCGAAGGCCGAATGCAGCACCCGTTCACCCCACACCCGCGCCTGCCATCTCCGCTGCTGGCTGGTGGCGTAGAGCCAGTTGCTGCTGGTGGGCGCCACGTCGGTGAAGCCCGCGGACTGGGCCCAGGAAACCAGGCGGCGGCCGGCGTCGGGTTCGGCCCCGTTGCGGCGGGCGATCTGCTGGTAAAGGTCCATCCACTCGTCCAGTTCCGGCAGCGGCGGGTACCAGCTCATGCCATGGAAGTCCGCGTCCCGTACGGCCACAATCCCGCCGGGCTTGGCCACCCGGCGCATCTCCCGCAGCGCTTCCACCGGATCGGTCAGGTGCTGCAGGACCTGGTGGGCGTGGACGACGTCGAACGTCTCGTCCTCGAAGTCGAGGTCATAGATGTTGCCGGTGACGAACTCGGCGTTGGCCACGCCGCGTTCAGCGGCGAGCGCCGTGGCCTGGGCAATGATGTCCGGCGACCGGTCAAGCCCGGTGACCTTCCCGGGCGCCACCAGCACCGCGAAATCGCACGTGATGCTTCCGGGCCCGCAGCCGACGTCGAGCACGGAGGCCCCCGGAGTGAGGTGCGGAATCACAAAGGCCGCTGAATTTTCCGCGGTCCTGGAAGCATGGGCGCGGACCACGGACTCGTGGTGGCCGTGCGTGTACACATCGTCGTCTTCGGGCTGCTGCGCACTCATAACCAAAACGCTACCGCCGCGGTGGCGGGAATGGGAGGAACCGTCGTCGTGCATTCCGCCCAACTGAGTAGCGCGAACTGTCGTTTTGACCGCTCAAAACGACAGTTCGCGCTACTTAGTTGGGGGCGGGAGGGTGCTCAGCGGATGCAGTGGCGGGGCTGGCCGGACCAGGTTCGGAGGTTTCCTGGCGGGCGGCGATGGTGGCAGCGACCATGGCTGTCATAAAGCGGGTGACAACGCCGAGTTCCTCGGGGGAGAAGGCAGCGATGGCGGCGCCCATGTGACGGGACAAGGGCATGAACATGGCCCCTCCATCCTGGAAGGCCTTGGGCGTCATCCGGAGCTGAACCTGCCGGCGGTCTGATGCATGCCGTTCGCGGATTACGTGGCCCGAGTGGTCCAGCCGGTCGATGAGGGCCGTGGTGGCAGGAGAGCTCAGGTGCAGTTCCTTCCGGAGGATCCCAGGGGTGACCACCAGGCCCTTGGCGGTGTGGCGCATGATGACGGCCAGTGCATTCAGGTCGGTGCGGTGCATGTCATTTTGGGCACCCGCCGAGTCCGCGTACCTGTTGGCCTCAAGCGTGAATTCCTGCAGCAGGCGGATCAGGGACTGGGGGCCGGCGTCGGCAGGGGGCTGGAACGTATCGTCCGTCATGTCCTGCCTCCTCCGCTAGCTCGCGTCATGCATGTGGCTCTCCGCTGTTTGGTGCTGACGCCCTGACGGATATTACTGCAGCAGCGCCATCCGCGGGCCTTCCACCCGTGATTGCCTGGCAGAAACCGAAATTGCATGACAGGCACTTATCTCTATGGTGGAGATACTCTATGATGGAATCAATTGTACGCCTCCGTTCCCAAGCTCAGAAGGAATCATGAAAACCAGTCCCCAACACAGCGCGCGGGTTCCGTTCTGGCTTCGCTGGCTCATCCCGGTCCTTCTGGTCCTCACCTGGCTGGCCGCGGCCGGCATCGGCGGACCCACTTTCGGGCGCCTCAGCGAGGTCTCTTCCAACGACCAGGCATCCTTCCTGCCCGCAAGCGCCGAAGCAACAGCCGCGCAGGAGTGGCAGACGAAGTTCCGGGATTCCAACGAAGTTCCTGCCGTGGTGGTCATTGAAAGCAGTGAAGCATTCACCCCGGCCCAGCTGGGTAAGGCTGCAGCCCTCAGGGCGGACATGGAAGCGCTGAAGCTCGGCAGCACGGTGATCGGCCCCATCCCATCCGAAGACGGCAAAGCCGTCCAGTTCGTCGCTCCCATTGCCTCCTCCGGTGAGCTGAAGGAGGCAGTCAAGGAACTGCGGACCACGGTTGCTGACGCCGCTCCGGACGGGATGCGGACGTTTGTCACCGGACCCGCCGGCCTTGCCGCGGACCTTACCAGCGCGTTCGCAGGAATCGACGGCATCCTGCTGCTGGTGGCCCTGGGCGCCGTTTTTGTGATCCTCCTGATCGTCTACCGCTCCCTGCTGCTGCCCATCGCGGTGCTGCTGACTTCGGTGTTCGCGCTGTGCGCCGCCATCCTGCTCGTATTTGGAATGGCCAAACTCGGCTGGATCCAGCTCAATGGCCAGAGCCAGGGCATCCTGTCCATCCTGGTGATCGGCGCGGCCACCGACTACGCGCTGCTCTACGTGGCCCGGTTCCGTGAAGCCCTCACCCACACGCACAACCGGACCGCTGCCGTGCTGACGGCCTGGAAGACGTCGGTGGAGCCGATCGTGGCTTCCGGCGCCACCGTCATCATCGCCCTGCTGTGCCTGCTGTTCTCCGACCTGAACTCCAACAAGGGCCTTGGCCCGGTGGCGGCTGCAGGCATTCTCTGCTCACTGTTCGCCGCCCTGACCCTCCTGCCCGCGCTCATGGCACTCCTGGGCCGGGCAGCCTTCTGGCCATTCCGTCCCAAGCTGGTCCCCGAAGATCAGCGGGAACCGGAGCTCGTCACGGGCCTGGAAGGGCAGAAGGGCATCTGGCGTGCCATCGGATCGCTGGTCTCCCGCCGTCCGCGCACCGTGTGGGTGGCATCGGTACTCCTGCTGCTGGTGGCCTCGACGGGCATTCTGCAACTGAAAGCCAACGGGGTGCCGCAGACGGATGTCATCCTCACCGCGTCCAACGCCGTTGACGGCCAGGACGCGCTGGCGCGCCATTTCGACGCCGGCAGCGGCAGCCCCGCCGTCGTGATTGCGGATCAGGGCAAAGCTGATGAGGTCCTCGCGAAGGTCAAAACGGCCGACGGCGTGGGAGACGCCTACCTCCTGGCTGCGGGCAGTGTGCCCATCACCGGAGCCCCCGGAACTCCTACCGCCCCGGACGTCCGTGACGGCAAGGTCCTGATCAACGCCACACTGAACTACGCGGCGGATTCCATCGAAGCCGAGGACGTGGTCAAGGCGCTGCGCCAGGACGTCAAGGCAATCGACTCCGGTGCCCTGGTTGGCGGCGTCACGGCCACTGCCCTGGACACGAACACCACGGCCCAGCGCGACCTGGTCATCATCATCCCCATTGTGCTGGTGGTGATCCTCTTCATCCTGATGCTCCTGCTCCGTTCCGTGGTGGCGCCCGTCCTGCTGGTGCTCTCCGTGGTGCTGTCCTACGGCGCGGCGATGGGTGTCTCGGCCCTGGTGTTCAACAACCTGCTGGGATTCCCGGGGGCCGACGCCACAGTGCCGCTGTTCGGATTCGTCTTCCTGGTGGCCCTGGGCGTGGACTACAACATCTTCCTGATGAGCCGGGTCCGCGAGGAGTCGCTCAAGCACGGGACGCGTCCCGGCATCCTGCGTGGACTGGGTGTGACCGGGGGCGTAATCACGTCCGCCGGCGTGGTGCTGGCCGCCACATTCGCCGCGCTGAGCATCATTCCCATCATGTTCCTGGTCCAGCTGGCCTTCATTGTGGCCTTCGGTGTGCTGCTGGATACCGTCCTGGTGCGTTCGCTGCTGGTTCCGGCGTTGACTTACGACATCGGCCCGCGCATTTGGTGGCCCAGCAAGCTGGGCCGTCCGGAAGCGGACGCGGCGGTGCAGCAGCCGGACGGTCTGGAGCTGGAGGCGGAGGGCGCCGGCCGCCGGTAGTTGGGCCGTGGCGGGACGTGGAGGAGTAACCCTCAGCCCTGGTTCCGCCACCAGGCCACGGTGGCCGCAGCCGCTTGGGCGAGGGGCGTGGGGTGGAGGCCCAGGGTGGCCTGGCTCACGGCGGAGTCCATCACAAACGGCTTTTGGAACTGATACAGGGTTTCGCCAAGCTCCCCGAGATCCTTCGAGAAGAGTCCCATGACCCGCAGGGCCCAGCCGGGGATGGTACCGATTTTTGGCTGGGTGGCCCCGCCGGCCTCCGCGAATGCGGTTGCCAGCTGGCGTTGCGTGACAGCCGGGCCGGTGGGCGCGTGCCACACCCTGTTCCATAGCGACGGTGTCTGCGCGGACATGATCATCGCGGCCGCGAGGTCCGGGACGTAGGTGAATGAGTGCGGCTGGTCCGCGCTGCCCATGACCCAGAGCTTCTTTCCGGCGAGGACGGGCGCCACCATGCGCTCGCCGCCGTGCGAGTTCCGGACCCGCGGGCCGAAGAAGTCGCCGGCCACCACGCTGACCGTGTTGGTGGGGGAGGCGTCGCGGGCTCTCAGCAGGTCGGTGCGGACGCCGCGCTTGCCACCCCGGGCAGCCCGCGGTCCCGCCTCGGTCATGGGGCGGTCCGGCTCGCTGTAGGAATAGAGGCTTTCGGGAAAAACGACGACGGCGCCCGCCTCGGCCGCTGCGGCCAGCACCGTTTGTTCGGCGCGGGGGAGCTCGGCCCGCCATGCGTCCGCCGTGTAGGCGGACCCGTGGATGCAGTGGAACACAGCGGCGGCGCCGCTGAGTGCTTCGCGTACCCGGGCGGCGTCCTGGACGTCCACCACCCGGCGTTCCACCCGCGAATGCTCCGGGCCGGAGCCGGAACGCGTCAGGACCCTGACGTGCTTGCCCTGTTCCGCCAGCTGTTCCGCAACGGCCCAGCCAACCGGACCTGCTCCGGTGACAACGTGTAGATCGTTCATGGCTTCCCCTTCAGGACGGTCCAGGCTATGAGAGCACTGCTCTCATCTAAGAATGCACCCGGTCGCCTGGACCGGTCAAGAGCGGTGCTCTCAATTGTTGACAGTGCTCTGCGTTATGCCATGCTGGTGTGGTGACCGACAAGCCCGCGAACCCCGACGCCAACCTTCGGACACCCCGGGAGCGGGCCCGCGCCCAGACCATTGCCGAGATTGTCCGGCTGGGGCGGCGCCACCTGGCAATCCACGGTGCGGCGGCACTCTCACTCCGTGCCGTGGCGAGGGATTTAGGCGTTGTCTCGTCCGCCGTCTACCGTTACGTCGCCAGCCGCGACGAACTCCTGACTCTGCTGCTCGTGGACGCCTACAACGAGCTCGGCGACGCCGTGGATGAGGCGGTGAATGCGAAGCCTGAGAATGACTTCGCCGGACGGTTCGCGGCGCTGGGGCTCGCTGTCCGGGAGTGGGCGCTGCGCGAGCCGGCGCGCTATGGACTCCTGTTCGGCAGCCCGGTGCCCGGCTACCAGGCGCCCGCCAGCCAGACCACAGCGCCCGGCACGCGGGTGATCTACAGCCTGGTCGGGATCCTTGATGCCGCCTACCGGGCGGGTGAGCTGTCCATGCCGGCGAGTGCCGCCGTCGTGCGTTCGCCGCTGGCTGCCGACCTCGAATCCATCCGTTCCGGACTCGGGCTCACGGTGCCTGACAGCCTCCTCGCGAATGGAGCGCTGGTGTGGACGTCGCTTTTCGGCGCGGTGAGCTTCGAGATCTTCGGCCAGTACGGGCCGGACACCTTCCGCGCCCGCGATGACCTCTTTGAGCACCACCTCGCGGTTCTTGCGCGCCTGACTGGCTTCGCCGGCAGCTAACCGCCCGAGCGTCACGCCGGGCATGCACGCCACGGGGCCTGGGGTGCATGTGGGGCGGCGGAAATAGTAAGCCTACTGCCCTTTCGCTCCGCATCATCCGGGTCTAGCCTGTTCAGCAGAAACTCTTTCGCTGCCGCAAGAGCCAGGAGGCCGCCATGGCTGACCGCATCGCTGAAATCTGGGGGAGCCGGACGCCGTACGCCCGTGGCGGCTTGTGGCCGGTCCGGGTGGACCAGGCGCTCGACGGCGGCGTCCCGGAAGCGGACGTGGACCGCTGGGTGCAGTCCGCCTGTGTCCTGTGCAGCAACGGCTGCGCCTGCGACATCGCGGTCAAGGATGGCGCCATGGTGGGCATCCGCGGGCGGGCCGGTGACCTGGTGAACCATGGACGGCTGGGTCCGAAGGGCCTGTTCGCCAGCTGGCAGGGCGTGTCGCATAAGGACCGCCTGACGCAGCCGATGATCCGCGAGAACGGGCAGTTGGTGGAATGCAGCTGGGACACCGCCATGGGCCGCATTGTGGAGCGAAGCAAGGAACTGCTCCGGACCCGGGGGCCCCTGAGCCACGGCTTCTACACCAGCGGCCAGCTGTTGCTGGAGGAGTACTACGCCCTGGCGGTGATCGGGAAAGCCGGCATCGGCACGCCCCACATGGACGGCAACACCCGCCTCTGCACGGCCACGGCAGCGGCCTCCCTGAAGGAATCCTTCGGCGCCGACGGGCAGCCGGGCGCCTACGAGGACATCGACCACTGCGATGCCATCTTTTTTTACGGACACAACATGGCCGAGACCCAGACGGTCCTCTGGTCCAGGGTTTTGGACAGGATCGCGGGACCGGACCGTCCCAGGGTGGTGTGCGTGGACCCGCGCGATACCGAGGTGGCCAGGTATGCGGACGTCCATCTCGCGCTGAAGCCGGGCACCAATCTGGCGCTGATGCACGCCCTGGTCCGCGAGGTCCTGCACAACGGCTGGCAGGACTCCGACTACGTGGACGCGCATACACTCGGGCTCGAGGAGCTTCGGAAGACCGTGGAGCCATGGACCCCCGAGGCTGCAGCGGAAACCTGCGGTGTGGACGCCGCGGACATCCGGGAAGCCGCACGCATATTCGGCTCTTCCGAACGGGTGCTGTCCACCGTGCTCCAGGGGTTTTACCAGTCCTCCCAAGCCACCGCTTCGTCCTGCCAGGTCAACAACCTGCACCTGCTGCGCGCCATGCTGGGGCGCCCCGGCTGCGGGCTGCTGCAGATGAACGGGCAGCCCACCGCGCAGAACAACAGGGAATGCGGGGCCGACGGCGACCTTCCGGGCTTCCGGAACTGGGAAAACCAGGACCACATCAACGATTTGGCGCGGCTCTGGAAGGTGGACCCCGGGATCATTCCGCACTGGGCGCCTCCCACGCACGCGATGCAGATCTTCCGGTACGCGGAGCAGGGCTCCATCGAATTCCTGTGGGTCTCAGCCACCAATCCGGCCGTGTCCATGCCGCAGTTGCCCAGGATCCGGGAGATCCTCGCCAAGCCGGAACTCTTCCTGGTGGTCCAGGACCTGTACCTGACGGAAACGGCCCAGGCGGCCGACGTCGTCCTTCCCGCCGCCGGCTGGGGCGAGAAGGCGGGAACGTTCACCAACGCGGACCGGACCGTACACCTCTCGGACAAAGCCGTTGAACCCCCGGGCGAAGCCCGCCCCGACCTGGAGATCTTCCTGGACTACTCGCGCCGGATGGATTTCCGCACGCAGGACGGTGAGCCGCTGCTGACGTGGACCGGGCCCGAGGACGCCTTCGAGGCCTGGAAGGAATGCTCCCGGGGCCGGCCCTGCGACTACTCGGGCATCAGCTACGAAAAGCTCCGGGGCGGCAGCGGGATCCCGTGGCCCTGCAATGACGGGAATCCGGACGGCCGGGTGCGGCTCTATGACGACGGGATCTTCCCCACGCGGCCGGAGTACTGCGAAAGCTACGGCCACGATCTCCTGACCGGGGCCTCCATTCCTCCCACGGAATATAAGGCTTCCGCTCCTGCCGGCCGGGCGTTTCTGCGCACAACGCAGTACACCCCGGCGCACGAGGAGCCGGACGCGGAGTATCCGCTCCGCTACACAACCGGCCGGACCGCCTATCACTTCCATACGCGCACCAAGACGGGCCGTTCCAAGCCCTTGACGGCAGCCGCGCCGAGGGCCTGGGTGGAAATGGCGCCGGCCGATTGTGAAGCGCTGGGCATCTCCGAGGGCGATCTGGTGCGGGTGTCCTCCCGCCGGGGCACCATCGAAGTGCCGGTCCGCATCAGCGGCATCCGGCCAGGGAGCGTGTTTGCGCCCTTCCATTACGGCTACTGGGATGCCGGTGGCGTCCCGGGGGAGCACCCGACTGCCGCCAACGAACTCACGCTCACCGAGTGGGACCCCGTGTCCAAGCAGCCGGTGTTCAAGAATGCCGCCGTCAGGGTGGAGCGGATTGGGGATGCCGCCGGGCCCGCTCCGGCACCCACGACGACGGCGTCCCGGCCGCGGGAGGCCGCCCGGGTCCCAGCCACCAGGGGAGGCCCGGAGGCGGCAGCATCCGAACTTCTTGAGCCCGGGGATCCACCCAATTTTCCGGACGCCGTCAACTCGCCGGGAGGCCGGCCATGAACCTCAGGATCTATTTGGGGATGCTCCGCAGGACTGAGGTGACGCTGGCGGAATCGTTCGTCGAGGTGGCTGAAGGACACGGGGAGGAACCTGATGTCTATTTCCTCTGCCTTACCCTGGCGCGGCAATGCCTCGGCCATCAGGAGAAGCTGGAGGCCGTGGTGGAACGTTACGGCGAGGGCGCGCCGGACAACGAACCGGAACGGCTCCAAGCGGTAGGTCTTTCGGAGACCCGCAGCGGGCCGGTTGGTCTGTTGCGTGACCTGCAGGACCTTTACCTTCTGGCCAGCTTCGTGGATATCACCTGGACCATGGTCAAACAGGCGGCGGCCGCACTCCGCGACAAGGACCTGCTCGCCGTGGTGGCAGAGTGCGAGTCGGAAACCTCTACACAGCTCAAGTGGCTGCAGACACGGATGAAGCAGGCCGCTCCGCAGGCACTCGTGGCCGCGCGCTGACGGGGATGCGGATTGCGGCCGGCCCCTGTTTAGCCCGGGCCGGTCTGGGTACACTCCAAGTGCGCCCGCATGGACGCAGAACCTCGAGGAAGAGAAGCCACCATGAGCGAAAATCATGACGCCGCTGCCGGCGACGAGCCGCGCAAGGCCAGTACTGCTCCGGGCCTGGAAGGTGAAGGCGGCCAGTACGTGGACGGTGACTACGGCGACGCCGGTGTAGTGAGCGCCGCGGAGACGGAGCCCGAGGAAGGCGAATACCCCGACGGCGACTACGGTGATGCCGGCGCCTCCGGAACTGCCCGAACCGAGGATGCCATCCGCGAGGGACTGACCGACCGCCAGGTCAACACCACTGACGGGGAACGCGGCCCGCTGCACGGGTGACCACGGCGGACAAATGCTGCTGGAAAGTTCTCCCACAGCGAAACGCAGAGCCGCCGTCGTACGTTGTTTTCCAGACGAAAGCCCGGAATGACGCGGAATCCGGGCGGTTCCACACTGTGCAAAATCCAAAGTTGAGCGGACTTCGCTCAACTTTAGATTGACATCGCTTGTGCCCGGAGTAAAGTTGAGTGCAGAACGCTCAATGAGTGGGCGCCAGCAAGTTTCCAAGGAAAGAAGGAAGCACATATGTCACGTGCAGTAGGTATCGACCTCGGAACCACCAACTCCGTCGTCTCCGTTCTCGAAGGTGGCGAGCCCACCGTTATTGCCAACGCCGAGGGTGGCCGCACCACGCCGTCCGTCGTTGCGTTCTCCAAGTCCGGCGAAGTCCTGGTCGGCGAAATCGCCAAGCGCCAGGCCGTCAACAACATCGACCGCACCATCGCGTCGGTCAAGCGCCACATGGGCACCGACTGGTCCGTGTCCATCGATGACAAGAAGTACACCGCGCAGGAAATCTCCGCCCGCGTCCTGATGAAGCTGAAGAACGACGCCGAGTCGTACCTGGGTGAAAAGGTCACCGACGCCGTCGTCACCGTGCCTGCCTACTTCAACGACGCCCAGCGCCAGGCCACCAAGGAAGCCGGCGAAATCGCAGGCCTGAACGTCCTGCGCATCGTCAACGAGCCCACCGCCGCCGCACTGGCCTATGGCCTGGACAAGGGCAAGGAAGACGAACTCATCCTCGTCTTCGACCTCGGCGGCGGAACGTTCGACGTGTCCCTGCTCGAAGTCGGCAAGGATGAAGACAACTTCTCCACCATCCAGGTCCGCGCCACCGCCGGTGACAACCACCTCGGCGGCGACGACTGGGATCAGCGCGTTGTGGACTACCTGCTCAAGCAGCTCAAGGTCAAGGGCATCGACCTGTCCAAGGACAAGATCGCCCTGCAGCGCCTGCGCGAAGCCTCGGAGCAGGCCAAGAAGGAACTTTCGTCCTCCACCAGCACCAACGTCTCCCTCCAGTACCTGTCCGTCACCCCCGACGGCCCGGTCCACCTGGATGAGCAGCTGACCCGCGCGAAGTTCCAGGACCTCACCAAGGACCTGCTGGACCGTACCAAGAAGCCGTTCCAGGACGTCATCAAGGAAGCCGGCATCAAGCTCTCCGAGATCGACCACATCGTGCTCGTGGGCGGTTCCACCCGTATGCCCGCCGTGTACGAGCTCGTCAAGGAACTGGCCGGCGGCAAGGAGCCGAACAAGGGCGTCAACCCGGATGAGGTCGTCGCAGTCGGCGCCGCACTCCAGGCCGGTGTCCTCAAGGGCGAGCGCAAGGACGTCCTGCTGATCGACGTCACCCCGCTGTCCCTCGGCATCGAAACCAAGGGCGGCGTCATGACGCACCTGATCGAGCGCAACACCGCCATCCCCACGAAGCGGTCCGAGACCTTCACCACGGCCGACGACAACCAGCCGTCCGTGGCCATCCAGGTCTTCCAGGGCGAGCGCGAGTTCACCCGGGACAACAAGCCGCTGGGCACGTTCGAGCTGACCGGCATTGCGCCGGCTCCGCGCGGCGTCCCGCAGGTTGAAGTCACCTTCGACATCGACGCCAACGGCATCGTGCACGTCTCGGCGAAGGACAAGGGCACCGGCAAGGAACAGTCCATGACCATCACCGGCGGCACCGCGTTGTCCAAGGAAGACATTGACCGCATGGTCCGTGACGCCGAGGAACACGCAGCCGAGGACAAGGCCCGCCGCGAGGCAACCGACACCCGCAACACGGCCGAGCAGCTCGCCTACTCGGTGGACAAGCTCATCGCCGACAATGCCGACAAGCTGCCCGAAGAGGTCAAGACCGAGGTCCAGTCCGACGTCGACGCCCTGAAGAAGGCCCTTGAAGGCACGGATGACGCCGCCGTGAAGACCGCTTTCGAGAAGCTGCAGGCTTCCCAGAGCAAGCTCGGCGAGGCCATCTACGCCCAGGCCGGTTCGCCGGACGGCGCTGCCGGTGCTGACGGTGCCGCTGGTGCTGCGGGCGGCGAGAAGGCTGCTGATGAAGACATCGTCGACGCCGAGATCATCGACGAAGACGAAGCGAAGAAGTAGCCATGCCGCACCACGGTAACGAGGAAGAGCACAGCTCACCCGCGAGCCAGGAAAACCAGGAGCGGCAGGCAGGCGACCGCCAGGATCCGGTCATCCGGGACAACCGCAAGGTTGACCCGGTGACCGGGCAGGCCCGGCACCCGGAGGGTGAGCAGCACGCTCAGGCCCACTCACCGGTGGACTCCGACGGGGATGCCCTCGCCCAGGCTGAGGAAATCCTCAACGGGGTGGAGGTGCCGGCCGAGGAATCGGTGGCCCAGGGCGCAGCGAATGCAGAGGCGGCCGAGCTGAAGAACGACCTCCTCCGGCTCCAGGCTGAGTACGTCAACTACCGCAAGCGCGTCGAGCGCGACCGGGCCGTGGCAGGGGAGATGGCCGTCATCGGCGTCCTGAACTCCCTGCTTCCGGTCCTGGACGACATCGACGCCGCCCGCCAGCACGGTGACCTCGCGGACGGTCCGTTCGCGGCCATCGCCACCAAGCTGGAGACCGCGCTGAAGACGTACGGCCTGGTCCGCATCGCCGAGACCGGCGTGGAGTTCGACCCGAACATCCACGAGGCCCTGATTCAGCAGGCGGGCGAGGACATCGAGGTTGACACCGTCAGCCAGGTCCTCCGCTCCGGCTACCGCTCAGGCGACCGCGTCCTCCGCGCAGCCCAGGTTGTTGTCGCAGTACCGGCGTAATCAGCTACCGCCTCCGCGGATGAGGGGGCCCCGCCCCTACGCGTGGCGGCTTTGGTCCTACGGACCGAAAGTCGCCACGCTCCGGCAGGCCCGATGCCACTCCCGGGCCCCCTCATCCGCTCCGGCGGAGAGGTAATCTCGCCTTAACTCTTTTGTAAATTTGAAAGGAAACGCCATTGGCTAGCCAGGATTGGGTGGACAAGGACTTTTACGCGATCCTTGGTATCGCCAAGGACGCTTCCGACGCCGATATCAAGAAGGCGTACCGGAAACTTGCCCGCCAGCACCACCCGGACACCAACGCGGGTAATGCTGCCTCGGAGAAGAAGTTCAAGGACATCTCCGAGGCTTATTCGGTGCTTTCTGATCCGGACGAGCGCCAGCAGTACGACGCCATCCGTGCCATGGGTGGCGGCGCCAGGTTTGCTCCCGGCGGTGCCGGCGCTGGCAGCGGCGGCTTCGAGGATATGTTCGGCGGCCTGTTCACCGGCAACGCCGGACGCCATGCCGGCGGTTTCAGCACCTCGGGCGGCATTCCGCCCGAGTTCGCGGACCTGTTCGGCGGCGGTTTCGGCGGCCAGACCGGGTTCCAGCGTGCACCCCAGAAGGGCGCCGACCGGACCGCGTCCACCAGCATTTCGTTCGCCGGCTCGATCCGCGGCACCACCATCGGCCTGCGCGAACCCAGCGGCGAAGTCATTGACGTCCGGGTGCCAGCCGGCATCAAGGACGGCCAGAAGGTGCGCGTCCGCGGCAAGGGCCAGCCCTCACCTGCCGGCAACGGCGACCTGGTGGTGTCCGTGTCCGTCCAGCCCCACGCTTTTTACACGCGCGACGGCGACAACCTCCGCATCCACGTACCGGTCAGCTTCCCGGAAGCTGCTTTGGGCGCGGACATCGAAGTTCCCACCATTGACGGCGAGACGGTCAAGGTCCGCGTCCCGGCCGGCACGCCCTCGGGCCGCACGCTCCGGGTGAAGGGGCGCGGCGTGAAAACGTCAAAGGCTACCGGTGATCTTCTGGTGACCATCGACGTCGCGGTGCCCAAGAACCTGAACAAGGAGGCTGAGGCGGCCGTCAAGGCGTTCGCCGAGGCCACCGCCGACGCCGATGTCCGGCAGGGCCTGGCCGCCAAGGCCCGGCTGTAATCAGCGGAGCAGACCGTGAATATCAGTGCTGACCAGCCGATCTTCGTGATCTCGGTGGCGGCGGAACTGGCAGATATGCACCCGCAGACCCTCCGGCAATACGACCGGCTGGGCATCGTCTCGCCCAGCCGGGCGCCGGGGAAGTCGCGCCGCTATTCACAGCGGGACGTCAACATGCTGCGCGAGGTCCAGCGTCTCTCCCAGGAAGGCGTCTCGCTGGAGGGCATCAAACGGATCCTCCAACTGGAGAACCAGGTGGCTGCCCTCCAGCGCAAGGTGACCGAGCTGACCGAGGAGGTGGCCCGCCGTCGTGATCCCTTGGACTCCAGGATTTTTGCCGCCGGCGCGGCAGGCGACGTGGTGAGCCTGGCCCGCGGTCAGCGTCCGCGCGCACGCTCGCAGGCCGTCGTGGTCTGGCGCCCCCGGGCCCTGGGCAAGTAGGCGCACCCGAAACAAGAACCCCGGAATCGGCCACCCGGAAAATTCGAGTACCCACTACTGGTGACCCGCCGGCCCGCAGTGTCTTGAATGGAACCGTTGCTGGTCTCACAGCGGCACTTCGAGACTCTGGGGGTTTCACGTGTTTGGTTCTTCAGTGGTTATGTTTGCCGGGTCCAGCATCGGGCTGATCCTGCTGGCCTTCGGGCAGACCGTTGTGGTGGTCTGCGCCTGTTTTGACATGGTGCGGGCACTCTCGGTGCCAAGATCGCACCGCCGGTATATAGCCAGCACGGTCTTCCGGACGCTGGCCGTCCCGTCCATCATTGCCACCGGCATGAGTGCGCTCATCGCCGCACTGTCCTGGTCCTGGACTGACGTCTGCATGTCCACGTTCGTGATGGTGGCGATCATCTTCCGCCTCCACCATGACAAGGACGAGGACAGCTGGTGGAAGGGCAAGGGCAAGAAACTCGCCCGCTGGGCCCGCCGCCAGTTCAGTTCCGGCACCACGGTGGCCCCCGCGCTCGGTTAGTACGGGTCTCCTCGCCGGGCGCACAAAGCCCGGCCTGGCACTGCTCCTGAAATCGCGGGGCGTGAAGCGTACTATCGAGTACATTCACACAACGAAGTGAGGAAGCCCGTGCAGTTCCATCACCACGGTTACGTATCAGGGGACCCCCGCATCCAGCCTGCCGCCGGCGTCGGTCTCAACCGGCCTGCAGACCTGCCGGGCGAAGTCGACGTGCTGATTGTCGGCACCGGCCCGGCTGGAATGCTCGCGGCCGCCCAGCTTTCCCAATTTCCCGGCATCACCACCCGCATTGTGGAACGCCGTGCCGGGAGGCTGGTGATCGGCCAGGCGGACGGCATCCAGGCCCGCAGTGTGGAGACCTTCCAGGCCTTTGGCTTCGCCGAGCGGATCATCGCCGAGGCGTACCGCATCACCGAGATGGCGTTCTGGAAGCCTGACCCCGCGGACCACTCCCGGATTGTCCGGGCCGCGCGGGCTGTTGACGATGAGATGGGCATCAGCGAATTTCCGCACCTGATTGTCAACCAGGCCCGCGTGCTGGACTACTTCGCCGAATACATGGCGGACGCGCCAACCCGGATGAAACCGGACTACGGTTACGAGTTCCGCAGCCTCGAAGTGGGTGAAGGCGATTATCCCGTGACCGTCACCCTCGCCCATGCCGTCGGTCCGAACGAGGGCGAAGAACGCGTGGTCCGGGCCAAATACGTTGTGGGTGCGGACGGCGCGCGCAGCAAGGTGCGGGCCGCCATCGGCTGCACCATGGCCGGCGACGAGGCACATCATGCGTGGGGAGTCATGGATGTCCTCGCCGTCACGGATTTCCCCGATATCCGGACCAAGTGCGCCATCCAGTCCGGGGCAGGCGGGAGCATCCTGCTGATCCCGCGCGAAGGCGGCCATCTCTTCCGGATGTACGTGGATCTCGGTGAAGTGGACCCGGCGAACAAGGGCGCCGTGCGAAGCACCACGATCGAGCAGATCATCGCGCATGCGAACGCCATCCTGCGCCCCTACTCGCTTGACGTCAGAAACGTTGCCTGGCACAGCGTGTATGAGGTTGCGCACCGCCTGACGGACAGGTTCGACGACGTCCTTCCGGACCAGCGTGGCGAGCGCACGCCGCGCGTTTTCATCACCGGCGACGCCTGCCACACACACAGCGCCAAGGCCGGCCAAGGCATGAACGTTTCGTTGCAGGACGGCTTCAATCTCGGCTGGAAACTCGGACACGTCCTGGAAGGCCGTAGCCCCGCCAGCCTGCTCGCCACGTACTCGGCGGAGCGCCAGGTGGTGGCGAAGAACCTCATCGACTTCGACAAAGTATGGTCCACCATGATGGCGAAGAAGCCGGAGGAGTTCGAGAACCCCTCCGAACTGGAGGACTTCTATGTCAGGACGGCCGAGTTCCCCGCAGGATTCATGACCCAGTACACGCCGTCCCTCATCACTGCCGAAGCCACCCACCAGCATTTGGCGGCCGGTTTCCCCATCGGCAAGCGGTTCAAGTCTGCGCCCGTGGTCCGGGTGTGCGACGCGAACCCCATCCACCTTGGGCACCATGCCACAGCCGATGGCCGCTGGCGCATCTACGTCTTCGCGGACCCGGCGGCCGCAGGCGCCCCCTCACCCACCACGGACCTGGCCGGGTGGCTCGCGACCTCAGCCGAATCGCCGCTCGATGCGACGCCGTCGGGAGCTGATCGGGACGCCTGGTTCGACGTCAAAGTCATCTACCAGCAGGACCACACCAGCGTGGACATCGGCACCGTCCCGGAGGTGTTCAAGCCATACGTGGGACCGTTCAAACTCAGGGACTACGAGAAGGTCTACGCCACTGATCCCAAGGCTGACATCTTCGAACTCCGCGGCCTGCACCGGGACGGCGTTGTGGTGGTGGTCCGGCCGGACCAGTATGTGGCGAACGTGCTGCCTTTGTCGGCGACAGCGGAACTTGCGGCCTTCTTCGCGCCCCTCCTGCCCAGCCGGAAACCCGTTTGAACGGCGAAAAACGGTGGCCCCGCGGGCCACAAACCGGCGTGAATTGACACCGGGAAGAAGCCTCCGTTCCCGTGAAATCAGACGCCCGAGGCGGGGGTGCAGACGACCTCCGGCCGGGCCTCGTTTTGGCCGCGTGTACTAGCATGAGATTCCATGGCTGAACAAGAAGACACGCGGCGTCCGGCAGACGGACCACCGCAGGCATTAGTTCCACGCAGTCAGCTTGGCGGTACAGATCGCAAGCGCGGCGGCCCGGAATTTGAGAACCGACCACCGGTTTCCAGCCAGGAACTCAGCCGCGGCCCCGCCGAACTCATCGAGGCCCCGCAGCCTAAAGTCAACTGGCGTGTATTCGTCATCGCCTCGGTCATCATCATCGCCTTCTCCGTGTGGGCGATGCTGGTGCCTGCGAACGCCCAGTCCACCATGAAGACGGTGGTGGCCTGGATCGCAGAGAACGTGGGCTGGTTCTACGTCCTCACCGTGACCGTGGTGATCGGGTTCGTCCTCTGGGTCGCCTTCTCCAAGGAAGGCTCGGTCCGTCTGGGCCCGGACCACTCGCGGCCCCAGTACAAGCTCTTCACCTGGGTGGCCATGCTCTTTGCTGCCGGGGTGGGCATCGACATGCTCTTCTTCTCCGTCACCGGACCCATCAGCCAGTACATGTCGCCGCCGGCAGGCCAGGGACAAACTCCGGCGGCCGCCGCGGATGCCGTGGTCTGGACCATGTTCCACTACGGCGTAGCCGGCTGGGCCATGTATGCCCTCCTCGGCATGGCTATGGGATATTTCGCCTACCGGTGGGGCATGCCGCTCTCCATCCGTGCTGCCCTGTACCCGCTGCTCGGCAAGCGGGTCCGCGGCGGCATCGGCGACGCTATCGACATCGTCACCCTCGTGGGAACGGTTTTCGGCGTTGCCACGTCCATGGGGATCGGTGTGGTGCTCCTGAACGTGGGCTTCGCGCTGATATTCGGCCTGGAGCAGGGACTCGCGCTGCAGATCGCCCTGGTGATTGTCGCCGTCGTACTGACCATCGCCGCGTGCACGTCCGGCGTGGATAAAGGCATCCGCTGGATCTCGGAGCTGAACATCTGGAGCTCAGCGGCCATGCTGCTGTACATCCTGGTAACCGGCAAGACCTCGTTCCTCCTGAACGCGATGGTGGAGAACATCGGCCGGTTCCTGTTCACCCTGCCCGACCGCACCCTGCAGACCTTCGCGTACGAGGACGGCGGGTCCCAGTGGATGGCCGGCTGGACGCTCTTCTTCTGGGCTTTCTGGCTGGCGTGGGGCCCGTTCGTGGGCCTGTTCCTGGCCCGCATCTCCCGCGGCCGCACCCTGCGGGAGTTTGTCATCGCCGCCATCACCGCCCCGGTCCTGTGCGACTTCCTGATCGTGAGCATCTTCGGCAACAGTGCCATGCATGAGGTCCTGAGCGGGAACAAAGAGTTCGCCCAGCTGGCCGTGGACAGCCCGGAACAGGGCTGGTACGCCTTGCTGGAAATGTTCCCCGGCGCCAGCTTCCTGATTGGCCTGGGCACGCTGTCCGGCCTGCTGTTCTACCTGACGAGCGCCAACTCCGGCGCCATGGTGATGTCCAACTTCTCCTCCTCCATCCCGGACCCGTCCCAGGACGGCGCCAAGTGGCTCCGCATCTTCTGGGCGGTCCTCACCGCCTTGCTGACCATCGCCATGCTGATTGCCGGTGGTGTGACCACCATGGAATACGCCACGCTCATCTTCGCCCTGCCGGTGACCATCATCGCGTGGCTGGTGATGGCCTCGTTCTCGAAGGCGCTGCGGATGGAGCGGGCTGAGCGCGAGGGCCAGGTCCTGCGCAGGCAGTCGACGGCGGCGCACGGCGGCATGGTGCCGGACCGCACCTGGCGGCAACGGCTGGCCGGGATGCGCGCCTACCCGTCGAAGAAGCAGGTGGCCCAGTTCATGGAACGCGTCGTGCAGCCGGCCCTCGCCGACGTGCTCCGCGAGTTCACGAAGCAGGGCTACGAGGCAACCCTGGACATCATCCCCAACGAGGACACCAACATCTCCAGCCATGCGCTGGTTGTCCGGATCCCGAACCACCGCGACTTCCTGTACCAGGTCCAGGCCGTGGAGGCGCCGGTGCCCATGTTCGGCGGCCGCATGTCCCGCGAAACCGACGTGTACTACCGCGTTGAGGTGTTCGCGCAGACCGGCTCGGAGGGGTATGACCTGATGGGTGTCACCCACCAGCAGATCATCGACGACGTGCTGGACCGTTACGAGGCCCACCTGGGCTTCCTGACGTACTCAACGCAGCACGATTACGCCTCCGTGCTCACCCCGCCCGTGGCCCCGGCCACTGGTTCCATTGCCAAGATCGAGCCCGCAGAGCCTGACGGGACGGCCGCGAAGGAATAACGCAGCAGCCGCCCGGAGCGGGCGTCGGCCGGTTAGCGGCTGACAGCCCGCTGGGTGCGGTGCTCGGCCGCGGGGTAGACGCCCAGGATGCGTACTTCGGTGGTGAAGAACTCGAGTTCCTCGAGCGCCAGCCGCAGCGGCGTGTCTTCGGGGTGGCCTTCCACGTCCACCATGAACATGGTGGCGGCGAACTCGTCCCCCACCATGTAGCTTTCGAGCCGGGTCATGTTCACGCCGTTCGTGGCGAAGCCGCCCAGTGCCTTGTACAGCGCAGACGGAACGTTCCGGACGCGGAACACAAAGCTGGTCACCGCCGGACCCGGCAGTTCCTCCCGGGTGGGCAGGTCTTTTTCCCGCGCCAGCACCACAAAGCGGGTGGTGTTGGAGGGATCGTCCTCGACGCGCGAGGCCAGCACCTCCAGGCCGTAGATCCGGGCCGCGAGCGGTGGCGCGAGGGACAGCTTGGTGGGGTCGTTCCACTCCCGGACTTCCCGTGCGGAGCCGGCGGTATCGCCGGCGATGACGGGGCGGAGCTTGGCGTCACGGATCAGGCGGCGGCATTGCCCCAGGGCGTGGATGTGGCTGTGGACCTCGGTGGCGCCTTCGATGGTGCTGCCCGGAATGCCCAGCAGGTCGAAATGGATCGGGAGGAAGAACTCACCCACAATCTGCAGGTTCGACTGGGGCAGCAGAATGTGGATATCGGCCACCCGGCCGGCGATGGAGTTCTCGATCGGAATCATGGCCAGCTCGGCCTCACCGCTGGCCACCAGCTCGAAGGCGTCCTCGAAGCTGGCGCACGGTACGCTCTCCAGCTCGGGGAACATGTCCATGCACGCAATATTTGAGTTGGCGCCGGGCTCACCCTGGTACGCAATTTTCTGGGCCATGCTGGGTATGGTTTCACGTCCGGCGCCCACGCACCCAACTGGGTTGCGCTCGCTGTCGTTCCGGGCCCCCTAAACGACGGCTTGAGCTACCTGCCTGAGGACGTATTTCCGGGCGAACGACATAAAGGGCGGGACAGGAACGTTCGGTTGTTATCATTTGATGTTGAACATTTAACGAATTTGAGGAGACAGTGTGGACGCGCGGCTTGAAGCCATCCGGAATACGGTACTGGCGCGAAACCCTGGCGAGGCCGAATTCCACCAGGCAGTGACCGAGGTTTTCGAGAGTCTCGGCCCCGTCCACGACAGGCATCCCGAACTGCTCGAGGCCGCAATCCTGGAGCGGCTGTGCGAGCCCGAGCGCCAGATCATCTTCCGCGTCCCGTGGACCGACGACTCAGGCCGGGTGCAGATCAACAGGGGTTTCCGGGTTGAATTCAACTCCGCCCTGGGCCCGTACAAGGGCGGCCTGCGCTTCCATCCGTCGGTCTACCTGGGCATCGTGAAGTTCCTCGGTTTCGAGCAGATCTTCAAGAACGCCCTGACCGGTATGCCGATCGGCGGCGGCAAAGGCGGCTCGGACTTCGATCCCCGCGGCCGCAGCAATGCCGAGATCATGCGGTTCTGCCAGTCCTTTATGACCGAGCTGTACCGCCACATCGGCGAGTACACGGACGTGCCGGCCGGCGACATCGGTGTGGGCGGACGTGAAATCGGCTACCTCTTTGGCCAGTACAAGCGCATCACCAACCGCTACGAATCCGGCGTCCTGACGGGCAAGGGAATTTCCTGGGGCGGCTCCCTGGTGCGCCCCGAAGCCACCGGTTACGGCACCGTCATCTTCACGCAGGAAATGCTGAAAACACGCGGAAAGTCCTTCGACGGCCAGCGCGTTGTGGTGTCAGGCTCCGGCAACGTCGCCATCAACGCCATAGCCAAGGCGCAGTCGTTCGATGCCAGCGTGGTTGCGTGCTCCGACTCCTCCGGTTACATCGTGGACGAGGCGGGTATCGACGTCGGACTTTTGCGTGAGGTCAAGGAAGTGGAACGAGGACGGCTCAAGGATTACAGCCTCCGCCGTCCCGGCGTTTCCTATGTGGAAGGAGGGTCAGTGTGGGACGTCGATGCCACGGTGGCACTTCCCTGTGCGACGCAGAACGAGCTCGACGGCGATGCTGCCGCGCGGTTGGTGCGCAATGGCCTCGTCGCTGTCGGTGAAGGTGCAAACATGCCCTCCACGCGGGAGGCCGTGGCGGTGTTCCAGGACTCCGGCGTTCTGTTCGGACCGGGCAAAGCAGCCAACGCCGGAGGGGTTGCAACCTCGGCACTTGAGATGCAGCAGAATGCCAGCCGTGACTCCTGGACCTTTGAACACACCGAGCAGCGCCTCACCGAGATCATGGTGGGAATCCACGACCGTTGCGCGTCCACCGCGGACGAATACGGCGAGCCGGGCAACTACGTGCTGGGCGCGAACATTGGCGGCTTCGTCAAGGTGGCTGACGCCATGCTGGCGCAGGGCCTCATCTAAGGCATCCGCCCGGATAGCTCCCGCCACAGCGCAGCTTGTGTCACAGCGCTTTTATGTCACAGCGCTTTTATGTCACAGCGGCCACGGACCCACCAGGGTCCGTGGCCGCTGTGCTTGGTGGCGAAAACTGGAGTGACCTCTGAAACTCGCAGGTGAATGACTGAAACGATGATTTAACAAGGCGGAAACCCAGCGCGAAACGGCAGTCCTACAGTGGGAATCAGACGGCAATAGCTGCCCTCCAGTGAACGTGGTACTGATTCCGCGTCCCTCCTCCGGAGCGGCTCTCACGGGCGATTACCGTTCGCTCTTCGCATCACGAAAGGGGTTTCCCATGGATTCGGGAAATGTCGCTTGGATTCTGGCCAGCTCCGCGCTGGTCTGCATGATGATCCCCGCCCTCGCCCTGTTTTACGGAGGCATGGTGGGGTCCCGCCGTATTCTCAACATGATGATGATGTGCTTCGGCGGCGCGAGCCTCGTGGCTGTGCTCTGGGCGCTGTTCGGCTACTCATTGGCCTTCGGCAACTCTGTGGGGGGCCTGGGGCTGATCGGTGATATCACCGAATTTCCGGGCATGGGACAAATGCTGGCCAAGGACGACTCGGCATCCATCCCGCTCATCCTGTTCGCGGCCTTCCAACTCTTCTTCGCCTGCGTGACCACCGCGCTGGTTGCGGGAGCGGCGGCGGGGCGCATGAAGTTCGGTGCGTGGATGCTGTTCGCGGGCATCTGGGCCACGGTCGTTTACTTCCCCATTGCGCACTGGGTGTTCGCCTTCTCGTCTGCCGACGGAAGCGTTACCGGCGGCTGGATTGCCAATGGCATCAAGGCCATCGACTTCGCCGGTGGCACGGCAGTACACATGAACGCCGGCGCCGCCGCCCTGGCCCTGGCCCTGGTTCTTGGAAAGAGTTCCGGCTGGCCAAAGATGGAGCACACCAAGCCGCACAGCCGGCCCCTGGTGCTTATCGGCGCTGGCCTGCTCTGGATTGGCTGGTTCGGATTCAACGCGGGCTCGGCACTCTCGGCCGGCCAGTCGGCGTCCGTGGTTTTCCTGAACACGGCCGTAGCGGCTTCGGCCGGGCTCCTTGCCTGGGCGCTGGTTGAACGGGTCCGTCACGGGGCGGCCACCAGCATGGGCGCGGCCTCCGGCCTGATCGCCGCTTTGGTTGCCATTACTCCGGCGTGCGGTGCCGTGAGCCCGCTGGGTGCAGTGGCCATCGGGGCCATCGCCGGCGCAGTCTGCTCACTCGCCATCGAATGGAAGTTCCGCCTGGGCTATGACGATTCGCTGGACGTCGTAGGCGTCCACCTGGTGGGCGGCATCATCGGTACCCTGCTGATCGGGCTCTTTGCGACCGATAAGGCTCCGAACGGTGTGAGCGGTCTCTTCTACGGCGGCGGCTTCCAGCAACTTGGCATCCAGGCGCTGACCACTGTCTCAGTGCTGGCTTACTCGTTCGGGGTCACCTGGGTTCTGGCGAAGATCCTGGACCGTGCGATTGGCCTCCGTATCAAGCCGGAAGACGAGCTTCGGGGTATCGACCTCGCTGCCCACTCCGAGCTGGCGTACCTGACGGATGAAGACCCCGTGGAGCTGGGTTCGCCGCAACGCGCCTGATAGATAACGCCCAATTCGTAACCTGCCCGATCCAGGGCGCCACTGGCCTGTTGAATAACTGCCTTCTTGAATAACCGCCTTCTTGAATAACTTCCCTGATGAATAACTGAATAGCTAACGAGTCCGGCCCTGGGCCGAACTGCGGACAGGTGCCAGCGCCTGCTGGTTATAGTTCCGCGGTTCGGCCCACGGTCGTATCTGCCGTGGGTGCCGACCAGGCGTCAGCCATCCAACCGTCCGTCACCCGGCTCTGAGAACCCCAGCCCTGAGCCGCCCACTTCACAAAGGGATCCTTTGGTAGGGGCCGCCCTGGGAGCGAGTCATCAGGAAATAGCACATACTCCGGAAGATCATCTTCCGGCAGGGACAAGGGTCGAGGCAGGGTATAGCTAGGAACGGTGTTGGGCACGTCCCGAGCGAGGGCAGTGTCCAACTTGGCGGCGTCGAACCTAGCAGTGTCGAATCTAGCAGTGTCGAACCCGGCGGTGTCCACCTTTTCTGGCCAGATGGGTGGTTCGAAGTCGGGGTGTTCGCTGGTGTAGTGGCGGCCGGTGGGGGAAATCCATCCGGGAGGTTTGGTGGCGCTCGCCGGTGTGGGTGTCCAGGGTGAGGTGTGTTTTAGCCGGTGGTGGCGGCGGCATGGCTGGGCGAGGTTGGAGATTCCTGTGGTGCCGCCGTTGGCCCAGGCGAGGACGTGGTCGGCGTCGTTGTCCAGGGATTGGTTGTTACAGCCGGGGAACGGGCATTTGCCGTCCCGGAGTCTGAGCCAGGCCCTCATGGCTTTGGGGACCCGGTAGCTGGTCCGGCCGATTTCCAGGGGTGCGCCGTTGCGGGGGTCAACCAGGACGCGGTGGAAGGACTCTGCACCATCGGCGATGAGGGTGCGCGCCATGGATGGTGGGATGGGCCCGTACCCGTCCAACATGGCGGGCTCGTCGGTCAGGCCCATCAGTGCGAACACCGGCACGGTTACCAGGACCTGGGCTTTCGGTGAGGGGATCAGGTCGGCTTCCCCGCCGAGGAGCCAGGCTGCGACGGTGTCGGCGCGGAGTTGGGTGAGGGTCCTGGTTTCGGTGGGGCCCTGCATTGCCCGGGCGGCGGTGGTGGCGCGGTCATGGATCCCGGCGGCTTGATCGGCGGGGAGGTAGGCCGAGAGCCAGGCCATCCCATCCCGGTCCGGAGAGTACTCCAAACGCCGGTCCAAGGCACTCTTGGTGTGGCGTTTTTCGATGCTGTCCGGGTGGTGGCGTTCGCGCCAGGTGCGGGCTTTGGCGCGGAACCGGCCGGGGGTCAGCTCACCGGCCGGTCCCCGGGCGGGGTTGGGTGCGTCAGGGTCCAGGAAGTGGGCTTCCAGGGCGGCGGCGCCGGCGTGATCGAGGTTGAGGGTTTCGTCCGCCATGACCCGGGCGTGCTGCCACGACATGGTTCCTGCCTGCAGGGCGGCCAGGGTCAGGGGCAGGGTGGTGGTGAGCCGGTGGGAGGTGGACAGCAGTGACGCGGCGTTTGGTTCGCTGACGGTCAGGACGCAGGCGAGTTCGGCGATCGCGGCCATTTCGTGGGCGGTATTCTCCTGCGGGGACGCGGCAGGGGGTGTGAGTGCCGTGGTCCCGTCGACGTATTCGGTGGTGGTGAAAACTTTCAAAGCGGCCGTGCTTGCTTCGAGCCGGGAGATGACGGCCAGGCGGTCCAGGGAGTCGTCCACACCCCGGCGCAGCGGATCCGGCCCGGCGGGGTCCTCACGCTGGCGACGGCGGAGTTCGGTCAGCTCGGCGACACCAGCCACGACGGCCGCAAACGCCGCATCCGCCGACACCGCGTCAGCCGACGCCGCGTCGACTGGCACGGCTGCTGCTGGGCCGGCGTCCGCCGACACCGCCTCTGGCCGATCGTCCGCTGCTGTGCTTTCCATACCTCCATCATGTCGAGGGGGTACGACATTTAAGGCTGTCAGCGTGATCGCTCGAAAAAGAATTTTGAGGTATTTCAGCAGCGGAGTTCTCGCATCGCCGCGGTCGTCGCGACGTCGCGGTCCTCGCCTGCCGCGTAGCCTGACCGATTGTGTGACCGACTCCACCAACAGGCCTGACAGCTCAGGACGGCGTGCACTAGTAGCCTGTTCACCTCCGCCGCACGCCGGCCTCCCCCGCACGGCTGCCCTCTCCCGCACGCCTCCCTCCGCCGCACTCTTGAAGGACATACCGATCAACCGTTCCGCCGCCACCAAGGCATTGACCCTGTTCACCAGTCTGCTTCTCGTAGGCGCCCTCGCCGGTTGTGACGCCGCAGCCCAAGCCGCAGGGCAGGCAGCAACCTCGATGGCCGAAGGGGTCAGAGGAGCGCCGTCGGCCAACTCCGGCGAATCCCTGAGCCCGGCCGAAGCAGCGACGGCCCGTGCACAACTGGAATCGATCCCCGTGAAGGGGCGTGCGCCCAAGACCGGCTACAGCCGCGAGGAATTCGGCCCGGCCTGGGCCGACGTGGACCGCAACGGCTGCGACACCCGGAACGATATCCTCGCCAGGGATCTCGAAGGCGAGACGTTCAAGCCCGGCACCCAGGACTGCGTGGTTGCCACCGGCGTGCTCAGGGACAAGTACACCGGCACAACCATCAACTTTGTCCGCGGCAACGCCACCAGCACGGCCATCCAGATTGATCACCTCGTAGCACTCAGCGATGCCTGGCAGAAGGGCGCACAACAGCTCACTGCCGAACAGCGAAGGCAACTGGCGAACGATCCCTTGAACCTGATGGCTGCCGACGGCCCCACGAACAGTGCCAAGGGTGACAAGGACGCGGCCACCTGGCTCCCGCCCAACAAGGCGTTCCGCTGCGAATATGTGGTCCGTCAGACCGCCGTCAAGGTCAAGTACCAGCTGTGGACCACCCAGGCCGAGCACGATGCGATCGCAGGGATTCTGACTTCCTGCAGCTAGAGCCGTGGGGGAGGGGCCCGGGACGCGAAGGAGAGATCAGTCCTTGAACAGCCCCGCCAGGTCTTCGGCCGTGATGGCGCCGCCGGAGAGGGCATCGCCTTCCATGACGTCCGCGAACAGCTGGGATTTCCGCGCCTTCAGGGCCATCACTTTTTCCTCGATGGTGTCCTTGGCGACCAGCCGGTAGACCATGACGTTGCGCGCCTGCCCGATCCGGTGAGTCCGGTCCACGGCCTGCGCCTCGGACGCGGGGTTCCACCAGGGGTCCAGCAGGAAGACGTAGTCGGCCTCGGTCAGGTTCAGCCCAAAGCCGCCGGCCTTGAGCGAAATGAGGAACACGGGCGCGCTGCCGTTCTTGAATTCATTGACGACGTCGGTACGGTTCCGGGTGCCGCCGTCGAGATAGCAGAACTCGATCTTCTCCTCCACAAGCCGCTCGCGGACCTTCCCGAGGAAACCCGTGAACTGGCTGAAGATCAGGGCGCGGTGACCCTCGGCCACCAGGTCCTCCAACTGCTCAAACAGCACGTCCAGCTTCGAGGACCGGACGGCGGTCAGCGACGGATCCACCAGCGACGCGTCCAGGCTCAGCTGCCGCAGCAGCGTGAGCGACTGGAAGATGGTGAAGCGGTTCTTATTGACGTCCTCGATCAGGCCCAGGATCTTCTGCCGTTCGCGCTGCAGGTGCGTCTGGTAGACCTTCTGGTGGCGCGGATTCAGCACCACCTCCAGGATCTGCTCCTGCTTGGGCGGCAGGTCCTTGATGACCTGGTCTTTGGTGCGGCGCATCATGAGCGGACGGACCCGACGGCGGAGCTTTTCCAGCTGCCCCTTGTCGCCGTTCTTTTCCACCGGCTTTTGGTAGTACTCGGCAAACCGCTTGGGGCTCGAGAACAGGCCCGGCGCCACGATGGACGTCAGCGCCCAGAACTCCATGAGGTTGTTTTCCAGCGGCGTGCCGGTGATGGCCAGCTTGAAGGCTGCCGGCAGCTTGCGGGCGCACTGGTAGGCCTTGGACTGGTGGTTCTTGACGAACTGCGCCTCATCCAAAACCAGCCCGGCCCAGGTCCGGGTGGCATAGGACTCGTAGTCGATCCGGAAGAGGGCGTAGGAGGTGATGACGATGTCCGCGCCGCCCAGTTCCACGGCGACGTCCTGGCCGTTCTTGGCGAAGGTCTCACTGACGGTCCGGACTTTCAGGCCCGGCGCGAACCGCGCGGCCTCCGCCGCCCAGTTGCCCACCACACTGGTGGGTGCCACCACCAAAAAGGGAGTCCCGCCGTCGTGCGCTGCTGTTCGGGCGGTGGGTTCCGCGGCCGAAGAATCGGCCGCTGTTCCTCCCGCAACCTGAGCAGCCTGCGCAGCCTGCTCCTTCGCCGCGCACATCAGCGCGAGGGCCTGCACGGTCTTGCCCAGGCCCATGTCGTCCGCGAGGACCCCGCCCAGGCTGTGCTTGTAAAGGAAGCTCAGCCAGTTGAAACCCTCAAGCTGATAGGGCCGCAGTTCGGCATTCAGTGAGGCAGGCAGCGGCAACCCCTCGATCCCGCCCTCAAGCAGGCCGCCCACGGCGGAGCGCCACGCGGCAGCCTGTTCGTCCACGATGCCCAGCTGGGCCAGCTCGTCCCACAGCCCGGCCTGGAAGCGGCTGATCTGCAGCGGCGCGTCCTTGTTGTCCTGCAGCGAGCGGGCTTCCTCGATCAGGGCCCGCAGCTGGTGCAGTTCCGGTAGGTCCAGCGAGAAGTAGGCGCCGCTGGGCAGGAGCATCTTGGTCTGGCCGGCCGCAAGGGCGGAGAACACGGCGGCGAACGAGACGGGCTGGCCTTCCAGGGAAATCTGGATGCCAAGATCGAACCAGTCGCGCTGTTCGGTGGCCTTGGTGGAGATGGAAACCACCGGGGCTTCCTCGGCCTCACGGTAGTCCGCGATTTCGCCCGCGGTGTCCACCGAAACATCCGGTGCCTGCCGCAGCATGGGCAGGACGTCCTCGGTGAACGCGAGGGTGTCCAGGCCGCTCAGTTCCGCCGAAGCGGAGAGCCGCGGCGTGCCCCAACCACCGGTGGCCGATTCGCCCAGCGCCGGGACAACGTCCCACGGCTGGCCGATGCCCTCCAGGATGCGTGCTTCCGCGGTGTCGTCGCGGTAGCCGTGGTCGCCGGGGTGCCGCCAAAGGGGCTGGGCGGTGACCAGGGTCCCGGACTTGTAGTGCCATTCCCAATGCAGCCGCACGCGGTGGTCCGCCCCGTAGTTGGCCAGCAGCGAGAGCGTGGGGACAGCCAGGGCGGGCAGTTCCACCGAGTCATCCTTGGCGGTCACCCGTGCGGTCTGCTTGAGTTTCGGGTAGAAACCGGTGAGGAAGCGGGTTTCATCCTTCGCGGGAATATGCAGGGTGCTGCCCGCGGTCACGAACGCCAGGAGCTCCTCGCTCAGCCCGCTTTCCAGCGGGGCAAGCGTGATCACACTGTCCGCAGACACACCCGGCAGCGCGTCCCCGCCGGTGGTCAGGAAGATGCCGTGCGCGGGGCGGCCGATGGTGCCCACCGACGCCGGATCAACGTCTTCCCCCTCCACGGTGATGGTGGGCGCGAGCTCCAGACCGCCGTCGTCGGCCGTTTTGTCTGCTGACTGCCCCGACGCAGTTACCGTGGCAGATTCGTTGCCGTAACGGCTCAAATTAAGCCCGACGGCGGCGGGAGACTCCGCGAGCCGCACCGGCTCAGTGCCGCGGCTGTGGACGAGGGCGAGGCCGATCTTCTTCGCGTCAGCGAGCAGGCTCCACATGTTCTTGCCCGCGAAGGTGTTCAGGCCCAGCCAGAGCGCGGAGGAGTTGTGGACGCGGTTGGCGGCGGCGGTGTGGGCGGCGAGGAAGGCCTGCATCCACTCGATGTGCGCCTCGTTGCATTCGCGCCGGAAGTTCAGGTAGCTCAGGGTGTTCCAGGAGACGTCGCCCCGGATCCACTTGCCCTTGGCGCCCATGATCACGGGCCGGGCCTTGAGCTGGCGAACGCTGCGGAGCGGATCGCGGCGGCCTGTGTAGGAGAAGTGCGGGGCCGGTTCCTCGACCTCAAACTGGAGGGCCAGCGGGATGCCGTTACTCGACTGGGTGATCCCGGGCTGCGAAATGAGCGGGCTGAGGGCCTGCTCCCAGTCGGCCAGCTCCAGGCTCGCGGGCTGCCGGGACAGCCGGGAAACCTCGGCCGGGGCAAGGAGCTGGACGCGGATGGCGGGGTTGTCCTCGGCAGCGAAGAGCAGCGCCGCCACGTGCTTGCAGTCCTTGCGGACGGGGCAGCTGCAGACCCCGACAGTGCAGCTCCAGCCGCCCGTTTTCCGGACCAGCTTGGCCGTGGTGGAGTAAGGCACGTCCGCCCCGCCCCTGACCTTGCCCAGCATGAGCCCGGTGGTGGCATCGAACGAGATACCGGAGACGCGGCTTCCCATGGCATACGCCAGGCCGGCCGCGAGGGAACGGTCGTTGATGGCGGGAGTCTGTATTGCCAGTGCCGCACTCTCGTCCGGTTGGGATGGCATGGTGCGCGCTACTTTCAGTGGCCACGGCGGGGCCGTGTCCGATTCGATGGTTATCTGATTCATCTTAGTTCGCCCGGCGGGGGCCTGAAACTTCGTCTGACGTTCACTTCCGCCTCAACCGCCCGCTGTCCAAGCCCCCGTAGCGTGAAAGTGTCCCGAGCTTCATCGAAGCTTTCAGCAGCAGTGAGGAATCCCATGACCATGAGCCAGAACCCTGTCGTCCTGACCAAGGCCAGCATCGAAGCCGGCAGTGAGGAGGTTGTCGATGCCAACGTTCACGTGGTGAATGCCATGTACGGCAGCCTGCTGGACTCCCGCGAGATCGCCCCCGCGGCACTTCGCAGCTACTACGTGGACTTCTATGTCACGCAGTCGCTGGAGGGCGGCTTTGCCCAGTACGTGTTCACTGCCGACCGCGACGAGGTGGATCCGCTGATCCGCGAGGGCCTGGAGAGCATGGGCGCAACGGCGCACCTGGAGCTCTTCAACCGGACCGTTGGTGTCTTTGATGCCCTGTCCGAGGAAGACGAGGAGCGCTACCTCGACGGCGACCTGGACGCCGAGGAAGAATCCAACGATGCCGTGCGCACCATGGAAGAACTCGACGGTGAGTTTGAGGAACTGTTCGAAACCGAGAACATCACCGCCCTCAACGCCGCCTGGCTGCTGGGCCAGGAAAGCCTGCTTGTGCTGGATGACGAGGAACTCAGCGCCTACATCGAACGCCAGGTTGCGCTCCTGCCCGATCTCGAAGAGCGCCGGGCGCGGGCCGAGGACGAGGCGCTGGACAACGCCCCGGACTTTGAAATCATCATCCGGGAACTGTGCGACGTCGCCGGGTACGAACTCGAAAAGATCACCTTGGGCGACCCCAACTACCTCCACAACGGCGAGAAGACGCTGGCCTGGCACTTCAGCACCGACCACGGCGACTTCCTCATGGTCGAGGAAGAGGACGAGGCCTTCATGATCAACCCGGAGACCCAGGAGATCGTGGCCGCCGTCGAGTTCGAGGAAGTGGACGACGACGAGATGATCGAGGCGTAGCGCGCCTCACCTTTAGAGTGGCTCAGCTGGAGCGCGCCGCGCCCCAGCTCGCCGGGCCTGGCGGGGCCGCCGGTGCTGGCGCAGCACGGCGTGCCAGAAGAGTGCGGGGCCGCCGGGACGTTCCGGCGGCCCCGCTGCTTTCCGGCGCGGGCTGTGCAATGAGACGTATCCCTTCCGCATCTGGATTTCCACCCCCTCCGTGGCCGATGCCGACGTCGTTCTTTACGCCCGTACTGCGCGCGAGCTCCACCCAGTAGGCCACGTCCCGGCCGGTCTCCCGCAGCAGCAGTTGTTGGTTGTGATCCACCATGGTCTGCCAGGTCCTCCGCACGGTGCCAAAAGAAATTTCGGACAGGCCGTAACTTTCCCGGCCCGGCCGGCGATGTAAGGCGTGATGGGTTCCCCACGGAGCCGGATCTGAAATGTTCTCTAGTTTTTGGAGTGTCTCTATGTCGCTGTTCACTGTTCTCGCCACCAGCAAAGTTGCAGCCGGAGTTCTCGCTGCAGGCACCTTGGCCGTCGGCGGGACCGGCGTAGCCGCTGTCTCCGGCGTCCTCCCGGCCGACGCGCAGCAGACCGCGCACGAACTGCTGGGCGCCCCGGCCCCGAAGCTGGCAGGCGAAGCAGCCGCCGACGCCGCCGGTTCCGCAAAAGCCAATTCTGCAGTAACGTCCGCCGACGCCACCGCCAAGGGTTCCGCTGACACCTCAGCCAAGGTGACGGTTTCTGACCACGACGCCGCCGCCAAGGCAAATGTCGCTGCCGCTGCCGGCACGGCCGTGGACGCCGCCGGTGCCGCGGCCATCGGCCTTTGCACCGCCTTCACGAACGGCGGACTCAACGCGTCCTCCGAAGGTTTCTCCTCGCTGGCCATCGCGGCCAAGGGCGAAGCAAACGTCGAAGCTTTCTGCGCCGACGTGGCCGCCAAAGGCACTGCCGCCACTGAGGCCAAGGCTGCTGTAACGGGCTCTGCGGCTGTCCAGGCAGAGCGCCCCGAAGTGCCGGCAGTCCCCGCCATCCCGGCGGTACCCGGCATCGACGGCGCCCCGGCCGTGCCCGCCGTCCCTGCCGTTCCGGCAGTTCCTGCAGTGCCCGCCGTCGCCGGTCATCACGTAGACGTTCCGGCCGTTTCGGGCCGCTAGGACCCTCGCGGCTAGGCTGGACTGCGGGAAAACGGCCCCTTAGGGGTCCCCCGCGGTCCAGCACGCCGGGACGATGCAGCAGCCCGGGACGAAGGAGCCACTGGTGCCAGGTACTTTGGCCGAAGAAGACATCGACATATTTGAAGACACAGCCGGCGCTGATCCGGCCGTGCTCTTCGGCGTTGTCTACCGGACCTTTGCCGGCGCAGTCCTGGGTTACCTGAGGGCCCGCGGCGTCGACGATCCCGAAGCGGTCACCCAGGACGTCTTCCTGGCGTTCTTCCCCAAAATCGGCGAACTGACCGGCGGCCTGCAGGGCGCCAAGTCGTTGGTGTTCTCTATCGCCCACGCCCGGATGGTGGACTACTACCGCCGCGTTGAGCGCAGGCCGGCCTTCACCCCGTATGACCCCCTGCAGGACGCGCGCAGCACGCCTTCAGCAGAGGACCTCGCCCTCGGGCACGCCGGCGGCGCAGCGGGCATGCTCGAAGGCCTGGCCGACGACCACCGTGAAGTGCTGGCACTGAGGGTGGTGGCTGACCTGTCCATCGAACAGGTGGCAGGCATCATGGGCAAGTCCCAGGGCGCCATCAAACAGCTCCAACGCCGGGCGCTGCAAAACCTCAAGGACCGGACCCTCAGAAGAAACCAGGCAGATCATGAGTGACATTGCAGGCTCCAGCAGCGAGGGGACCGTCGACCAGCTGCTCCATGACGCCGGGTTCGACGGCGACGCTGCCCTCCGTTCCGCCCTGCAGGACCTCCGCGGCCTGGCCGCCGGGGAACAGCCGGAAGCCTCCGCCGCCGTGGCCGCGTTGATGGTCCCTGCGCCCACACGCCATCTCGCGGCCGTCCCGGCTCCGGCCACCGAACCGGCTCCAGCCCCTGAACCGGCTCCAGCCGCCGACGAACTGGCCGCCCGCCGTCGCGCCAAGCGCCGGATCACCCTAACCACACTGTCAGTGGCCGTTTCACTGGCAGCCGGCGGCGCGGTGGCCGTCGCTTCCGACCACGGCCTCCGAGATTCCATCGGCCATGCGAATCAGGCGGTCAGTTCTTTCGTGGCCACGATGGCTGGCGGCAACGAAGCCGCCCCGCCCGCCCCGTTGCCTGCCCGGCCGGTCACCCCGTCCACTGTGCCCGCCGCCCCCGCAAACCCTTCCGCTCCTGCCGTCACCCCGCCGCTTCCGGCGCCTTCGCATGCCAACTCCGGCCACACCCCGGCGCCATCGCCCGGCCAGCCGTCCCCGGCGAAGGACGCGCCGCTCCCGAGCCTGCCCGTCCCGCAGAATCTCACGCCTGGCCTCCCGAAGGTCCCGGACCGGCTGCCGGTCGGGGAGGGACAGCCCCCAGCCCTGCCCCTGCCGCCGACCCCTCCAGTCCATGTGCCCGGCGTCCAGCCCTAGCTACGGGTAGCCGCCTCTCCTTGGCAGCCCGCGCCGTCAGCCGCCGGTTCCTCAGCAACGCGGCGCTTCCTCAGTACCCCGGTGCCGCCGTCTTGATCATTTCGCCGGCCGGGTCTGCCAGGTACCAGACCCCGCCAACGCCCTCGCCCATGACGTCACCCGGCTCCTTGTCCTTCGCGTAGTAGTACAGCGGCAGTCCATTCAAGGTCAGCTGCTTTGCACCTTCCGGCGTCGTGATGGTTCCCAGCACTCCGGTGACCCCGTCAGCGGAGGGCTTGGCTGCGACGGTGAGCGCTCGGGGCCACGATGCCAGGCATGCGCCGGTGCAGGCGCTGGCGCCCGAATCCTTGGTGTCTTTGGCGAAGAAGTAGAGACTCATGCCCTTCGCGTCCACCACAATCCTGCCGGCGCTTGATGCCGCGGTCATGAGGTCGACGGCGGGTGCTTTGGTTGCAGCGGTGGGCGCCGCGGACGTGGCGGCGGGTCCGGTCACTGCCGGAGCGGCGGAGGACCCGCCGGGGGCAGCCGTTGTGGTGCTGGTTCCCGGGCTGCCGGCGCATCCTGCCAGTCCGGCCATGAGGGCCATGGCCGCAAGGCTGGTGGCCAGATGCTTTTTCATGGAATGCTCCCTCGAACTGATGGCCCGGCGTCGGATCGCCGGACGCTAACCGGTATGACGCCCCACGGTAAAGAATGGTTCAAAGCGGTGGCCGCCTGGTCCGCCGCCGTGCGGGCCCTAGCCGCGGGTGAACCGTTTGCCCGTGGCGGACGTCGTATCAGCGGAACCAACGGAGCCCGGCCGGGACCCGGGCGGGCGGCGCTGAGGGGCGGGCGACGCTGAGGCAGGGACGGGAGGAGGCAGGCATGCCGCTGGACGAGGATGTGGTGGCCGCGATTTACCGCGAACACGGCCCCGCCCTGCGCCGGTTTGTGCTGAGTGCCTCCCGGGACCCGCAGGTTGCCGAGGACGTGGTCCAGGAGACGGTGCTGCGCGTGTGGCAGCAGGCGCCGGACATCACGGGCAGCCTGCGCAGCTACCTGTTCCGGACGGCGCGCAACATCATGATTGACAACTACCGGAAAGCACAGCGCAGGCCTGCCGAGGTGGCTGAACGCGAAGTCGCGGATCCCGCCGAGGCCGTTGAGCGGGTGGATGAACTGCTCAACCGGGTGCTCATGGAGGAGGCCCTGCTCCGGCTCAGCAGCGAACACCGGGACGTCCTGGTGGCGCTCCACTACCGCCGTTTCACAGTTAACGAGGCCGCCCTGCAACTGAATATTCCCAGCGGAACGGTGAAGTCGCGGGCGTACTACGCGGTCCGGGCATTACGGACCATCCTGGATGAGATGGGGGTGGAACGGTGAACGCCGAGGAATTGCACCACTTGCTGGGCGCCTACGTGCTTGGGGGGCTTGATTTTGCCGATACGCAGCGCTTCGAAGCCCATCTCCGGGGGTGTGCGCAGTGCAGCGCGGACCTCGCCGAACTGGAAAGCCTGCCGGCCCTGCTGGACGCGCTTCCGGTGCCGGACGCGGTGGCACTCACCGGTCCGTCCCGCGCCGCCGCCGCGGCAGACCCGGCCACCTCCGTGCCCAAGGCGGTCCTCGGTGAACTGGCCGCCCGGCGTCGTAAATCACGACGCCGGTGGGCAGCGCTGGTGGGCGCCGTCGCGGCCGCGTGCCTCGCATTGGGCGTGGCCGCAGGACCACTCCTGAACCGGCCGCCGCAGCCGGACGCCAGCTACTCCGTCCAAGCCGACAACGGCCTGCGTTTCAGCGTTGACCTGGCCCGGAAGAACTGGGGTACCGAGCTGGCGGTTAACGGCAGCAGCATGCCGCTGACCGGAACGTACTCACTGTGGGTGCGGGACCGCGCCGGCGGGGAGGACCGCGCCTGCGCCTGGACCGCCACACCGAGCGGGCGGGTCAAGGTCACCGGCGCCACCCCGGTGCAGCTGGCCAGCATCGCCACCGTGGAGCTGCGGGACGATGATGCGAAGACCGTCGCCGTGATCACCGTCCCCTGAGTCCCGCCGCACCGGCCGTTCCCCAAGGCCGGAGGGGGCGTCAGATTATCGGGACATCTTGGCCAGCTTGGCCCGGACCACCATGTACACGCCGTAGCAAATGAGGCCGGCACCCACGGCGGCGAGCAGATACACACCGAAGGGCTGGTCCCGGAGTGCTTTCAGGCCGCCGTCCAGGCCCGTGGAGTTCTCCGGATGGGCACTCAGGGTGGCGATCACGATCAGCAGGCCGGTCAGCAGCAGCACCGCGCCTTTGGCAACGTAGCCGGCAACGCCCAGGACCGTGACCGCCGTCCGTGCCTGCGGTGAGGAAGGCATGACCAGGTGTTTTTCGAAGGATTTCTTGATTCCCCTGATGGCATACACGGCCCCGGTGATGGCGATGCCTGCACCCACCAGGACCAACAGGGCCACGCCGCCGGGGGCCTTCATGACGGTCAGGGTGAGGTCGCTCGCCTTTTGCCGGTTGTCGTTTCCGGAGCCTGTTCCCATGGCGAAGGCAGCGAGCGTCAGGGCAAAACCGGCGAACACCAGGCACTGCGCTGCTGCCTTGCCCTTTTCCGCCGCTTTCTTCTTGGTGGGAAGCCGGTTGTAATCGAAGATCGCATCGCTGGCCTGCCAGATCGCCAGTGCGGCGCACGCGGCGAAGCTTGCCCAGAGAAGGAAGGGGCCGGCAGGCTGGCTGGCGAGCTCGGCCACAGCCCCGCTGAAGTCCGCGTTCCCTGCTCCGCCCATGGCCAGGCGGATGGCGATAGCGCCGATTAGAAAGTGCAGGACGCCGCTCGCGGCAAACCCCGCCCGTGCCAGCAACTCCAAAGCACGCGAGTTGGTGACGTCCTCCGCCGCGTCTGCGGCCTGCTTTAATTCTCTTTTGATGACGGTTCCTTTGGCCGGCGCCAGGGAGGCGCAAATTGTGTGCCCCCCACACAATCCCCATCGTGCCATGCAACGACTGCCATCAACAGTCCCGCCATCCGCCGCGCCCATGGGGAGTGATCCCCATCGCGGGGCACCGGCCGCCGTGCAACCATATGTTCAGCGATATACCCACACGTATCACTTCCCGGGGGAGAAACCATGACCTTTTACGGCGCGGACGTCAGTCAGCTGCGTGAGCTGGCGAAGGCCGTCGACAAGGCGGCCACTCTGTTGAGCAGCCGGGCCAGCTCCCTGCAGGGTCAGATTCAGTCCGCGCCATGGAAGGGCCGTGACGGTGAGATGTTCCGGCAGGATTGGGCGTCAAGCCACCGCCCTGCCCTGGAACGCGTAGCGTCCAGCCTGCGCCATAACTCCAAGCTGCTGTTGCAGCACGCGAACGAGCAGGAACAGGCGTCTGATGCGGCCGGCGCCGGGAGCAGCGGCACTGGCGGGGGAAGCGTTCTGGACAAACTCAAGGGTTGGGGCGGCCGCGCTCAGACATGGCTCGAAGAACAAATACAGAAGGCTGCCGAGGCGAAGGCCCACCAGCAGGAGCTCGAACAGGGACTCAACGAGGCGGCCAAGGGCAGCCCGGAAGAGCAGGCGAAGTGGTGGGCTGGGCTGTCCGAGGTGGACCGGCAGTACCTGATCGAAGGCGAAGGTGAGCACGGCCCCCTTGCCGCTGAGCTGATGAAGATGGACGGCGGCATCCCGGAAGCTGCCCAGGCCCAGGCCACTGACCATCTCCAGCAACTTGCCCTGGCGGACACCGCAATCTACACCGAGGCCGGCAAAGCCTCCATTGACGGCCGGGTGGCCTGGTTCCACGCCGGCGCCGAAGTGGGCACCGTGGTGGTCGAAAACGCTGACGGTTCAGCCACGCTCAAGGTCTACGGAAACATCGGCCTGGGCGTCAATGACCACACCGGATCGGGAAACATCACCCTTAACGGGGAAACCTCCCGCGAGTTCAAGTTCGGCAGTGCTGAGGAGGCCATGGCCGCCCGGAACCAGCTGTACCGTGAGCTTCCGCCGGACAGCGCCGGGAAGGTCAAGGACGTGGCCACCAACGCGCCGGTCTACCTCGCAGCAACCATCCAGGAGGCTGCGCAGGACAACGGTACGTCCAGCTGGGACGACAAGGTCAAGGGAACGTTCTCTCTTGAGGCCAAGGGTGACGCCGGCGCCGCGTCCGGCTCCGCAAAGCTGGATCTCGCTTACGAGCGGAACCTGACGGACGGCACCGCGAAGGCCAGCGGCGAAGTGTCCGCCCAGGGCAAGCTGGACCTGGACGGCCAACTGTTCACGGCCTCCGGCAAGGGTGGCCTGGAAGTCAGCCTGGACAAGGACAGCAACATCGATTCGATCGCGGTATCAATGGAGGGCAACGTAGCGCAGGGAGTCAGCGCGGGACCTGACATTGAGGGCGCCAAGCTCGAGTCCAACGTGACCGTTGGTTCGCAGAGCACCGTCAAGATCGATGTGGACTACACGCCGGACAATGCCGCCGTGATCGACAGCTACATGCGCAACGTGGCGCTGGGTGACAACCAGGCGGCAGCCGCTGACGCGGCCAAACTGTACGAGGCAGGTTCCGCCACCGTCCAGGTGAACAACGTGGTGACGGTGTCCAACGAGGCCGGCGTGGACTTCAAGGCGGGCGAGGTGGAGCTGAAGACGGAGAACAAGGCAACCACCAACGTGTCCACGTACTATAAGGTCGCGAACGACACCAAGCTCGAGCGGCTCTGACCTGGCCGTGCCTGATCCCAAGACTTACCGCCAAGGAGCAACCATGTCAGTGCACATCGAATCCCCGTTGGGCTTTACCGCGGACTTTCCCGAGCACACCCAGGTCCTCGAGGATTCCGCCGCCGGACCCAACACCGAGCAGTACGGCCTGCTCGGCGGCGTCCTCGTCACCGTGATCAAGGACGATAACTCCGTCACGGATGCGCCCGCTGCCAACGGCTGGGCACACCTGATGTCGGACTTCTACCGGGATGAACACGCCGGTGTTGTATTGACCGAAGGTGAGCTGAACCTTCCCGGAAAAGCGGCGTATGCCGTCCTGGTGGGCTACTCGGATTCTGCCGGAGCGGCGAGGGTGGCCGCGACGGTCGGGGTGTGGGAAAACAACCGGTTCATCGGCGTTGTGGTGATCTGGCCGTATGTCAACCCGGAAATCGAACCGCGCGTGGACATGCTCAAGGAGATCGTCGCCTCAATCAGCGTGGCCTGACCCAACTAGGTAGCAGTAAGTGTCGTTTTGAGCGCTCAAAACGACAGATAGCGCTACCTACATTCTGGGTTGGCGGGTTCAGCGGCGCCGGTAGCAGAGGTCGAAGATCAACCGGCCGGCCTCATGGGCTTTGGCTTCGAAGCTGGTCCGGATGCGGCCCTCGAAGCGGGGAGCCCAGCCTCCGGTCTCATCCACGCCCTCGTTGGGGCCGGTGTGTTCGGTACTGACCGGGGCCCTGCCCTCCCGGACCGGCGCGCCGCCCACCAGAGACTCGACGCCGGACTGCCACACCTGGGTGAGGGGGCTTTCGGGCCCGTGGCGCTCGCCGGTGTGCAGGTTTTCAAAGTCCGCGGAGTCCGCCAGGACGTCGCGGACGTGCACGGCGTAGTTGGACCAGTCGGTCGCGATCCGCCACAGGCCGCCCGGCGTGAGCGCCCGCGCCGCAAGCGCTGCGAACTCCGGCTGGATGAGGCGCCGCTTGTGGTGCCGCGACTTGTGCCACGGGTCGGGGAAAAAAACCCAGAGTTCGCTGACGGAGCCTGCCGGCAGCATGGTGGCCAGTACCTCGGGCGCGTTGGCCTCCACCACCCGGACGTTGCTGAGCCCTCTGCTGTTGATCTTGATGATGGTGTTGGCCAGGCCCGGCGTGTAAACCTCCACGGCCAGGAAATCCGTGTCCGGGTTCTGTTCGGCGGCATGGCAGATGGCATCGCCCAGCCCGGAGCCGATCTCCACAATCAGCGGCGCCTTCCGGCCGAATTCCGCCTCGGCGTCGAACGTGTAGTCCGGGTGGACCGAGGTGTTCGCAATGTGCCGGGGCACGTCCACAGCCCAGCGGTCTGAGTGCTCTTCCCAGGCTGTCTGGCGGCGGCCCTGCAGGCGGGTTCCGCGGCGCACGAAGCTGACGGGCCTGCCGCCGTACGTGCCGAACGACGCCTGGGTTCCGGGGGTCACCGGCCGCGGGACATGCGGAGGCTGGGGGGTTTCTGGGGATTCGCTCATCCTCTTCAGGATACCCGCGCCGTGCGGCCGGCCCCTGGCGCTTAACCTGCCGGAGCGCAGGAACAGCAGTGGCACAATGGGTGCCGTGACCCGAGCTGACAACGTTGACGTACCCGGACTCCTTGTCGACGCCGAGATCGATGATCTCCCGCCGGCGCCCCCCACGGCCCTCCCGGGCGGCCCCCGCAGCCGCCGCGCCCTGGCCTACCTGGGCCTTTGCCTGGTGCTCATCGGCCTGAACCTCCGGACGGTTTTCTCGAGTTTCGCGGCGGTACTTCCGGAAATAACGTCCGACGCCGGCCTGCCGGGCTGGGCGGTGGTGGTGCTCACCACAGTGCCGGTCACCCTCCTGGGCGTTTTCGCGCCGCTTGCCCCGGTTTTGGCGCGCCGGTTCGGCGCGGAACGGGTGCTGCTGGGTGCAATGACGGTGCTCACGGCAGGGCTGTTGCTGCGGCCCGCGGACCTTGGCGGGCTGGTGCCTGGCGCCGGTCATCTGCCCGCGTTGCTGCTGGGGACCGCGGCCTGCGGTGCGGCCATCGCCCTGTGCAACGTCCTGCTCCCCGGGTTGGTGAAACGGGATTTCCCGCACCGGCTGGGCCTCATGGGCGGCCTGTACACCACCGCGATCTGTGCCTCGGCTGCCCTCGGCGCCGGCTTTACGTACCCGGTGTTCACGGCAACGGGGGAGTGGACGGCGGGGCTCTGGTTCTGGGCGCTGCCCGCCGCCGTCGTTCTTCTACTGTTCCTTCCGGTGGCGCTCCGGCAGCACCCCGTCCGGCACCAGGCAGCCGGGGACGGTGTCAACGTGTGGCGGTCGGCGGTGGCCTGGCAGGTGACCATATTTATGGTGCTGCAGGCCATGATGTCCTTCAGCGTGTTCGCGTGGCTGGCTCCGATCCTGCGGGAACGGGGCGTGGACGGCGGCACGGCCGGGCTGATGGTGTCCGCCTCGATCCTGATGCAAATGCTGGGCTCGCTGTTCGCCCCTGCCCTCGCGGCACGGTTCAAAGACCAATGCGCCATCAACGTGGTGGTGGCCCTTATGACCGGCGGCGGCTTCGCGCTGAGCATCTTCGGGCCGCTGGATCTCATCTGGGTGTGGGCCGGGCTGCTGGGGCTGGGGCAGGGGAGCCTGACCGCGGTGGCCCTGACCATGATCATGCTGCGGACCCGCGACGGGCACACCGCCGCGCATCTGTCCGGGATGATGCAGGGCGTGGGCTACGGGGTGGGTTCCACCGGCACGCTGATGGTGGGCCAGCTGCACCAGGCCACCGGATCCTTCACGGCCGCCGGACTGCTCTTCCTGCTGGTGGGCCTGCTGGCCGCAGTGTTCGGCTACCGTGCCGGACGAAACAGGTACATCGGCGCCTAGCCATTCCTCGCTCCGTACCACTTTCGTTGCCGGAACGTAGCAAAGCCGGGTCGGAAATCCTTGACAGGCCATGAGCCGCGCCTTAGATTTGCCGTAACGTGAATCACCTTTCAGGTTCACTCCGGATTTCGCTCGCATCACGTTCAGATTTTGCGGTATTCAACGAAAGGCATCCCGTGAAGGATACAAAGAAGTTCCTGCTCGCCGCCGTTATGGCCACGGGCCTGGCCCTCACTTCCTGCGCCCCCACACCCGGCACCAGCGCCCCTGCAGGCTCCGGCAAGGCCGAGGCCCAGCCGGTGGACGTGGGGATCATCTACTCCAAAACCGGCCCCCTCGCCGCCTACGGTGAAACCTACTACCAGGGCCTGCAGGCGGGAATCGACTACGCAACCGGCGGCACCGGTGAAGTCAACGGCGCCCAGATCAACCTGACCTACGCGGACGACGGCGGCGATCCGGACAAAGCGGTCACGGCAGCCAAGGATTTGATCGGCAAGGGCTACAAGATCATCGGCGGCACGGTGGTCTCCGGCATCGCGCTGAAGCTGGCCGAACAGGCCGCGCAGAACAATGTCCTCTACATCTCCGGCCCCGCGGCCACCGACGCCATCCAGGGCATCAACAAATACACCTTCCGTTCGGGACGCCAGAGCCTCCAGGACGTAGCAACTGCAGGCTCCTTCCTCGATGCCAATGCCAAGAAGGTGGTGGTCTTCGCGCAGGACAACGCCTTCGGCCAGGGCAACGTCGCGGCCGTCAAAGCCGTCCTCGGCGCCAAGGGCGCCACGGTTGACGCTGTCCTGGTTCCTGAAGGGCAGGAACTGACCCCCTTCGCCCGCCAGCTCATCGACGCCAAACCGGACATGATCTTTGTGGCCTGGGCGGGGGCAACCTCCGGCACCATGTGGCAGACCCTCAGCCAGCAGGGCGCCTTCGATGTGGCTCCGGTGGTAACCGGACTCGGCGACGCTTCAACGTTCGGCGCGTACGGCGAGGCGACCTCCAAGATCAGCTTCCTGAGCCATTACTTCCCCGGCGCTTCCGGCACGGAGGTGGAAAAGAAGATGATCGCCGCCGTCGAAAAGGCCGGCCACAAGGCGGATCTCTTCACCCCGGACGGCTTCGTCGCCGGTCAGATGATTGTCCAGGCCATCAAGGAGGGCGGTGCGGATTCCACTGAGCTGATGGTCAAGGCGCTGGAAGGCTTCACCTTCGACGGCCCCAAGGGCAAGGAAACCGTCAGGGCCACGGACCACGTTCTTGAACAGAACATGTACCAGGCCAAGCTGGTGCAGAAGGCCGGCGTCTGGACCCCCGAGCTCGTCGCCGTGGTTCCCGCAGACGACGTGACACCGCCGGAAAAGCAGTAGCGCCGCCCGACTGCCGCCGGCGCGGTGCAGCTCACAACCCGCGCTGCTCAGGAAAGCCCGCCGCTCCGGCGGACACAACGAAGGGTCCAACCATGGATGCCCCAGCCTTAGCCCTGCCTGCCCTCGCGGTGGACAGCCTCGGCCTGCAGATCGGCGGTGCCCGCATCCTCCAGGATGTGAGCTTCGCCGTAGGCGCCGGCGAAATGATCGGCGTGATCGGCCCCAACGGCGCCGGCAAAACCACCCTGTTCAACCTGATCTCGGGGGTGCTGCGGCCTACCCAGGGCAGCATCAGCCTCAACGGCAGGGAGATCACGGCGGCGCCTATCCACCGCAGGGCAAAGGCAGGGCTGGGGCGGACCTTCCAGACCTCCAACCTGTTTCCCCGGCTCAGCGTCCTGGAGAACGTCCGCCTCGCCGCGCAGGCCAAGATGGGCGGCAGCTTCAACCTCCTGCGCTTTCCCTCCGCGTCGGACGAAGCCACCCGGATCGCCCGCGGCACCATCAGCGAAGTGGGGCTAACCGGCCAGCTCACGACGGCGGCGGGGGACCTTTCGCACGGCGAGAAACGCAAGGTGGAAATCGCCGTGCTCCTCGCGACAAATCCTGCCGTGGTCCTTCTCGACGAGCCGATGGCGGGCGTCGCCTCGGGCGATGTCCCGTCGCTGAGCGCGATCATCCGCAGCATGCACCGCGACCGCGGCTGCACCGTGATGATGGTGGAGCACCACATGGATGTGGTCCTGGGCCTGGTGGACCGGGTGGCCGTGATGCACCACGGCAGCCTCCTTGCCCTGGACAGCCCCGACGCCGTGATGGCCGATCCCACCGTTCAAAGTGCCTACCTTGGAGAACCCGTATGACCGCCCCCATCCTCCGGATCCAGGGACTCAACGCCCACATCGCGGGCCAGCAGGTGGTGGAGGATGTGTCCTTCACGGTTCCGGCCACCGGCATCACGGCCCTCCTGGGCCGCAACGGAGTCGGAAAAACCAGCACCATCAAAGCCATCATCGGCCTGATCGACCGCAGCGGCCTGGTGGAACTCGACGGCGTCCGGGTGGAGAAGGAGCCAACCTACAAAATCATCCGCAGCGGCGTGGGCTACGTCCCGGAGGACCGCGAAGTGTTCTCCAAGCTGACGGTCGCCGAGAACCTCCGGCTGGCCGAACGCGACGCCGCGCCGCGGCGGCAGCTCGTGGAGGACCTCTTCCCGGACCTGCTGGCCCGCTCCGGCCAGATGGCCGGCACGCTGTCCGGCGGCCAGCAGCAGATGGTGTCGCTGGCCAGGGCCCTGCTGAACACCAACAAAATCCTCCTTGTGGATGAACCCACCAAGGGTTTGGCCCCGAAGATCGTTGCCGAAGTGGCCGAAACCCTCGCCGAGGCGGCCAGGACCGTCCCCATCCTGCTGGTGGAACAGAACCTGCAGGTGGTCCGCCGGCTCGCCGAAGGTGCCGTGGTCCTCTCCGGCGGCCGCGTGGTCCACACCGGAAATGCGCTGGAGTTCCTCAACGATGACGCGCTGACGCACCGGCTCTTGGGCGTCTCCACCGAGACGGCACCCCCGGCACCCCCGGCACCCCCCGCCGCGCCGGCAGAGAAGGGAGCAGCCCTGTGAGCACCGTGGTCCTCCTGCTGTTCACCGGGCTCGGCCTTGGAGCCCTCTATTTCCTGGTGGCCGCCGGCCTGTCCCTGATCTACGGACTGATGGGCGTGCTGAACTTTGCCCACGGCGCGTTCCTCACCCTAGGCGCCTTCACCGGCTGGGAAATCGCCCGCCGCACCGGCGCCGACAACTGGTGGACGTTCCTGCTGTCCCTGCTGGCGGGGGCGGTGGCCGGAGCCGTGTTCGCCGCGTTCACCGAGTTCGTCCTCATCCGCCGGCTCTACCAGCGGCACATCGAGCAGGTCCTGATCACGGTGGGCCTCTCGCTCGCCGCGGTGGCCCTCTTTGACGGCATCTGGGGCACCGACCCCGTGTTCATCCAGGGCCCTGCCTGGTTCAAGGAAACCACCGAAATCCTGGGTGCCCGCATCCCCAACGACCGGTTCATCTGCATCATCGCCGCCGTCCTGGTGCTGCTGGCCCTGGTCTTCTTCCTGAAGAACACCCGCTACGGCATGATCATCCGGGCCGGCGTGGAGAACCGGTCCATGGTCACCGCGCTCGGCATCGACGTCCGCAAAGCCTTCACCCTCGTGTTCACCATCGGCGGCGCCGCGGCGGGCCTGGGCGGGGTCCTGGCGTCCCACTACTTCGGCTACGTGTCCCCGCTGCTGGGCGGCTCGTTGCTGATCTTCGCCTTCATCGTCACCGTCATCGGCGGACTCGGCTCCCTGACCGGCGCGGCCATCGCCGCCGTGGCTGTCGCGGTGCTGCAGCAGTTCGCCAACTTCTACCTCGGCGGCACCGGCGACTTCGTTGTGGTGCTGGCCCTGGCGCTTGTGCTGCTGTTCCGTCCCTCCGGCCTGCTCGGGAGAACCTCATGACCACCGAAACCGACGCCACCGAAACCCAGGACACCAGCGGCAATCCCGCGGGGCCGGCTACGTCCCGCCGCAACGCAGCCGACGGCGGTGGCCCGCGCCCGCGCCTCACCCGCGGCAGGGTGGTGGGCGCCGCCGTCGGAATTGCGGGAATTGTCCTGCTGGTCCTGCTGCCGCTGCTCAATCTGTCCCTGCCCGGCGTGCTGCCCGGGCCGACCTACACGCCGGGGTCGCTGCAGCTGCTGGCCATGTGCATGCTGATGGCCGCTGCCGCCCTCACGTACCACCTGCTGCTGGGCGTCGCCGGGCTGCTCTCCTTCGGCCATGCCCTGTACTTCGGCGCCGGCGTCTACGGGCTGGCCATCATCCTGCAGAACCTGGACATCCCGCTGCTGCCGGCCATGGGCCTGACGCTGCTGGTGGTGATTGTGCTGGCCCATGTGGTGGGCAGCATCAGCCTGCGGGTCAGCGGCATCCCGTTCGCCATGGTCACCCTGGCCTTCGCGCAGGCCGGATCGGTGGTGGTCGGGAGGAATCCGGAAGGCGTCACCGGTGGCGATGAAGGCCTCACACTGCGCACGGACAACCTGCCGGCGTTCCTGGTGGGAGTGGTCAACACCCGCAACCTCTACTGGCTGGCGCTGGCTGTCCTGGTGGCCGTGTTCATCATTGTCACGTGGGTCCAGTCCTCGCGCGCCGGCCATGTTGCGGCGGCCGTCCGGGAGAACGAGCTCCGCGTCCGCATACTCGGCCTGCAGCCCTATCTGGTCAAACTGCTGATCTTTGTGGTCTCCGCCGTTCTGGTCTGCATCATCGGCATGGTCTTCCTGTTGCTGCAAAGCGGCGCCGTGCCCCGGGCCGTGTCCGCCGACCTCACCATCACCCTGCTGGTCATGGTGGTCCTGGGCGGGGTGGGCTCACGCTGGGGCGCGGTGATCGGCGGCGTCTTTTACACCATCCTGGACCAGCGGCTCACGGCGCTGGCGAACTCTGACGCGATCGATGCGCTCCCGGACATCCTGCGGGTGCCGTTGTCAGAACCGCTGTTCATCCTCGGTACCCTGTTCGTTCTGGTGGTGCTTTTCCTCCCCGGCGGCCTGACGGGAACCGCCCAGCGGCTGGCACAGCGCCGCAGCCGTCGCGGCGGGGACCGGGTACAGAAGTCCCGGGAAATCCTGGAGGAGGCCGCATGACCGGCACCAGCGGGCCGGGCCACGCGGACGGGCTGCACACCCTGGGCCGCTGGACCACGGACCGCAGCCTCGCCACGCCGCACCGGATCGCCATCGACGACCGCGGGCTCACCCTGACCTACGCCGAACTGGAACGGCGGGCGGCCAACCTCGCGGCAGCATTCCGGGCCGCCGGTTACGTTACTGGCGACAGGATCGCCACCCTGACCGGCAACAGCTCGGACCACGTGGTGGCCTTCTTCGCCTGCGCCAAGGCCGGGCTGGTGCTGGTGCCGCTCTCGTGGCGGCTCTCGCCCCGCGAACTCTCCGCCCAGCTTGGCCTGGCGGATCCGCAGCTGCTGCTGGTGGAAGATGACCTGGACGCCCTGGCCGCCGCGGCGTGCTCGCTGCTGCCCCAACCGCCACGGACCGCGGCGCCCGGCCCCGGCGGCGTCGAAAAGTCCGTGCCCGCACCGACGCGCCTGCTCCGCCCGGAGATGGTTCCAGCGGAACCCGCCAGGGCAGTGCGCGACGACGACGCCCTCCTGATGATCTTCACTTCCGGCACCGAGGGGGCCAGCAAGGCCGCCGTGCTGACCCACGCGAACTGCTTCTGGACGAACCTCTCGCTCTCCCGGACCCTGGACATGGCCAGCACCGACGTTGTCCTGGCCGTCCTGCCCCAGTTCCATGTGGGCGGCTGGAACATCCAGCCGCTGCTGGCCTGGTGGGCCGGTGCCACAGTGGTCCTGGAACGGGGTTTCGAACCGGGCCGGGTGCTCCAACTCATCGCCGAGCGCCGGGTGACCATGCTGATGGGCGTCCCCACCCAGTACCGGATGCTGGCCGAGCACCCGGACTTCGCACAGAGCGACCTCAGCAACCTGCGCCATGCCGTGGTGGGCGGCGCGCCCATGCCGGCGCCGCTGCTGCGGATCTGGCACCGCCGGGGCGTGGCCCTTAGCCAGGGTTACGGGCTCACGGAGGCCTCGCCCAACGTGCTGTGCCTGGCCAACGAGGACGCCGAACGAATGGTGGGCTACTCCGGCAAGGCGTACCCGCACGTGGCCGTCGCGGTTGCCGATCCGGTCACCGGCGAAGTGCTCGACGGCGCCGCCACCGGCGAGTTGCTGGTGGCAGGACCCGGCGTGTTCGCCGGATATTTCCGCGACCCTGCCGCGACGGCGGCCGTGCTCGCCGGCGGCTGGCTGCACACCGGTGACCTGGTGGAACGCGACGCCGACGGGTACATCCGGGTGGTGGACCGGCTCAAGGACATCTACATTTCCGGCGGCGAAAACGTTGCCCCGGCCGAGGTTGAGGCGGTCCTGCTGGCCCACCCCGCCGTGGCACAGGCCGCCGTCGTGGGTGTCCAGGATGAGCGCTGGGGCGAAACCGGAGCGGCCTTTGTGGTGGTGCGCGCCGGTATGGCCACGGATGAGCAGGAACTGCTCGAGCACTGTGCCGCCCAGCTGTCCGCCGTCAAGGTCCCCGCCACCATCTCGATGGTCGGGACCCTGCCCCGCACGGCGCTGAACAAGGTGCTGCGCGCCAGGCTGCGGCAGGAACTCGCCGGCCGCGCACCGGCTGCGCACGCGGAAGGCGGCCGGCCATGAGCGCCCAGCCACGCACCGCCAGGGGCACCCGGACCAAAGCCAAACTGCTGGAAGCCGCCGAAGCGGTGTTTGCCTCCGTGGGCTATCACGAAGCCTCGATCGTCAAGATCACTGAAGAGGCCGGCGTCGGGCTCGGAACCTTTTACCTGTACTTCGACGGCAAGCAGGCCATTTTTGACGAGGTGGTGGAGGACCTCAACCGGCGGGTCCGGCATGCCATGACCGACGCCGCCCGCAACGCCGGTACCCGGATTGAGGCCGAACGTGCCGGCTTCCGGGCGTTCTTCCGGTTCACGGCGCAGCACCCGGCGCTGTACCGGATCATCCGCCAGGCCGAGTTCGTTTCCCCCGGCGCCCTGCGGCTGCACTACACGCGCATTGTGGACGGCTACATTGCCGGACTTAAGGCTGCCCAGCTCACCGGCGAGGTCCGGGACATGGATCCCACTGTTGCCGCCTGGGCGCTGATGGGCATCGGTGAACTGATCGGCATGCGCTGGGTGCTCTGGGATGAAGAAGGCACCGATCCGGTCCCGGGCGCCCGTCCGGACGTTCCGGAGGACGTGTTCGAGGAAATGATGCAGTTCATCGAACGGGCCCTCGCGCCCACCCCAGATTCCACCCCGCTCCAGGAAGGGAAAGCCCCATGACGCAAGCAGCCAACGGCACCGGCTACCGGACCACCGACGTCGAGGTCCGCGGCGGCACCCTGCACACCGCACTGTGGGGCCCGGACGATCCCGTGGCGCCCACCATCCTGGCCGTCCACGGCGTTACGGCCTCGCATAAGGCATGGCCGTACCTGGCCGAGGCCCTGCCCGGGGTCCGGATCATCGCTCCCGACCTGCGGGGCCGCGGCCGCAGCAACATGCTGCCCGGGCCTTACGGGATGCCCACACATGCGCAGGACCTGGCCGCCGTCCTGGCCGCGCTCACCACGGGGCCGGTGGTGGTTGTCGGGCATTCCATGGGCGCCTTTGCCGCGCTGGTCCTCGCGAACCTGTTCCCCGAGCGGGTTCGTTCGCTGGTCCTGGTGGACGGCGGGCTGCCGCTGCAGGTGCCCGCCGGAATCTCGGACGAGGACGTGGTGGCCGCAGTACTGGGGCCGGCCGCCGAACGCCTGAACTCCACGTTCCCCAGCCGTGAGGTCTACCGGTCCTTCTGGCGGCAGCACCCGGCGTTCAGCGCGGACTGGACCCCGCTGGTGGAGGACTATGTGGACTACGACCTGACGGGGGAGGAGCCGGACCTGAAGCCGGCCACCCGCTACGAGGCCATGGCGGAGGACACCGCCGAGCTCCACCGGGGCGCATCGCTCCTTAAGGCGCTGGATGAGCTGGCCGTCGACGCCCAGGTGCTCCGGGCGCCGCGCGGCCTCCTCAACGAGCCCGCCGCCCTGTACTCGCCCGGCTATCTTGAGGACTGGGCGGAGAAGCTGCCGACCCTCCGCGTCCGGGAGGTGCCGGACGTCAACCATTACACGATTGTCATGGGCAAGGCGGGGGCCCGGGCCGTGGCGGAGAGTGTGCAGGAGGCCCTGGCGGTACGCTGAAACGTGCGAGACTCCACCCTCCCCTCAACGGGGACCACCGCCGGGATCCTGCAGCGGCCGTACCTGTGGGTGACCATCGGCGCGTGCTCCCTGGTGTTCCTGGCGGCGTTCGAATCGCTGGCGGTGACCACCATCATGCCCGTGGTCAGCCGCGAGCTGAACGGCGCCAGCCTGTACGCGCTGGCCTTTGCCGGGCCCATGGCCACCGGGGTTATCGGGATGGTGGCGGCCGGCAACTGGTCCGACCGCCGGGGACCCACCCTGCCGCTTTACGCCTCCGTGGCCCTGTTCATGCTGGGCCTGATCATCGCCGGCACCGCCGTGTCCATGCCCGTGCTGGTGGCGGGCCGGCTGGTGCAGGGGCTGGGCGGCGGGGCCCTGACCGTGGCGCTCTATGTGGTGGTGGCCCGGGTCTACCCTGCAACCCTGCACCCGGGCATCTTCGCCGCCTTCTCCGCCGCGTGGGTCATTCCGTCGCTGGTGGGGCCCTTCGCGGCAGGCATCGTGGCGCAGGTCCTGAGCTGGCACTGGGTGTTCCTCGGCGTGGTGGGGCTGGTGGTGCCTGCGCTGGTCATGATCGTCCCGGTGCTCCGCGGCATGGACGGCCAGCCCGAACAGGCAACCCTCCCGCCCTGGGCCGTGGGCCGGATCGCCTGGGCTGCGCTCGCCGCGCTCGCCGTCCTGGGCCTGAACCTCTCCGCGGACGTGACCGTTGCGGGCTTCCCCGCAACCCCGGCGCTCCTGGCCGCGGCCGCCGTTGTCATTGCCTTGATTGCCGTGCGCCCGCTGGTGCCCCGGGGAACGCTGCTCGCACGCCGCGGCCTGCCGAGTGTGATCCTGACGCGCGGGCTGGCCGCCGCTTCGTTTTTCGGTGCCGAGGTCTACCTGCCCTACCTGCTGATCGACCAATACGCATTTGCGCCGACGTTCGCCGGACTGGCACTGACCGCAGGTGCGGTGGCGTGGGCCGGTGCCGCCGCCATCCAGGGCCGGCTCGGCGGCCGGCTGCAGCACCGAGCCGCCGTGCGCATCGGCTCACTGCTGGTGCTGGCCGCCATCATGCTCACGCTGGCGACGGCGGCACTCCACTGGCCTGCCGTCGTCGCGATTGCCGGCTGGACCTTCGCCGGCGGCGGCATGGGGCTGCTCTATCCGCGGCTCAGTGTCATGACACTGGCGCTGTCCACGAAGGAGAACGAGGGCTTCAACAGTTCGGCCATGTCCATCGGGGATTCGCTGGGCGGCGCGCTCTCCCTGGCTACCACCGGAATCGTCTTCGCGGCATTTACGACGACGGCGGAATCGTTCGCGGGAGTGTTCGCCCTGACGGCCGTGCTCGCCGTCGCCGCGGTGGCCGTGGCGCCGCGGGTGGGGAGCGCCGGGAAGGCGGCGCGGCCGCCTCAGTAGTCAGGCGAGGCGGGTGGCGCGGAGCACGGTATCGGCGATCACGACCTCCTGGCCGTCCGGGCCCGTGGCCGGCCGGTCCCGCGTGGTGCTGACCTCCACCTGCCAGTCAGGGGACTTGATGCCAAGCTCCTGCACGAGCTGCTCCGGGGAGTAGAACATGTCCGGGTGGGTGTGGTTTCCCCACGGCGGCAGGCGGTGGGGGTGGTGACCCACAATCAGCAGCGTGCCGCCCGGCTTGACCGCGGCAGCCGCGGTCCGCAGTGCCGTCGGCCACACCAGCTGGGGACCGTGCAGGAAATGGGAGGACACGAGATCGTACTTCTCGGTGGGGTGCCACGCTTCCAGGTCGCACTGTTCCCAGTGGATGCGGCTGGCAATGGCGCCGGGGCCGGCATGCACGCTCTCGCGGTCCAGGGCGTCCTGTTCGTGCCTCGCCGCGCGTTCCAGGGCCACGGCGGAAACGTCGACGGCGGTGACGGTCCAGCCCCGCTGCGCGAGCCAGATGGCGTCGGCGCCCTCGCCGCATCCCAGGTCAAGTGCCTTGCCCGGCCGCAGCCCGTCGCCTTCGCGGACCAGCTGGGCGTTGGGTTTGCCGCTCCAGATCTGCGGCTTGCTGCCGTATCTTTCGTCCCAGGCCTCAGCGGCGCTTTGCTGCCGCTGGTCGCCTTGGCGGGTGTCGCCGTCGTGCGTTCCGTGGTGATGGCCCTCGCCCTGTGCAGTCATGCCCCAAGCCTGCCCCGGCCCGGCGTGGAAGGCAACGGTCCGGGCGGCGCATCCCCCCAACTGAGTAGCGCTATGTGTCGTTTTGAGGGGTCAAAACGACACATAGCGCTACCTACATGGGCGGGTGCGCCGGGCAGGAATCGGGGCTCCGGCCGACGGGATGCTATGCTTAGGGAACTTGATGTGCAGTGATGCCCGCTTGCTCCCGGATCTGTGGATTCCCTGATGTGTGGAGTCCCAATTGTTTGGGAAGCGGGTTTTTTCATGTGAGAGGCACATCCTGCGTCGATGAACGCGTTCCATTTGGTCCCGTCAGCCGCCCCGATATGGGCAGCAGCCCGGTTGATCACCTGAATTTTCTTCGGCGAAACCCTTGAGCCAACCGGCATCGGGGGCCGATATCCACCTGGATACCGCCTGAAAGACCTTGAATCTATGACTACTTTTGCTGCCCTCGGCACGCCCAAAGAACTTGCCGAGACCCTCACAGCCCAGGGAATCGTTGAGCCATTCCCCATCCAGGTCAAGACCCTCCCGGACACCCTGGCCGGACGCGACGTCCTGGGCCGCGGCCGTACCGGCTCCGGAAAGACCATCGCTTTCGCCATCCCGCTTGTAGCAAGACTCGCTGAGCGGGAAGCAAAGCACTTCCGGAAGCCCGGCCGCCCCATGGGCCTGGTCCTTGCACCGACCCGCGAACTGGCCACCCAGATCAATGCCACCATCGAGCCGATGGCCAAGGCCATGGGCCTGAACACCACCGTGATCTACGGCGGCATCTCCCAGGCCCGTCAGGAAAAGGCCCTGCGCGCCGGCGTCGACATCGTCATTGCCTGCCCGGGCCGCCTGGAGGACCTCATCCGCCAGCGCATCCTGACCCTCGAAGCCGTTGAGGTCACCGTCCTGGACGAGGCCGACCACATGGCCGACCTCGGCTTTCTGCCCGTGGTCAAGAAGCTCATGGACATGACCCCCAGCCAGGGCCAGCGCCTGCTGTTCTCCGCCACCCTGGACAACGGCGTGGACAAGATCGTCCAGCGCTACCTGTCCAACCCGCTGACCCACTCGGTGGATGACCCGCAGGCAGCGGTGACCACCATGGAGCACCACGTGCTGGTGGTCAACGATCAGACCGTCAAGAAGCAGGTTCTTGTCGAGCTCGCCTCCGGTGCCGGCCGCCGCGTACTTTTCATGCGGACCAAGCACCACGCCCGCAAGCTCGCCAAGACCCTGACCGACGCCGGGATCCCCGCCGTCGATCTGCACGGCAACCTTTCGCAGAACGCCCGTGACCGCAACCTGGCTGAGTTCTCCTCCGGTGAAGTTCGCGTCCTGGTGGCCACCGACGTCGCCGCCCGCGGCGTCCACGTGGACGACGTCGAGCTGGTCATCCACGTCGATCCGCCCACAGAGCACAAGGCATACCTGCACCGCTCAGGCCGTACCGCCCGCGCAGGTTCGGACGGCACCGTGGTTACGCTGACCCTCCCGGAGCAGCAGTCCGACGTCAAGAAGCTCATGAAGGCTGCCGGCGTCGAGGTCAACTTCGAGCGTGTCACCGCCAACTCCCCGCTGGTTGCTGAACTCGTGGGCGAAATGGCCGACAAGATCGATCCCCGCACCCGTGCGGCACTGCTGGCCACCAAGGCCAAGCAGCAGGGCGGCGGCGCCTCCACCGGTGCCAACGCCGAGCGCAAGCGCGCCCGCCGCAGTGGCCAGGCCGCTCCGACGGCCGGCGGCCGCGGTGGACGTGGCGGACGCGGACGTGTCTCCACCGAGGCTCCCCGCACCGATCTGCCCCGTGCCGAGCGCCGCGCGGTGGCCTACGAAGGACGGACCGAGGCACGCGCCGCGTTTGATCGCGTAGCCGAGCAGAATGAGGACCGCGCCATTGCGGCCGCAGCTGCACGCCGCAACGCCCGTGGCACCACTGCGTCGACGCACCGCAACGACGTCCCCGGGGCAGGTGGCCGTGCATCGGCTGGCCGCGGTTCAGACGGACGCAGCACTGAGGGTCGCACCGATTCCCGCATCACCCGCAGCGACGCTCCCCGCGGCGGAACCGGACGTCCGGCTTCCTCCGGCCGCCCGGCGTCGTCCGGCGGACAGCGCAACGGCCGTCCGGCAACGGGCCAGCGCGCAGCCGGCGCCCGCACTGCCGGCGCAGGCGCAGGTGCCCGGACCGGCGGGTCAGGCCAGCGCTCCGCAGGCGCGGGTGCAGCCGGCGGCAACAAGGCTGTCTGGTCCTCCAACACCGGTGGCACGTCCGGTGGCTCCTACGCAGGCGGCGGCAACGGCCGTTCCGGCGAAGGCCGTCCGGCCCGCAGCGGCCCCCGCCGCGCGTCGGCTCCGGCTTCAAACGATCGCCGCAGCCGCTAGCTCCCCAACCGCCCCCTAACCTCGCAAGCTCGGTCAGGGAACCCGGCGGTCGTGGGCCCCGGCTCAAACACCATCGAGTGCTGCGTAAACGCCGTTTAGAAGGTTCATAACGGCAGTTACGCAGCACTCGATGCGTGGTTTAACGCTGTTTACCAGCCGCGGGCGCGCCACTCTTCCAAGTGCGGGCGTTCCGCGCCGAGGGTGGTGGGATTGCCGTGGCCGGGGTGCACCACGGTGTCGTCCGGGTAAACATCGAACAGCCGCTCGCTGACGTCGCTGATCAGCTGGTTAAACCGTTCCGGATCCTTCTGGGTGTTGCCCACGCCGCCGGGGAAGAGTGAATCCCCGGAGAAGATGTGGGCGGGCCCGGCCGGATCCTGGTAGACCAGGGCCACTGAGCCGGGGGTGTGCCCTCGCAGGTGCACGGCAGTCACGTCGAAACCTTCGAAGTTGCCCACGCTCCCGTGGTCCAGCAGGACATCCACCTTCACCGGCAGCTCCGGGGCGTCGTCTGTCCCGGCCGCTGTCCGCACACCGGTCGCTTCCACCAGGGCAGGCAACGCGCGGACGTGGTCCCAGTGCTGGTGCGTGGTGACAATCAGTTTCAGTGTGGGCGTTGCGGCGGTGTCCGCGGCAGCGTCCCGCAGCAGCGCCTGGATGGCCGGAAGGTCATCCGCGGCATCAATCAGCAGCTGCGCCCCGGACTCCTTGGCGGTCAGCAGGTAAACATTGTTATCCATCTCGCTGACCGATATCCGGCGGATGGTGATGTCCCGTAAGTCGTGAATGAGCGTGTCCATGGGCACCAGTTTATTCACGCCCCTCGGACACCCAGCCCGGATCCGCCGAGCGGGAACCGACGACGGCGTCCGCGGCCTGATCCAGCGCGTTCAGTTGCGTCGGGGTCAGGTCGAGGGCGAGGGCACCCAGGTTTTCATCGATCCGGTGCGTTTTGCGCGTGCCGGGGATGGGGACCACCGGCAGCCCCAACCGCTTTCCCTGGGCCAGCAGCCATGCGAGCGCTACCTGCGCCGGGGTAGCGGACAGTTCCGTGGCCACGGCCTGGACCGCCGCCACCACGGCCTGGTTCGCGTCCGCGGCATCCGCTGCGAAACGGGGGATCCGGCGTCGGAAGTCCTTTGCTCCGAGGCTGGAAGCGTCCACGGTGCCGGTGAGGAATCCCCGGCCCAGGGGCGAATACGGCACAAAACCCACGCCCAGTCCGGCGGCGGCAGGAACAACGTTGCGTTCCACGTCGCGGCTCCAGATGGACCATTCGCTTTGGACTGCGGCGATCGGATGGACCGCGTGGGCTTCAGCCAGCTCCTGTGCGGTCACCTCAGACAGGCCAAGGTGTTTGACCTTGCCTTGCTGCACAAGCCCCGCCATGGCCTCCACGGTTTCCACTATCGGAACGCGGAGGTCACGGCGGTGCATGTAGTAGAGGTCGATCACGTCCGTGCCGAGGCGCTTGAGGCTGGCGTCCACGGCCTGCCGGACGTAGGCGGCGTCGCCCCGGATGTCCGTGTAGCCGTCCGTGGGGGTGCCCACGAGGCCGAACTTGGTGGCGAGCTGAACCTCCTGACGCCTTTCCTTGAGCAATTTCGCGATGAGTTCCTCATTACCGCCCCCGCCATAGATGTCCGCGGTGTCAATGAAGCTGACCCCGGCGTCCACGGCATGGTGCAGGGTCCTGAGGGCCTCGTCCTGGTCAACATCGCCGTACACGGGCGTGAGGGCCATGCCGCCGAAGCCCAGGGGGCTGACGTTGAGGCCGTCGCCAAGGTGAACTGATGGTGCGGTCATGCGCGTGCTCCGTTCCTTGAGGAATCCTGCAGTGTGCTGGTGCGTGTGTCAGCCAAGAACCCCGTGTGTGGCGTCAGTATTCCGGGGTGCCGCTCATCGAGGGGCGGGATCTCGCCGCTCCGGCGCCGTCTTAGCGCCGGGATCTCGCCGTTCGACGCCGGGAAATCAGGCCCACGGGATGATCCGGTCCGCCGCGGGGCGGGTGGCTTCGATGAGCCGTGCGTTTGCCGCATCCGGACCCGAAGCCCAGGCTTCCGCGGCGCCGCGTTCCATGCCGAACTCCACATGCCGGCCCACCAGCCGGGCCAGCCTGACCGCGGGTGGCGTGTCCATGAACCAGACCTCGTCCAACTGTGCCCGGACGTCCTTCCACTCAGGCGTGTCCGCGAGCAGGTAGTTCCCCTCGGTGATCACCAAGGAAGCTGAGGCGGGGACGGCGATGGACGCGGCCACGGGTTCATCCAGGGTGCGTCGGAACTCCGGCGCGTAAACCACTTCCTCGTCCCGCCGCACCAGGCGCCGCAACAGGGACAGGTAGCCGCCGACGTCGAACGTGTCCATGGCACCCTTGCGTTGCCGCAGCGGTGTCCCATCGATGATGGCGTTGCCCAGATGGAAGCCGTCCATCGGCACCACCACGGCAACCTCAGGGCCAAACTCCTGCTGCAGGCGGGCGGCGAACGTGGACTTGCCCGAGCCGGGCGCCCCGGTGATGCCCAGCAGGGTGCGGTGGCCGCCATCGAGCCTGTGCCTCAGGGCGCCGATCGCCGCAAAGATTTCGGGGGAATCCATGGCAAAAGCCTAGCCCGGGCGCCGGGCCTCGCGACGTCCGGCGTCAAGAACGGGAAGACTCAGCAGGGGGCCTGGGGGCGGCCGCCAGGTCAGCGCCGCCCTTCGCATCAGCGGGCAACGATTTCAGCCCCGCGGCGCAGCCCACAATCCCGGCGATGAACAGCACTTTCAGCAGGCTGAAGGGCTCGACGCCGGTGGCCATCGCCCAGCCAACCGTCAACGCCGCCCCGATTCCCACCCAGACGGCGTACGCGGTGCCGAGCGGAATGCTGCGGATGGCCAGGCCCAGCCCGATCATGCTCAGCGTGGACGCCACCGCGAAAACCACGGTGGGCAGGGGAACCGTGAAACCGTTGGACAGCCCCAACGCGGTGGCCCAGACAGCCTCAAGGAGGGCAGAGCCAAGCAGCAGCAGCCACGCAACGGAACGCGTGCTCATCACGCCACCACCTTCAGGCCAACCACGCACGCGGCGATGCCGGTGAGCAGCAGGAGGCGCGCCGTCGTCGGACGTTCTGCCTTGGTGACCATGGCGTACGCGGAGGTCAGCACCACGCCCACACCCACCCAGACGGCGTACGCGGTACCGGTGGGGATGGACTGCATGGCGAGGGCGAGGCCGGCCATGCTGGCGAGGACCGAGGCCAGGAAGAGGACGGCGGGGACGATGCGGCGCCGGCCTGTTGATTCGAAGGTCCGGTGCAGGGCCGCTGCCCAGACGGCCTCCAGCGACCCGGAAAGAATGAGGATTAACCACGACATGACAGATCCTTTGGCCAGTCTTGTCGCGTGCCGGGTACTGAACCGTCGTCCGGAGGCCCGTTTGCAGGGCCTTGCTTTTCAGGGTAGCAAACCGCGACGGCGGGTGCCCGGGCAAGTAGGTAGCACTATGTGTCGTTTTGGGCCCTCAAAACGACACATAGTGCTACCCAGTTGGGGTGGCGGGACCCACCTTTAGCCCGCCACGCGGTCGATCGACACCACGGCCAGGAAGCCGCGGCCCAGGATCTCGGGGGAGCGGGTATCGGAACCGACGACGGCGTCATAACGGTTGAGTGCCTCGGGTGCGGACGCTTCCGCAGTACCGGAACCGTCGGAAGCCCCCGCAGCGTCGGAAGCATCCGCAGCGTCGGCATCTTCCGCAGCGCCGGAAGCCCCCGCAGCGCCCGGGCTGACCGTGGCCTGCCCCTGCAACAGCACGGCGAGCTGGCCCGCGAAGACCGGATGCGCGCGCTTCTTGGACAGTTCGATGATGGACGTGAAGCCCTTGAAGGAACCGGTGCGGGTGATGACGTTGAGGTCCCGGATATCGCCGGTTGGCAGGGCGCCGTGCGCAGCCGCGTCACCGGAGAATCTGAAGGGCCGGTACTTTTCCAGGGGATGCTCGGCGCCGTCAAGGGTGAGCAGGAGCAGTTCGCCGTCCACCACGGTCAGCACCCGCTCCATGCCGGGGAATGCCGAGAAATCCCCGGCCTTGGTGACATCGGCGATGCTGACGCGCCAGTCCCAGGCGCCGTCCTGCGCCGAAGCTGCCTTGGGATGGCTGGCCAGTTCGCGGGATACCCCGCCGCCGTTGCGCCACGGTTCGGACCTGAGTTCTGCGAAGCGGATGATCTCCATTCGTCCAGCCTAGTTCGTTGGGCAGGTTCGCCCGGCAGGCTGCCCGGGTGCGTGGCATGCTGGGTGGATGCGCAAGCGGATCACGGAAGAACAAGCCCGGCTCCTGGCGGCCTGGCTTGGTTCCTTCAGCGTGGTGCGGGATTACAGCTGGCCCCTGCAGGACACCACCGTCCTCCACGTCCGGACGGTCTCCGGCGAGGAACTCATCGTCAAGGCGAGCACCACCAGCCACCACATCCGCCGCGAAATTGCGGCCCACGGCGCCACGCCTGCAGCCGCCGGCGGCACACACCTGACCGGCCGGGTCCCTGACCTGCGGCACGCTTCGGCCGAGGCCGGGATCCCGGTGACAGGGTTCCTGCCGGGGACGCTGGTGGAAGGAACTCCCGCCGAGGATGACCCCGAAACGTACCGGCAGGCTGGATCGCTGCTGGCACGGATCCACCGGCCGGCCGGTGAGTCCAGGCACTATGCCAAGGCCCTGACCGCCAAGACCTGGTCGTGGCTGGACTGTGCACGCGGGCTCGTGCCGGAGGGGCAGCTCACCAGTCTCGCGCAGGAGCTTGGCGCGTTGCGGCCGGGGGCGGTGCAGCTGGTCTCCACGCACGGCGATTATCAGCCGCGCAACTGGCTGTACGACCATGGGCAGATCAAAGTCATCGATTTTGGCCGGGCCGACGCGCGTCCGTGGGTGCACGACCTCGTCCGGCTCAGCCATCAGCAGTTTGTTGGCAGACCCGGGCTCGAAGCCGCGTTTTATGACGGTCTGGGAAAGACCATGGGGCCTGAGGATGCCGACCTGTGGCGTCTGGAGAACCTGAACCAGGCCGTCGGCACGGTGGTCTGGGCGAACCAGGTTGGGGACGGCGCCTTTGAGCAGTCCGGACGGACCATGGTGGCGCGCGTGGTGGCCGCCACCCGAGGAATCCGTCCCGCGGGCAATCCCTGCTAGTGTCCTCCCGGGGGACATCGCGAAGACTGCCTGAAGGAGCCGGGAATGTTCGTTAAAGTGTGTGGGCTCAGTACGCCTGAAGCTGTCCACGAAGCAGTTAATGCCGGGGCGGACGCCGTCGGGTTTGTCCTCACCGCGAGCCCCCGGGTCGTGTCGCCGCCGCAGGCTGCTGCCCTGCTGGGCGGCGTTCCTGAGGGCGTCGCCGCCGTCGGAGTGTTCCGGGATGAACCCGCCGCGGACGCCGTGGCCATTGCCCGCGCCGCCGGACTTGAGTGGGTGCAGCTGCACGGGGAGCGTACGGCGGAGGACGTCAAAACAGTGCACGACGCCGGGATGAAGCTGATCCGCGCCGTCACCATGAGTGCCGCGCCGGAAGCGTTCGGCAACTGGGGTGAGGAACTCCTCCTCATCGATGCCGCCGTGCCGGGATCCGGGGAAGCCTGGGACTACGGCTCCGTGGCGGCCATTCCGGCTTTGACGGGGCGCCGTTGGCTGCTGGCCGGCGGCCTTGATCCGGAGAACGTCAGCCAGGCCGCCACAGCGGCAGTCGCCTGGGGCGTCGATGTCTCCTCAGGAGTGGAAGCGTCGCGCGGGGTCAAGGACCTGGATAAGATCCGGGCTTTTGTGAAGGCAGCCAAAGCCTGACCGAACGCTCCGGTTGCCCCTTACCGGTAGAACTCAGGGGACAATCAGGGCATACCCCGATCTCTTTGTCAGACCCTGCAGGGCACAATGGACAGATGAAGACACTGCTCAACATCATCTGGCTCGTTTTCGGCGGATTCTGGCTGGCCCTGGGCTACTTCGCGGCGGGCGTTATCTGCTGCCTGCTCATCGTGACCATCCCCTGGGGCATCGCCTCGTTCCGGATCGCGGCGTACACCCTGTGGCCCTTCGGCCGGATGGTGGTGGACAAGCCGGGCGGGACAGGCGTGTTCTCACTGCTGGGCAATGTCATCTGGCTTGTGGTTGCCGGCATCTGGATCGCGATCGGCCACGTGGTGACGGCCTTCGCCATGGCGGTCACCATCATCGGCATCCCGCTGGCCATCGCCAACCTGAAGCTCATCCCGGTGAGCCTGATGCCGCTGGGCAAGCAGATCGTGCCCACCGACAGGCCGTTCATCACGGCCTACCGCTAAGCGGCACTCAGGCGAGCTCGCCCCGGAGGTTCCGGCGCGCGGCGTCCAGCCACAGCTCCCGTGCCCGCTGGCTATGGAAGAGCGGGTCCAGTTCCAGCAGGTGACGGACGACGGCGGCGCGTCCGGCCGCGAAGTCGGCGTCGCCCACGTGCGCGTAGTCTTCCCGGACGGCGGCCACGTACCGGGCGTATGCCTCCGGTTCGCCGCCGAGGACTGAAAGGTCCGCGTCGCAGAGGAGGGCGCCGTCGTCGTCCCCTGGTTCCGGACGGTGGTCCGACGTCAGCAGCACCAGCCGCGCCACCTCCGCCACCTCGGCCGGCGGCAGCCCCGTCCCGGACAGCCGGACCTCGGCCAGCCGGGCGGATTCCTCCTCGTCCTGGCCCGCGACCCCGCGGTACACGGCGTCATGGAACCACGCCGCCAGCAGCACGGTCCGCGGCGGATCGGCGGGGTCGGTGAGCAGGTCCAAGGCCTCAAGGACAGCCAGCAGGTGGGTGCGCCCGTGGTACCTGCGGTGCTCCTCGCCCCACCGGTCCAGAAGGTCCAGGAAGAGGGCATCGTGGCCGGGCATGATGCTTTCCCAGCGGTTCAGGAGCGGCACTTTCAGGGACTTGCTCCGCTGCCGGGCAGGGATTCGCAGGCCGCTGGCGATGAGCTTGCGGACCAGGATCCGGGCTTCCACCGGTACGGCGCCCGCGGCCACCAGGTCATCAAACCTGCGCTCCGGCACATCGTAGTGGTCGCCGTCGAACGCGCGGTCCGGGATGCCGGCCGCGGCAGCGAAGGCGTGCAGTTCCGCCAGTGAGCTGTCCGAGACCAGATGCGAAAAGTGCGTATCGTGAGCCGGCCACAGCGGCGGATCGATGTATATCAAGTTCTCCATTCTGAGCCCCGGAACCGTTCGGACGCCTGCTGAAAAGATCCTAGCGCCGCTCGGGTGCCTCGTCCCATCATTCGGAACTCCAGACCTTGTGCCGACAACACGCGGCCGGGAGAACCTCAACGTCCCGGAGATATTCCCCACCGGAGCTCTCCCTCTGCAACTGTGGGTGTGAAGGACAGCGCAGGTTGGCCAGTCCGCAGGCTCAACAGAGTGTCAGCCAAAAGAGCTTCAAGAGATGGCCAAATCGCCGGGCGCCAATCGGCTTCCTCCTTGAAATATTCACTTATGCAGCCGTGCCGCCGTCCCTTTCTGAGGTCGATAAACAGGAAGTCGCCGGAACCGTCGTCTGCGACCGGGAGGAAGGATGAAATGAACATAGAAACCCTGGTACCGGCCTCTTCGGCTGCAGCACGTGCCGGGTCGTACGGTTGATGGGGCGTGGGCGCAAGAGTACCGCTGTAAGCTTCGTGGACGGCGCGCAGATTCAAGTAAAGAGGCGACCTCTTCTCGCGTTCGTCCAAGGCATTTGCTTCCTCTCCAACCCGCGCCCAGATGTCGAGCAACATTTGTTGTGTCTTCCCCGCTTCTTTCAGTGGGAGCGGCCGATAGTTCGGGAAGATGTACCCTGCGGTTGACGGCTCGGCGCCGTCGAAGAGCAGGTACAGAGTCGACAGGTCTTTGTGCCATCCGGTGGGTGCTGCCTGTTCAAATGAGCGAATAAGCGCTTCGGGCGCGGGGGCTCGTATGGTCCGGGCTGTTTCTGGTGCGTTAACGCTCAGCCACTCAACAATTTCAGTCCACACTTTCTGAATCCCCATGCCGCGAATCTACCCGCCATTCCTGAGCATGGACGCGGAAAAGCTTCAGCAATTCTTTCCAGGAAGAAACACGGGCCCAGGGAGGGAGCCAGGGCCGCACCTCGGCCAGTGAACTACGGCGGATCCAGGTAAATCACCATGGAGAAAGTCTAGTTCCGGCCCCTCTGCCGGTTCCGGAAGAAGCCCCACCGTTGATATTCGCCCGGGGAAGGCGGATGATCAGCACACACGCCGCCTGTTCAAAGGGGAGGTTCCAGTGGAGATGCCAGAGGACGCCCGGTTGCAGGGCGAACCAGTGTCCCTGTGGCTCGACTCCGCCGGGGAAACCGACTATCCCAAACTTGACCGGGATATCGAGGTGGACGTGGCAGTCATCGGGGCCGGCGTCGCCGGGCTGACGGCCGCGTTGGCCCTCAAACGGGCCGGGCGCAGTGTCGCGGTGATTGAAGCTGCCAGGGTGGGAACCGGCGTCACCGGCCACACCACCGGCAAGGTCACCTCGTTGCACCGGCTCGCCTACACCGAGCTCGCCCGCAACCACGGAGCCGACACCGCGCGCAGCTACGGCCAGGCCAACCAGGGCGCAATCGAACACATCCGGCGGCTGGTGGCGGAGGAGAGCATCGACTGCGGCTTCCGCCAGGTTGACAACTACACCTACGCCGAATCCGAGGACGCCCTGGCGGAAGTCCGCGCCGAAGCGGATCTCGCTGCGGGCCTCGGCCTTCCCTCGACGTTCACCACGGATGTGCCGCTGCCGTTCCCCGTCAAGGGCGCGGTCCGCTTCGACGGGCAGGCACAGTTCCATGCAGTGGAGTACCTCCAGGGCCTGGCACGCGCGGTTGACGGGGAGGGCAGCTTCGTGTTCGAACAGACCCGGGCTTTGCAGGTCCACGACGGCGCCCCGGGTGTGGTGGAATCCGAAGGCGGCACGGTCCGGGCCCGGGACATCATCGTGGCCACGAATGTGCCGTTCGCTGACATGGGCAGCTTCAAGGACCGGTGTCAGCCGCACCGTTCCTACATCGTGGCCGGCCGTGTGGACAGCCCGCCGGCTGAGGCCACGTTCATCAGCGTGGATGAGCCGATGCGTTCCATCCTGACCGTCAGCATCGGCGGCCAGACGTACGTCCTGGTCGGCGGCGAAGGCCATCCCGCGTCCGAATCCGGCGACACCGCCCGGCGGTACGGCAGGCTTGCGGCATTCGCACGCGACAGGCTCGGCGTCCGTGAGGTCTCCCACCGCTGGTCCACGCAGGACAACCTGCCGGCGGACGGTCTGCCCTATGTTGGGCTGATGTCCGCGGAGGCCAAGCATCTGTATGTCATCACCGGACTGCGCAAGTGGGGCCTGACGAACGGAACAGCCGCCGCCCTCATCCTCACCGACCTCATCAGCGGCCGGGACAACCCCTGGGCCGCGGTGTTCGACAGCAACCGAACCACCGGGACGGCCAGTGCCGGCGCGCGGGGCGACGGGAAAGCGACCGCGGAGCCGGCCGGCGAGGCCACGCCCGCGCCCGGGAAGCTCGGCCGGGCACCGGAACAGATTACGCTGGCTCCCGGGGAAGGAACCGTCATTGACGTCGGCGGCCAGAGCACGGCGGTCTACAAGGACACCGGCGGCCGGATCCATTCCCTGTCCGCCATCTGTACCCACCTTGGCTGCACCGTGGAGTTCAATCCTGCCGACACTACCTGGGACTGCCCCTGCCACGGCTCCCGCTTCGCCGCGGACGGCGCGGTCATCCACGGACCCGCCACCACTAACCTCCCGCCCGGACCGGAGCACTTACCGGAAAGCCTGACGTAGGCCCAGAAACCGCAAATGCGGACTATTATGGCCAAATGCCCACGATTCGCGTTTCCGAAGCGGCCAGGTTCCTCGGCGTCAGCGATGACACCATCCGCCGCTGGACGGACAACGGCACCCTGACCGCCATCAAAGACGACGCCGGCCGGCTGGCAGTGGACGGGCTGGAACTGGCCACGCATGCCCAGAAACTCGCTCAGCTTCCCGATGATCCGCACCGCGCCGGCAGCTCGGCACGCAACCGCTTTGTCGGCCTGGTCACCGGCATCACGGCGGATAAGGTCATGGCGCAGGTTGAGCTGCAGTGCGGCCCGTTCCGGGTGGTCTCGCTCATGAGCAGCGAAGCCGTCCGCGACCTCGGCCTGGAACTCGGTTCGGTGGCCACCGCCGTGGTCAAGGCCACCACGGTCATCATCGAGACCCCGCACGGCAAGGGCTCCGCATGAGGCGCGCCGTGATGGCGCTGGTCCTCGCACTGGCACTCGCCGGCTGTTCCCCGGCAGGGCAGGGCGGCACGGCAGGGCAGGGCGGCACGGCAGGCCAGGAAGGAACGGGCGACGGCGGCACGTCCGGCGCTGCGGGCAGCGTCACCGTCTTCGCCGCGGCGTCACTCAAAACGGCCTTCACGGGCATCGCCAAAAAGTTCGAGGCGGCCAACCCGGGAACAGGCGTCACCCTCAGTTTCGCCGGCTCCGCGGACCTGGTCACCCAGATCACCCAGGGCGCTCCGGCCGACGTCTTTGCCTCCGCGGACACGCGCAACATGGACAAACTCAAAGCCGCCGATCTAGTGGCGGGCACGCCCGGCAACTTCGCCACCAACACCCTGACCATCGTGGTTCCCCCCGGCAACCCGGCCCGCATCACCGGCTTCAGCGATCTCGCCAGATCCGGCGTGAAGGTGGTGGCCTGCGCCAGCCAGGTGCCCTGCGGTGCCGCCGCCACAGCCATCGAGCAGGAAACCCGCACCGCCCTCAGCCCGGTCAGCGAGGAATCCTCGGTCACCGATGTCCTGGGCAAGGTCACGTCCGGGGAAGCCGACGCGGGGCTCGTCTACGTCACCGACGCCAAAGGCGCGGGTCCAAAGGTGCAGGAGATCCCCTTTCAAGAAGCGGCCAAAGCCATCAACACCTATCCCATTGCCGTAGTGCGGGGCGCGCGAAACAAGCCGCTGGCTGACCGGTTCGTGGACTTCGTCCGCGGCCCGGAAGGCCAGGCCGTACTGGCCGCTGCCGGCTTCGGCGCGCCGTGAGCGGGCGCGTCAGTGCCCGCAGAGGCGCCACGTACACCGGCATTCCCGGCTGGATCTACGCTGTGGCGGCGGCCGGCGCACTGCTCGTGGTCCTCCCGGTCGTCGCCATGGTGGCCAAGGTCAACTGGGCCAACTTCATTCCCCTGGTCACCTCGGAGCCCTCCCTCACCGCGCTGGGGCTGAGCCTTCGCACGTCGGCCGCGAGTACTGTCCTGTGCATTATTCTGGGGGTCTCGCTCGCCCTGGTGCTGGCCCGCGGGAGCTTCCCGGGCCAGCGGGTGCTGCGCTCACTGGTCCTGCTGCCGCTGGTGCTGCCGCCGGTGGTGGGCGGCATTGCGCTGCTGTATACGTTTGGCCGGATGGGCCTGCTGGGCCGGGCGCTGGAGGTGGCGGGGCTGCAGATTGCGTTCTCCACCACTGCGGTGGTGCTGGCCCAGACGTTTGTTGCCCTGCCGTTCCTGGTGGTCAGCCTGGAGGGCGCGCTGCGCATCGCCGGGCCCAAATACGAAGCCGTGGCCGCCACCCTCGGCGCCAGCCCCGCCACTGTGCTGCGGCGGGTCACGCTGCCGCTGGTGCTGCCGGGCCTGGCGTCCGGCGCGGTGCTCTCCTTCGCGCGCAGCCTGGGTGAATTCGGCGCCACCCTCACGTTCGCGGGCAGCCTGCAGGGGGTGACCCGGACCCTGCCGCTGGAGATTTACCTGCAGCGCGAAACGGACGCGGACGCCGCCGTCGCGCTTTCCCTGGTCCTCGTGGCAGTGGCACTGGCCGTGGTGGCGCTCGCGTACCGGGGCCCGCGGGCGGGCCGGCCGGCAGGGGCCGGGAGCACGACGGCGGCGCCCGCCCACAGCGGTGACGTCCGGTGACGTTCGTGGTTCAGGCAGCCGTGGAGCAGCGCGGATTCGACGTGTCCCTCCGGGTCGGGCCGGGCGAAACGGTGGCCGTGATGGGGGCCAACGGCGCGGGCAAATCCACCCTGCTCAACATCATTGCGGGCCTGCTGCACCCCGATTCGGGCAGGGCGGAGCTGGACGGCAGGATCCTCTTCGACCTCACCGCCGGGCGCGGTGCGTGGACGGCGCCGCACCGCCGCGGCACCGCCCTGCTGGCCCAGGAACCCCTGCTGTTTCCGCACCTGAGCGTGCTGGACAACGTGGCGTTCGGGCCGCGGAGTGCCGGCGCCCCGAAGGACGCCGCCCGGGCGGCCGCTTTTCGGTGGCTGGCGGAGGTGGAGGCCACCGACCTCCAGACGCGCCGCCCGTCGGAGCTGTCCGGCGGCCAGGCGCAGCGCGTGGCTGTGGCCCGGGCGCTCGCGGCCGATCCGGGGCTGCTGCTGCTGGACGAGCCCATGGCCGCACTGGACATCCACGCCGCCCCGCTGCTCCGGCGTCTCCTGAAGCGCGTCCTGGCTGGCCGACGCGCCGTGATCATCACCCACGACGTCCTGGATGCCCTGATGCTCGCGGACCGTGTGGTGGTCCTGGAAAACGGCAGGATCAGCGAGGAAGGCCCCACCCGCGAGGTCCTGCAGCGGCCGCGCAGCCGGTTCGCCGCCGGGCTCGCCGGGCTCAATTTCCTGTCCGGCGAGGTCACCGAACACGGCCTGCACTCCGGCGGCCTGAACCTCTACGGCCAGCACCACGACGTCCCCGGCCCCCTGCCCGCGGGGCAGCCGGGCGTGGCGGTCTTCCCGCCGTCGGCCGTTTCCGTTTTCCTGTCCGAAGCGCACGGCAGCCCGCGCAACGCCTTCCGGGTGACCATCACGGACCTGGAGCCGCACGGCGACCAGATCCGCGTCCGCGCGGGCGAAAGCGGCCGGCTGAGCGCGGACATCACCCCGGCCGCCGCCGCCGATCTGGGCCTCGCGCCCGGCATGGAGGTGTACTTCGTGATCAAGGCCGGCGCCGTGTCCATCTACCCGGCCTGAACCCCGGCCGCCCCTGCCCCACACCGCTGCCCTTGCCCCACCCGACGCTCTCTCACTTAATGTGGCTTTTTGTCGAACGCTCTCTCACTTGATGCGCCCCCGGCGCGGGTAGGCTGGTCAGCGTCGTCCGGACGCGGCGGTATGGGGGGAGAATCATGAAGGTTCGGGTCAGCCGTTCGCGCGGCAGAAAATGGACGACGGCGGCTGCCGCCCTTGCGCTGCTGGCAGCCCTGAGCGGTTGCAGCCTGTTTCCGTCACCGGCGCCTCTCCCGGACATCGCCCCGGCCACCCCCGTTTCAGCGCTGCCGCCGGAATGTCCGTTTGTTGGGAAGAACGACCTGACTCCCGTACGAATCCCCCTCGGCACCCCGCGCGAAACGATCGGCAGCGTCCTCAACGCCTACAGCGGCTGGCTTAATGCCGGTTCCGAGCTGGTCGCCGCCTGGAGCCCGGGCAGCGCAGTCCCGGAAACCTGTGTTGAGAGGCTCGCGTCCAGATACGCGGATGCCTACTCCACCACCTCGTTCACGTCGCACAGAGATGTGGCCTGGCAGGACTACTTTGCCGCGGTGAAGGTGATGAACCAGCAGAACCTGGCCGCCATCCGCTCTGCGGCCCCGGAAAGCAGCGGACGGGGGAAGTTTGAACTGCTCCAGGAGATCGATTCGAGCGCCACGGACAGCGGCACGTTCCTGAAGTTCGATGCCGTCTACCGCCCGGTGGTTGCCGGCCAGGGCAGCTGGGAGGACCTGGACAAGACCACCCGCTGGTATGTGGAACTGGTCCCCGCGGGGGAGTTCCTGGTGATCAACTACATCGAGACCAAACCCGCGGCCGGCTACTAAAAGGCTGGCCACAAGCCGGCTGCGGGCACTTAAGCTGGATTTGTCTCAACGGTTAACCTGCGGACCAAGGAGTGAAGGACATGCCTAAAACCGGCAAGAACGATCACGCCCGCAAGGACGAGCTGCCCTCGACCCTGCAGCGTTCCGAGCAAAAAGCCCAGGACACTTTCGCCAAAACCTACGATTCCGCCCTCGAGTCCTACGACAACGACGAGAGCCGGGCGGCGCGTGCAGCGTACGCCTCGCTGAAACACAGCTACGAAAAGGTGGGTGACCACTGGGAGCCGAAGGAAAAGCGCGGGCCCTCGGACAAGCGGGCAGCGGAGGGGGTTGATTCGGCCCAACCCACGGCCGGGGGCGTCGATGCCAATGCGTCGAAGGAGCACCTCTACAGGCGTGCGCAGGAACTGGACATCGATGGCCGGTCAAAAATGACCAAGGATGAGCTCGTCAAAGCACTGCAGAAGGCGAATGACGCCGCAACCCGGAAGGCCCGGGGGGACTAAGGGCCGCGGGACTAAACCTGGGGGACTAGCGGGAAGCGGCCCACCCCGCATCCGCCCCCAGTGCTACATGCCGGGCATGTCCAGGAACTCGTACACCTGGATGCTGGCCCCTGGCATCATCAGGTGCGGGTGCCCCTCAAGCAGGGCCTCGGCGCCGGCAAGGTCCTCGGCCTGCAGGATGCCGTAGCCGCCAATGTGGTTGCCGCTGCTGACCTCGGTAGCGCCCGTTGCGGTGATTTCCCGGCCCTCCCCCAGGGGGCTGCCCATGTCCACAATCCCGCTTCCGGCGCGGTCCGCCCACTCCATCCAGGCCTTCATGCCCTCCTGCGCGGCTTCCGGCGAACTCTGCGCCATCTGGGCCTGGGCTGACTGCGGTGCGACGTAAAGAACAGCAAACTTCTTCATGGCTTACCTCCGCTGGAGTGCGCCGGCGGAACGGTGGTCCCCGGTCACACATCGATCCTAGGTTGATCGCCCCGGCGGCGATACAGTGCAAGGACACCGCTTCCGGGCGACCGGGCGATGATGCCGAAGGTCGGGTTCGCTGTGGGCAAAATCTGCTCTCCGTCTGACGGGAATCAAAGTTGAGCGTAGTACACTCAACTTAGCGAAAACGCTCATTCGGAAGGAGCTCTCTTTGGATTTCAAACCCACCACCAAGAGCCAGGAGGCTCTTTCGGCGGCAGCCATGAATGCCTCCACCATCGGCAACCCCCAGGTTGAGCCTGCACACCTGCTCAAGGCCCTGATGGATCAGCGGGAGGGCGTGGCCGTGGCACTGCTGCGCGCAACAGGCGCTGACCCGGACGCCGTCAGCGTCCAGGCAAGCAGCGCCATCAAGGCGTTGCCCGCAACCTCGGGCGGCTCAGCGCAGCAGGCGCAGCTGTCGCGGCCTGCCCTGCAAGCCATCCAAAACGCCAAGAACGAGGCCGACCGCCTCGGTGACACCTTTGTGTCCACCGAAGTGCTGCTGCTGGGGCTCTCCGCCGGAAGTGACGCCGTCGGGCGGTTATTGCGCGACGCCGGCGCCTCCCATGAAGCGCTCCTCGCCGCCCTGCCGGGTGTCCGCGGTGACCGTAAAGTCACCAGCCCGGACCCCGAGAATACGTTCCAGTCTTTGGAGAAGTTCGGCACTGACCTCACCGCGATGGCGCGGTCGGGCAAGCTGGACCCGGTGATCGGCCGCGACACCGAGATCCGCCGCATCATCCAGGTGCTGAGCCGCCGGACCAAGAACAACCCCGTCATCATTGGCGAGCCCGGCGTTGGGAAGACGGCTGTGGTGGAAGGCCTGGCCCAGCGGATCGTGGCCAATGACGTCCCGGAAAGCCTGCGCGGCAAGACCCTGATCGCCCTGGATCTGGCCTCCATGGTCGCCGGCGCGAAGTACCGCGGCGAGTTCGAGGAGCGGCTTAAGGCCGTCCTGGAGGAAATCAAAAGCTCCGAAGGGCAGATTGTCACCTTTATTGACGAGATCCACACGGTGGTGGGTGCGGGCGCCACGGGGGAGTCGTCCATGGATGCCGGCAACATGCTCAAGCCCATGCTGGCCCGTGGCGAGCTGCGCCTGATCGGGGCCACCACGCTGGATGAGTACCGCGAGAATATCGAGAAGGACCCGGCCCTGGAGCGCCGGTTCCAGCAGGTCTACGTCGGTGAGCCGAGCGTCGAGGACACCATCGGCATCCTCCGCGGCCTGAAGGAACGCTACGAGGCGCACCACAAAGTGACCATCGCGGACGCTGCCCTGGTGGCCGCAGCCACGCTGTCCAACCGCTACATTGCCGGCCGCCAGCTGCCGGACAAGGCCATCGACCTGGTGGACGAGGCCGCCTCCCGGCTGCGGATGGAAATCGACTCCGCCCCCGAGGAAATCGACCAGCTGCGCCGTGCCGTGGACCGGCTCACCATGGAGGAACTTGCCCTCGAGAATGAAAAGGACGCAGCCTCCGTGGAGCGGCTGGCTGCCCTCCGCGCGGACAAGGCCGACAAAACCGAAGAGCTGGATGCGCTCAACGCCCGCTGGGAAGCCGAAAAGGCGGGCCTGAACCGGGTGGGCGACCTGAAGGCGAAGCTGGACGAACTGCGTTCCACCTATGACAAGGCGGCGCGCGAAGGCGACCTGGAGACGGCCTCGCGGATCCTCTACGGCGAGATTCCCGCCGTCGAACGCGAACTCAGCGCAGCAGCAGCAGCCGAAGCAGCCGTCACCGACAAGCCGGCCCAGATGGTGGCCGAAGAGGTGACCGCGGACGACATCGCCGAGGTCATCTCGGCCTGGACCGGCATTCCCGCCGGCCGCATGCTGCAGGGCGAAAGCCAGAAGCTGCTGCACATGGAGGAGGAGTTGGGGAAGCGCCTGATCGGCCAGTCCAAGGCCGTGACCGCGGTGTCCGACGCCGTGCGGCGTGCCCGGGCAGGCATCAGTGACCCCAACCGGCCCACGGGTTCCTTCCTGTTCCTTGGCCCCACCGGCGTGGGCAAGACCGAACTCGCCAAGGCGCTCGCGGACTTCCTGTTCGACGACGAACACGCCATGGTGCGGATCGACATGTCCGAATACGGTGAGAAGCATTCGGTGGCCCGCCTTGTCGGCGCACCTCCGGGCTACGTCGGCTACGAGGAGGGTGGCCAGTTGACCGAAGCCGTCCGCCGCCGGCCGTATTCGGTGATCCTGCTCGACGAGGTGGAAAAGGCCCACCCGGAAGTCTTCGACATCCTGCTGCAGGTGCTCGACGACGGCCGCCTCACCGACGGCCAGGGCCGCACCGTGGACTTCCGCAACGTCATCCTGGTCCTGACCTCGAACCTGGGCAGCCAGTTCCTGGTGGACCCGACGCTCTCCGCCGATGCCAAGCGGAACGCCGTCATGGCCACCGTGAATGCCTCCTTCAAGCCGGAGTTCCTGAACCGGCTGGACGAAGTGGTCCTGTTCGATGCCCTCACCGTGGACGAGCTGTCCCACATCGTGGAACTGCAGGTGGCTGAACTCGGAAAGCGGCTGCATGACCGCAGGCTCACCCTGGAAGTGTCCGAGGCCGCCCGCGCCTGGCTGGCACTCTCCGGTTTCGATCCCGCATATGGTGCCCGGCCGCTCCGCCGGCTCGTGCAGCGCGAGATCGGCGACCGCCTGGCCAAGGCCATCCTGGCCGGAACGATCGCGGACGGCGACACCGTCCTCGTAGACACTGCTGCCGATGTCGACGAACTCACCATCGAGGGTCTTGAGGCGCCGGCAGGGCCCGACGGCGGCGCTCCCGCCGGCACCGGCCTGGTGGTCCGTCGCAAGGCGTAGGAAAGAACCGAAACGCGAAAATGCCCCCTCCGGATGGAGGGGGCATTTTCGCGTCCGGCCGGTTTTCGCTAGACGGCCGTGTAGCCGCCGTCGACCGGAATGGTCGCGCCCGTAATGAACTTGGCCTTGTCGCTCGCCAGGAAGGTGATGAGGTCCGCAACTTCCTGCGCCTCGCCCACGCGGCCGGCCGGGTGCAGTTTTGCGTACTGTTCGAGAGTGGGCTCGTCGATCAGCGGGGTGCGGATGACGCCCGGGGCCACCGCGTTCACGCGGATGCCCTCCTTCGCGTACATCGTCCCGGCGGCTCGGGTCATGTTCACAACGCCGCCCTTGGAGGCCGAGTACGCGATGTTGTTGGAGACAGCCACGAGGCCGAACATCGACGCGAGGTTAACCACAACGCCGCCCTGGCCCTGCTTGAGAAGCTGCTCGATGACGTACTTGTTGGTGTAGAAGACCCCCGAGTAGTCGATGCCGTTGGTGCGCTCCCAGTTTTCGACGGTCGAGGTGACGACGTCGCCCTCGCCGCCGACGCCCGCGGAGGCAACGGCAATGTCGACGCGGCCGAATTCCTCGACCGTCTTGGCGACGGCGGCCTCAACACTTTCCGCCTTCGCGACGTCGCCCTGGACAAACCTTGCGCCGATCTCGTCGGCCACTTCCTGCGACTTGGGGTTGAAATCGAAGATCATAACCTTCGCGCCTTCGGCGATGAAGGTCTTTGCGGTCGCGAGGCCGAGCCCCGATCCGCCGCCGGTAATGAATGCCACTTTGTTCTCGAGTTGCATGGTCAGTCCAATCTCTAAAGCGATGTCGCGGTCACGACCCTCAGGGTGTTCCCGCGGAACGCATCTTCATGCGTATGCATCTATCATCCCACTAATACTTGAAAAGTCAACTTTCGTCGCGGGCTGGTTGAGAAGTGTCACGCGCTGCGCGGGGGTGTTTAGGGCAGACTGGTGGAGTGAGCGGAATCCAGTGGGTGCTGCACGTCGATCTCGACCAGTTCATTGCCGCAGTCGAAGTGCTCAGGCGGCCGGAGCTTGCGGGCAGGCCGATCATTGTCGGCGGCCGGGGCGACCCCTCTGAAAGGGCCGTGGTGTCCACCGCCTCATACGAGGCCAGGGTGTTCGGTGTCAGTTCCGGAATGCCCCTGCGGATCGCCGCCCGAAAAGTGCCCGACGCCGTGATCCTGCCGGTCGATCACGAGGCCTACCTCGCAGCGTCTGAAACGGTCATGGCCACCTTGCGCGCTCAACCCGGCGCCACGGTGCAGGTGCTTGGTTGGGATGAGGCCTTTATTGGCACGGCCACGGCGGATCCTGAAGCCTACGCACGGCAGGTGCAGGCTGCTGTCCTGGGCCGGACGCAGCTGCACTGCAGCGTTGGCATTGGCGATACCCTGGTCCGCGCCAAGGTGGCCACCGGTTTTGGCAAGCCGGCCGGCATCTTCCGCCTTACTGCGGGGAACTGGCTTGAGGTCATGGGTCCCCGGCCCACCAGGGACCTCTGGGGCGTCGGCGCCAAGGTCTCCGGGAGGCTGGCAAAACTCGGCATCCACACTGTCGCCGAGCTAGCCGCGGCCGACCCGCTGGACCTGGTCCCTGAGTTCGGCCCCAGGATGGGTCCCTGGTATGCGGAGCTGGGGCGCGGAGACGGTGCCAGCGTGGTGGACGACACGCCGTGGGTGGCGCGGGGGCACAGCCGGGAGACCACGTTCCAGCAGGACCTGACCGATCCCCTGCAGGTGGACGGTGCAGTCAGGGAGCTGGCGGCGCGTGTCCTCGAGGATGTTGTGGCCGAAGGGCGTCCCGTGGTGGGGCTGACCCTCAAGGTCCGTTATGCGCCGTTCGCCACCACCACCCATGCCCGGAAAATCCCCGAGACCTACGACCGGAACGACATCCTGGCCCGCGCCCTGGACCTCGCGGCCGCGATCGAACCGGGCCGCCCCATCCGCCTCCTGGGGCTGCGGGCGGAGATGGCCATGCCGGAGGATGCCCGAAAGGGGCACACGCCTACGCGCGGCGGCTGGTGACGGCCAGGGCCACGCGGTGATGCGGTCAGGCGGAGAGTGGTGTATCCGTCGGCCGCACATAGTCAAAGATCACGGTGGTATTCGTCCCGGCCACCTCGGGCCTGACGCTGAGGTTGGCGGCCACCAGGTCACGGAGCGCGGCCGAGTCAGCCACGGCAACGTGGATGAGGAAGTCCCGGTCCCCGGTGACAAAGAAGATGCTCTCGACGGCGGGCAGGCCGGCCAGGTATTTTTCGAACTTGGTCAGGTTGGACCGGGCGTGGGCATGCAGCCTGATGGCGATCAGGGCCTGCAGTCCGCGGCCCACGGCCGCCGGGTCCACGTCAGCGTGAAAGCCCCGGATGATGCCGCTTTCCTGGAGGGCACGGATCCGACCGTGGCAGGTGGAGGGGGCGATGCCAGCAGCTGCGGCAATGGCATTGTTCGGCATGCGCGCGTCGGCCTGCAGCAACCGGAGGATAAGGCGATCGGTCTCGTCCAGCCGCGGGTGCCGAGCGTTGTTCGGTTCTGTGGCCAAAGTCCCACCATTTTCTGAATAAGTTGGCATAAGCCCACCTTGCTCCAGAATGATTGCCGAATCAATTGAGGTCCTCTTTTATATTCTTCAGACTGGAGCCAATGCCATGTGGCATCCGTCATGGTTGAAGGAGAGTGGAAATGTACTCACGTGCACAGTCGCCGCGCACCGCCGTCGTTGTCGGTGCTGGAATGGTTGGCCTGGCTACGGCCTGGCATCTTCAGAAACGCGGCGTTGAGGTGACCGTCCTCGATCGATCCGGCGTCGCCGCCGGCGCCTCATGGGGCAACGCCGGCTGGCTCACGCCGGGGATGGCCATGCCGCTGGCCGATCCGACCCTGTGGTCCTACGCCCCGAAGGCCCTGCTCGATGCCACGGCGCCGCTGCACATCCCGGCCCGGCTGGATCCGAAGCTGTGGGCCTTCCTGGCACGCTTCGGCCTGCACGCCACTGGCAAGGCCTGGGCCAAGGCCATGGCAGCACTGACGCCGATCGACCGGATGGCGCTGGACGCCTTCGATGAGCTGACTTCCGGCGGCGTGGATGCCTGGACGCGGAAGGGGCCCTTTGTCATCGGGTTCGAACGCGAACAGGAAAGCAAGCCGTTCATCCACGAAATCCAGCAGGTGGAAAAGGCCGGGCAAAAGGTCCCGCTCACGCGCCTGGACAATCCGCAGCTCAAGGTGCCGCAGCTCTCCGCCGGCGTGTCAACCGTCTATGAAATGGAAGACCAGCGCTTCATCGAACCCGGACCGTTCGTTCAGGCGCTGGCCGACGCCGTGCAGGCCCGCGGCGGAAAAATTCTGAGCGGCCGGGAAGTCCGGTCGCTGCGCCACGGCCCGCAGGGGATCTCCGTCGAGAGCTACGGACAGGAACCGGTCAACGCCGACGTCGTGGTGCTGGCCACCGGAGCGTGGCTGCCGGCGCTGGCCAAGCCGCTTGGGGTCAGGACCCAGGTCCAGGCCGGCCGCGGCTATTCCTTCAGCGTGGCCACGGATGATCCGGCCGAGTTCCCCATTTACTTCCCGGCCCGGCGCGTGGCGTGCACGCCGTACCAGGGGCGGCTTCGGATTGCCGGCACCATGGAGTTCCGCGGACCGGACGAGCCGTTGCAGACGGGGCGCATCGATGCCATCCTCGCCTCGGTGCGGCCGTTGTTCACCCACATGGACCTGGAGAACCTTGAAGATATCTGGGTGGGCGCCCGCCCGGTCACGCCTGACGGGCTGCCGGTGGTAGGTGCCACCCGCTCCCCGGGGGTCTACATTGCCGGCGGTCACGGCATGTGGGGCATTGTGCTTGGACCGGCCACCGGCAAGCTGCTGGCCGAGCAGATCACCACCGGGAACGTTCCGGAGGAGATCCGTCCCTTCGATCCGCTCCGGTAACACTGCTCCAGTGTGGCTGCCTGAGCCCGCGCCGGCCTGATCAGGCCGGCGCGGTGGGCAGCACCAACAGGTACCCGGTGGGCAGGTCACTGCTCCAGCGCCGCGGCTCGCGCACCACGAACTGCGTGGCCAGCTCCTCCGGGGTAAGCAGGCTGTTCGGCGCGGGCGAAGGTCCCCACTGCGGGCTGCCATACGGGTAGAGCGGGTCCAGGACGCGGACGCCGGTGACCTCCACGGCCGGGACTTGGCGGGGATCGCCGAGTGACTCAAACCCGCTCATCACCCAGGCGTGCCGGCCGCTCCACATGACCAGCCCCACCGGCCGGCCCGTGACGGCGATGGCGCGCGCGGCGGTTTGGAGGGCTTGCCGGTAGTCGGCGATGCTAACGACCCTGTAGGGCCCCATGCCGGCCTCGGTCAGCACCTGGGCCCAGCCGAACGGGTTGGCGCCGTTGAACGAGTTGGACGACCGCGCCCGGGCCATCTCCCACAGCTCGTTCTGTTGGGTGCGGTCGCTCCAGGTGCCGCCGCCGGTGTCATCAATGAGGTTGTGCGCCATCTGAATGCTCGCAGCAACGCACCAGTCAAAGGTGTACTGCGGCACGAAGTCGCCCTCCCGGTAGAGGTTCAGGGCGAAAGGCTGGGGTACCGGAACCGGAACCGGCGCCGGAGCGGGGACGGGGCTCGGTGCGGTGGTGGACGCCGGCGGTGCGGGGGTGGTGGCGCCCGCACCCGGCGTGGACGGCGCGGAGAAGGTGGCGGCGGTGGGTTGGCCGGTTGCTACGGCATCCAGGCGGCCGGCGGGCGTGCAGGCGCCCAGGAGGGCGGCCAGGGCAAGGAGCCAAGCCAGGAGTCGGGCGCGGGCACCGATCATGATCCAGTTTAGCGCGACGCCGGATCCTCCGGCCTGCCGCTGTTCCCGTACATGGACATCTCGGTCACGCCCCTGGCGAAGCACCCCTCTGACGTCAACTGACGGCGGCACTGCCGCAACGCCGTCGTGTTCCCCGGAAACTTAGGGGAGCACGCTGGTGTTGATAACGTTCCCGGCGTCCGCCGTGACGAAGCAGTCCACGCGGCGGTCGCCCGAGTCCCAACTCGTGCCGCTGGGGTAGGCGCGTTGGAAGTTCAATGCGTAGTCATAGGCCGCCGGCGCGAGCTTGGCCGCATGGCAGGCCTCCAGCGCCTTCGCGGCGAGAGCCTCCCGGCCCGGATAGAGATCGTTGCCTGGGTAACGGAACACGGCCACCAATTGGGCCGAATGCGGGGAATCGCAGGCCACCACGGTTGACCGGAGGGCCGCGGGGTCAAAGTCCTTGAAGCAGTCTCCCAGCCGGTAGTCCTGCGGCGTCACGCCTTCCTGTGGCAGGGCGCGCGGGCTGGCCGGATGAGTAGGGGAGATCTCCACGACGCCGGAGCCGGGATCTCCGGCCGGGGCAGTTGGCTGGGTATCGAGGCGGTTGGCCAGCCACACCAGGGCGAGCACCACGCCAACCAGTACCACCGCGAACAAGGCCTTCAGCAAAAGGGATGCACGCCGGCGGCGCTTCAGCAGGGACGGGTCCGGGACCGCGCCCGGGGGAGCGGCAGGAGGTGCCATCCGGGGCGTGGGCGGAGCCGCTGCGGGACTCGTAATCTGCGGCACGCCAACCGTGGGCGGGCCCGCAGGTTTGGGAGGGAAGGGACGCTGTTCCTGGTTGTCCATCCGGGACCCTCCTGGGTTTTTGCCTCGTCCGGGTGGCCTTCCGCGCACCCGGAAACGCGGCTGTTGAAGAAACTCTATCCAACAAAAAGGCCGCGAACCCGGCGTTCGTCGCGGAAAGGGTACCCGAGATGGCGTCCGGACGCACAGGCTGCAAGCACCTGCCGCCGAAAGCATGTAATCTAGGTGTACGACAAATTGACCAAACATTCCGGGGCCTCACCGATAGCCAAGGTGACCACCTCCGGTCCGAGTACAAAAGGGGGTCACGCCATGGGGCGCGGCCGTCAAAAGGCAAAAGCTACCAAGCAGGCTCGGGACATTAAGTACTACTCCCCGAACACTGATTATTCGGCACTTCAGCGTGAGCTCAAGGGTCGTGAAGGTCTTGCCACGAGCCATTTCGCGAATGACCCGGTTGAACCGGACTATTCGGCTTACGTGGATAAGTACGCGGAAGATTTGGAAGAAGACGACGACGAGGTGCACACCCGTCGGATCGGCTAGCTGTCGCAGCCCGTTCGCCGCGGCGGCCGGTCCCGTGACACCGCAGTACGAAGAGGACGCCACAGCGGCCAGGCCGTACAGCGCTTCTTTTTCAGCACCTTGGTTGAAGCAGACCCCCGGTGTTGGCCTCAGTTATCAGGCCCGTTGCCTGTACCGGAATCCGGTGCAGGTGGCGGGCTTTTTGGTGTTGACTGGAGTCTGGATGCGACGTACCTCCCGCGAAAGGACCCCCGATGCCAGAGACTTCCCCCGCACCGCGATACCGTCACGGCGAACCCTGCTGGGCTGACGTCCAGACCCGGGACGTCGAGGCGGCCAAAGCTTTCTACGCCGCTGTGTTCGGCTGGACCTTCAAGGACCTGCCCACGCCCGACGGCCGCAGCTACGCCCAGGCCTTCGTGGGCGAGGACCTGGTGGCCAGCGTGGCTCCGCAAAACCCGCACCAGGAAGCCTTGGGTACCGCCGCCCAGTGGAACGTCTACTTCGCAGCCGAGGACGCTGGCGCGCTTGCCGGGGAGGTCCCCCACGCCGGTGGCGCCGTGGTGTTCGGGCCTGAGGAGATCGGGGGTACGGGTGTGATGGTGTTCATGGACCCTCCCGGCGGCGGGACCACCGGGGTGTGGCAGCCCGGAACGCACACCGGCACCGGCCGGTACAACGAGCCGGGTGCGCTTTCCTGGACGGAACTGCTCACGCCCGAGCCGCAGGCCGCCGTCGGCTTCTTCCAGCAGCTGTTCGGCCACGAGGTGACCGAGTATCCCCAGGACGACGGCGGAACATACTCAACGCTGATGGTGAACGGCGCCGAGGTGGCCGGGATCGTCGCTGCTGAGGCGCCTGCGCGCTGGCAGATCTACTTCGGCGTGGCTGATGTGGCGGACGCGGTCCGGAAGGCTCTGGCAGCCGGTGCGGAGGTGCTGATCGCTCCCGAGTCCGACGACGACGAGACGCCGGGCGCCACGGCCACCCTCAGGGATCCGCAGGGCGGCGAGTTCAGCCTGCTGGAGGTTTAGAGTCTGCTTAAACGCATCGAGTGCTCCGTAACGGCCCTTTTGACGCGTCAAAACGGCGGTTACGGAGCACTCGATGAGGGGTTTAGGCGTAGGCGTTGACCAGGCGGACGGCGCCGCCGTCCACTCCCTTGGCGCCCTGGACGTAGTCCGGGCCGGACTTGAGGATTGAATCCGAGTCCTCCGTGATGGTGCCCATGACCCAGGATGGCAGCCCGCGGTCGTTGAGGCGGGCCACGGCGGCGTCGGCAGCCTCGGCGGACACGATGGCCACCATGCCCACGCCGAGGTTCAGGGTGCGCTCGAGGTCGGCCAGCGGGACGTTGCCCAGTTCGGAGACCAGCTTGAAGATGGCCGGGAGTTCCCAGGTGGCGCGGTCAACAGTGGCCACGAGCCCCTGCGGCAGGACACGGGCAAGGTTGGCGGCGAGGCCGCCGCCGGTGACGTGGCTGAAGCCGTGCACGGCCGCCCCTCCGGCGGAGCCGCTGACCGGGAAGGTGCGGGCCAGGTCCAGGCAGTCGGCGGCGTACACGCGGGTGGGTTCGAGCAGTTCCTCGCCCAGGGTCCGTCCCAGTTCGGAGACCTGGCGGTCCAGGGCCCAGCCGGCGTGGTTGATGACGCGGCGGACCAGGGAGTAGCCGTTGGAGTGCAGGCCCGAGGAAGCCATGCCGATGACGACGTCGCCGGCACGGACGCGGTCCGGGCCCAGCAGGTCGGAGGCTTCCACCACGCCGGTGGCTGCCCCGGCGACGTCATATTCGTGCTCGCCCAGCAGGCCCGGGTGCTCGGCGGTTTCGCCGCCCACCAGGGCGGTGCCGGCCACGGAGCAGGCGGCAGCGATGCCACGGACGATGTCCGCGATGCGCTCGGGGACAACCTTGCCGCAGGCGATGTAATCGGTCATGAACAGCGGCTCGGCGCCCACCACCACGATGTCGTCCACCACCATGCCCACCAGGTCAAAGCCAATGGTGTCGTGGATGTCCATGGCCTGGGCAATGGCAACCTTGGTGCCCACGCCGTCGGTGGAAGTGGCCAGCAGCGGACGCTTGTAGGTCAGCAGCTTCGAGACGTCGTACAGTCCGGCGAAACCCCCTACACCGCCCAGGACGGAGGGATTGTGGGTGGCCTTTACGGCACCCTTCATCAGTTCGACGGCGCGGTCGCCGGCTTCAACGTCAACACCGGCGGAGGCATAGGTGATGCCTGCGGCGTTCCCGGACGTGCTGCCGGCGGCGGGGGATGCGGAAGTCATATGGACTCTTTCTTGTCGGCGCCGGGGATGGTGGCTGCGGGGTGAATCTCGGGCACACGGTCTTCGTCGGTGAGCAGATCCTCGAACTCCGCATCGGGACCGGGATCGCAGCCGTCAGAGCCTTCAACGTCTGCAGGGTCCTCGCGGTCGTCGATGGCGGGCTCGGAGAGTGCAACGGTGGCGCCGGGCAGGGCCGAGGCCGACGGCGTGAGGCCGCCGAGGTCGGTGCGCTCCAGCAGGTTCTTGCCCAGTTTGTCCGAGCTGGGAAGTTCAATGGGGTACTTGCCGGTGAAGCAGGCGGTGCACAGGCGTTCGCGGGGCTGCCGGGTGGCGTTGATCATGCCGTCTTCGGAGATGTAGGCGAGCGAGTCGGCCCCGATGGCCTGGGAGATCTCCTCAATGGTGGCGCCGTTGGCGATCAGTTCGGCGCGGGAGGCGAAGTCGATTCCGTAGAAGCAGGGCCACTTCACCGGCGGCGAGGAAATCTTGATGTGTACGGACGCGGCGCCGGCTTCGCGGAGCATCCGGACAATGGCGCGCTGGGTATTGCCGCGGACGATCGAGTCGTCCACCACCACCACGCGCTTGCCGCGGATCACGGACTCGAGGGCGTTCAGCTTGAGCCGGATCCCCAGTTGGCGGAGCGTCTGGGAGGGCTGGATGAAGGTGCGGCCCACGTAGGAGTTTTTGACGAATCCGTGCGCGAACGGGATGCCGGATTCCTCGGCGTAGCCCACGGCGGCGGGAGTGCCGGACTCGGGGACGGGGATGACGATGTCCGCTTCCTGGGTGTTTTCGCGGGCCAGCTGGCGGCCCATTTCCACACGGGACTCATAAACTGAGCGGCCCGAGATGGAAGCATCAGGGCGCGCGAGGTAGACGTACTCAAAAACGCAACCCGCCGGCGTCGGCTCCGCGAACCGTTTGGAACGCACGCCGTCCTCGTCGATGGCAATGAATTCACCCGGTTCGATCTCACGGATGAAGCTGGCACCCACGGTGGCCAGGGCGGACTGCTCGGAGGCAACCACCCAGCCGCGCTCCAGCCGGCCCAGGACCAGCGGCCGGATGCCATAGGTGTCGCGTGCGGCGTAGAGGGTTCCTTCGTCCATAAAAACGAAGCAGAAGCCGCCCTTGATCTTGGGCAGCAGCTCGGTGGCGGTCTGCTCGAGCGTCTTGCCCTCCTCGCCTTCCAGGAGTGCGGTGACCAGGGCAGTGTCCGAGGTGTTGCCCTGCTTCATTTCACCGCTGAGCTGGCCGCCGTTGCGTTCCAGGATCATGGCGTTGAGCTCGGCCGTGTTGGTGAGGTTGCCGTTGTGCGCAAGAGCCACCGTGCCGGTGCTGGTGGCGCCGAGGGTGGGCTGGGCGTTGGCCCAGTGGCTGGCTCCGGTGGTGGAGTAGCGGCAGTGTCCCACCGCCAGGTGCCCGGTCAGGGTGTTCAGCGTGGTCTCGTCGAAGACCTGGGAAACGAGGCCCATGTCCTTGTAGACGTTGATCCGCTTGCCGTCACTGGTAGCTATACCAGCCGACTCCTGACCGCGGTGCTGCAATGCATACAGCCCGTAATAGGTTAGTTTTGCTACTTCTTCACCTGGTGCCCAGACCCCGAAAACGCCACAAGCGTCCTGAGGGCCTTTTTCGCCAGGGAGAAGATCATGAGAAAGTTTTCCATCGCCGCGTGCCACTGGTCGATTATCTCATGAGATGAGGTAACACTTGGCCGTGCGGCTTTTGTGACTCCGTGCTGTGACGCCCCGCGGGAACCTACTGGCCGGTACCGTCGTCGGGCTCGGAATCCGGGACGGCCTCCACAACGGCCCGTTCCTGGTGCCTGACGCTCCACCGGTCCAGGACGAGCGCAGCCACCGCACCGAGGATGGCGCCGCCGGCACCGAACATCACCAGGAAGAAACCGAACACCGCGCCGCGGTCAAAGCTTTCGTCGCCGGCGGGGGCGAACGCCACCACGGCGGCAACCAGAACGCCCACCACTGCGCCAAGAATAAGGAAAGGCACATATTTGGGCGCCCGGCGTACGGTAACCTCGCGGCGCTCGGCGGGGATTTCTTCAGAAGACATGCCCTCTAGCCTACTCATTTCCGCCCATCCGCTGCTTCCCCGGATTGCCCCGTCATCAACAACACCCAACACGGGCATCCAGGGACCAAAGGAGAGGGCGCGACGCGGAGCCGGATATCATCGGCGGAGGACCGGGGCATTGCTGGTTACTGGGCTGCCCACGCCGCAATTTCACCGAGGGGGACAACACTGCATGGATACCGTCACGTTTGGCTGGACGGCCGCGGAGTCGGACCGGGCCACCGCGATCAGGAGCTACGGGCTTGCCCCCACCGCCGCCGGGGAGCCGCCGGCCCTGCCCGAAGCGGAGGCCGGAGGCGCGCTCACCAACCTGGTCCGCCTCGCTGCCCGGCTGTGTGCCGTGCCGTTCAGTGTGGTCAATATCATTACCGAGGACCAGCAGGTGCAGATCGCGGCCTGGGGCGTGGACCCCGGCGTGTGTTCGAGGGAAGACTCGATGTGCGCCAAGGTTTTCCTGACCGGAAAGACGACCGTGGTGCCGGACGCCTCCCGGGACCTGAGGTTTGCAGACAACCCGTTTGTCACCGGCGAAATCGCCGCCGTACGTTTTTACGCCTCCGTGCCGCTGAAGACGCTTTCCGGCTTTGTGCTGGGATCGCTCTGCATCTTCTCTGACGGGCCGGCCAGTCCCACCGCGGAGCAGATCGGGATGCTGGAGGTGCTGGCCCACCAGGTGGTGGAGGTCCTGGAGCTTCAGCACCGGACCTTGCAGTTGAGCGAGGCGCTGGCCGAACTGGAACGCAGCAACGCCATGCTGGGGGAATTCGCCGGCCGCGTCAGCCACGACCTCCGCATCCCGCTCACCACCATGCTGGGCTACATTGAGCTCGCCGAGGACGATCCGGACATCCCGCCGGGCCATCCCGCCGTGGAGTACCTGCAGTTCATTGGAGGTGGCGGGCGGCGCATGCTGAAGACGCTCGAGGATGTGCTGGAGTATTCCCGGGTGGACGGCACCCTGCACCGGGAGCGGCTCTCGCTGCTGGCGGTCACCGCCGAGGCTGCCCACGATCTGGGGGTGGACCTTGGGCCCTCCAGCGGTATCTTCTGCGATGACGCGGAACTGTACGCAGACCCCGTCCAGCTGCGATTGCTGCTCCAGAACCTGCTGGCCAACGCACTGAATTACAGGAGCACCGAGCGCGAGCTGAAAGTGACCGTGGGGGCCGCGCCCGGCGAACAGGGAATGGCCCTCACCGTGGCGGACAACGGCGTGGGAATCAGCCCGGCGGACCGCAAACGTGCCATGGAGCCCCTGGTCAGGCTGAACCGGGCCGGGGACGGACCGGGCACCGGCCTGGGCCTTGCCACGTGCCGGCGCATCGCGCAGGCCCACGGCGGGGAACTGGAAATCCGGGACTCACCGGGAGGCGGCGCAAGCATCTCGGTGCTGTTCCGCTGGGACCAGTAGGAAACCGCCGGCATCCCCGAATCTGCAGGGAACCTAAACCTGCAGGGAACCTAAACCTGCTGCGACTTGGACAGGATCCAGGTGTTGGTGCCGTCCTGCCGTTCGAAGGTCACGGTGGTGACCAGCGCCTCGATGAGCGCCAACCCGCGGCCTGACTCGGACTCTTGATCCGGGGTCCCGGGCTCCATCGGACCGAACGGGGGCTTGGCGTGGAACGCGCTGACCCTGGCCCGCAGGAGCGTGGGCCGGACGCTGATGTCCACTCCCAGTTCCACAGGCTGCTGAACCCTGGCCGGCAGGGCATGCTGGACGATGTTGGAGGCCGATTCGATGACGGCGGTGGTGAACGTCATCTGGTCCATGGCCTCCACGAAGGGTGCGTCGTTCCACAGGGCGTCCAGTTCATCGTGGACGGCCTCGACGGCCTCCGCCTCTGCGAGCCCGCGGAAGCTGCGCTCTGCCAGCACATCAGTCATTGCTGAACGCATCCTCGGCGGTGGCGTAAGCGTTCAGGACTCGGTCCATGCTGGTCAGCTCCAGCACCATCTTCACCTGCGGCTGGACGGCCGCAATGCGGAGGTCTCCACCGGCCTGGCGCGCGGCCTTGAGGCAGCCGATCAGCGCGCCCAGACCGGAGGAATCCATGAACGCGGTGTTCTCCAGGTTCACCACGATCCGCGACGATCCGCCGGCGATCACATCGGTTACGAACTCGCGCAGCTTGGGCGCGGAGACCATGTTCAGCCTGCCGTCCGCCTTGACCTCGGCGTATGAATCCTTGACCTCGTAGCTAAACTCCATCGGTTTTCCTCTCTAAAGCATCAACGTCCCCGGCGGGTTCGTAGCCTTTGTACAAAACAGCCCGAACCAGGATGCTCATGACCACCAGGTCAAAAATAACCCAGGCCACGTTCACCAGGGTGCCAAGGGGCTCGGCCAGCCCTGTGGCCAGGCGGATAAGTCCGACGACGGCGGCCACGGCCAGCAGCGCGGCCACAATGATCTGGGGCCGGATCAGGCTCCAGCTGGGACCGCCGGTCTGGCGGGATTTCGGTGTTACCGCGAACCCCAGGGGACGGCCGAACCAGACGTTGCGGGCCGCCGTCGTGCACGCCTTGATCCAGGTGGGGAACAGCGCCAGGCTGTACTGCTGGCCGCGCCAGGTGGGAATCCCGCGGCCGGCCACCGCGAACAGGAGCTGGTTGGCCACCATGAACGGGATGAACCGCAGGAAGAAGTCCCAGCTGAGGCTGGTGACGGGCAGGATGCCCAGCAGCAGGTAGATGATGGGGGCGGCGAAGTAGATGACCGCCGCGTACCCGCTCAGGTAGGTCCACATGGTGGCGAAGTACATCAGCCGCTGGCCGATCTTCAGGCCCTTCTGGACCAGCGGGTTCTCGCGGAGCAGCACCTGGATGGTGCCCTGCGCCCAGCGCAGCCGCTGCGTGAGCATGGTGGCGATGTCCTCGGGCGCGAGGCCGTACGCGAGGATCTCGTGGTGGTAGACGCTCTCCCATCCCATGGCGTGCATGCGCATGGCGGTGGCCATGTCCTCGGTGACCGAGATGGTGGCCAGCGGCATCACCGGCTGGGCTTCGTCGTTCCGTTCCACGTTCAGTGCATCCAGGACGGCCTGGACTGATTCCAGTGCGCCCAGCGGAGACCAGTCGCGGGCGGACATGCGCTGCACGGCGTCCTCTGCCACCACCGGGACGCCGGCCTCGCCCACGTGAGCCAGTTCCATCGCGGCGATCTCCTCGAGGTCCGCCTGCAGGGCGGACATGTCCGCCATGACCAGGGTCTGCACGGCGGCGTCAACCCGGCGGCGGACCCGGTAGGTGATTTCACCCAACGGTTCGCCGGCGGCCAGCTGCTCCTGGGCCTCCAGGGTGGCAGCCTCCACCTCATCCAGCACCTCGGAGACCAGGGGAGTACCGACGTCGGCGGATTTCCTTGCCTGCCGGATCGCCGAACGGGAGGCCGTAAGGGCCCGGCGGATGCTCTTCTCGGTTTCCTTGACGTAACCCACCAGGCCCAGCTGCATGAGGGCTTCACGGCGCAGGATGGCATTGGAGCCGCAGAAGAATGCGGCGTTCCAGCCGTCCTTGCCCTGCTGGATGGGCCCGTAGAACAGGGGAGCCTGGCTGCCGAGGGGATCGTCCGCGGGGACGTTGCTGAAGTACTGCGGGGTCTGGACGAGGGCGACCCGGCGGTTGTTGAAGTAGCCCAGGGTCTTTTCCAGGATGTCCGGCTCCGGGATCTGGTCCGCGTCCAGGATGAGCAGGAATTCGCCGTGGGTGACCATCAGGGCGTTGTTCAGGTTGCCGGCCTTGGCGTGGCGCGGCACATTGGCGGTCCAGTCCACGCTGCGGGTCACGTACCCGAGCCCGTGCTCTTCGGCGAGGGCTTTCAGTTCGGGCCGGGCGCCGTCGTCGAGGATCCAGGTGCTGTGCGGGTGCCGGATCTTCTGGGCGGCCAGGGCGGTGGTCATCACCATGTCCAGGTCTTCGTTGTAGGTGGTGATGAAGACGTCCACCGTGGCATCCTGCGGCGGCGCCGGGGCTTCCTTGCGGACCTTGAGTTTCCATACGGTCATGCCGAAGAGCATCACGTCGATCAGGCTGTACGTCTCGGCCACCACCAGGGGCACGGCGATCCACCACGCGTCCCAGTTGAGCGACGCGGCCCAGCGCCAGGCGACGTAGTTCAGGCCGAAGATGACGGTGAGGACAACCACCAGGCGGGTCCAGAAGCGGGTCATGCGGCCCCTCCTTCCAGCAGCCGGCGGACCACGACCACGGTGACGTCGTCCTCGGCTGATTCGGCGGGAGCCAGGGCCAGGATGGCATCGCTGGCGGCCTGTGCGGAGGCTTGGCCCCGGGTTGCCGAGCCCACGGCCTCCGTGAAGGACTCCACCGAGTCGAAAACATCCAGCACGCCGTCACTGACCACCACGAGGGAATCCCCGGGGGCCAGGCCGATTGCGGACTGCGGCCAGGCCGAGCCGGCCCAGGCGCCCACCGGCGGGCCGCCGCTCTGAAGCCGGTGCAGCTCACCGTTTGCCCTGACGTGCAGGGCAAGGCCGTGGCCGGCGTCGATGTAATTGACGACGCCGGACGCGGCGTCCAGCCGGGCGTGGAAGAGGGTGGCGAATGAGTTGGAGGAGTCAAGGTCCGCCGCGATGGTGCCGGCGGCGGAGGCGAAGGCCGCGTCCAGGTCGCGCCGGTGCCCGGTGGACCGCATGACAGCCCTGACCGTGGCCGCAATCAGAGCGGCCCCCATCCCTTTGCCCATGGCGTCCGCGAACGTCAGGTGCAGGCCGTCCGGGGTCCGGTACCAGTCGTAGAAGTCCCCGCCCACGCTGCGGGAGGGGCGGAAGGCTCCGGCGAGGTCGTAGCCGTCCACCCGGACGTCTTCTTTGGGCAGAAGGCTCTGCTGGACCTCGGTGGCGCGTTCAAGCTCGCTGTGTTGGGCCGGGTCGGCCGCCCGCGGCTGGTGACGGCGGAACAGGGCGTTGATCCTGGACTGGAGCTCCCGCGGGCTGAACGGTTTGCTGATGTAGTCATCGGCACCGTTGTCCAGGCCCGTGAGCTTGTCCAGTTCGTCCGTGCGGGCGGTCAGCATCACAATAAAGGCATCGGAGAACTCGCGCAGGAGCTTGCAGACCTCCAGCCCGTCCATATCCGGGAGGTTCAGGTCCAGGGTGACCAGATCCGGCTTGGCGCGGCGGACTTCCTCGACGCCGGGCAGCCCCGCCTGGGCCTGGCTGACCTCGAAGCCCTGCTTGACAAGGACCCGGACCAGAAGGCCGCGGATATCGGGGTCGTCCTCGATCACAACGGCACGGCGGGCTTCGGGGATGGAAGGCATGACTCTACTTCTACCGTATTAAGGCTGTTGGGGCATGTCACAAAGCTGACCACACCGGTTGAGTAGCCGTTGAGAGGCCGCTTTAGGTTACCTCAGGGCACATGCGGGTGACGGGTCTTGTGGAAATATTTGCACCCCCTTGATGGGGCCTTGAGCGTCGCTGGCCACACTCGATATGGGAGCTCCAACAGGGTGCTTCGAGGAATGCGCGGCTGGCCAGAGGACGGTGCAACGGTTATGGAAGAAACTACGGAAGAAACAGGATCCACCAACGGTCTGCTCCCCAGGCTGACGGGCTCGTGGCGGCTGTTGAAGCAGGGCCGCCGTCCCCGGCGCGCTGTTCATTACCTGAGCCATTCCTGGCGCCTTCGGTCCCTGTCCCGGTCTTTGGCCAAGGCCCTGGGTGAATCATGGCAGGCCTCGAGCTGGCCGGGGGACCGGCTGGCGGTGGGTGCCGAACTTTCGGAGAAAGTGGAAAAACTGACGCTCCGCCTGAACCGGGAAACCGAAATTCACGGCCGGCTGGCGGCGCTCCTGAAGTAGCCGTTCCCTCCTGACCCAATCCGTGCCAGACTAACCACCATCGAGTGGCTGGGGGTTACCAAGTCAGGAGATGCCGTGCATTGGTATACAGGATGGGCTTACCTCTTAGCTGGGCTCATGACCATGGACGCACTCCTGTTGGCCTTGTGGGTGATTGACTCCGACTGGCCCAACAACTGGCGAAAAAAGCCCTGACCTGCCTCAGCGCAGTTCCAGCCGCATCAGCACCCTCCGGAAACCGTTGAGCACTGACTGGGTGTCCGCCGCTTTGACGAACCCCGCGGCTTCAAACAGCTTGCGGGTGCCCACGTAGGCCATGGTCAGGTCCACCTTGCTGCCCTGGTTGTCCACGGGGTAGCCCTCGATGGCCGGCGCCCCGTAGCTGCGGGCCATGTCCACGGCACCCTTGAGCAGATGGTGCGAGATGCCCTTGCCGCGGTGACCGGGACGGACCCGGATGCACCAGACGGACCACACCGCCAGATCATCCACGTGCGGAATCCTGCGGTTGCGGGCAAAGCTGGTGTCGGCGCGCGGATGGACAGCGGCCCACCCGACCGGTTCGTCGTCGTCGTACGCCACAACTCCCGGCGGGGGATCCTGACGCACCAATTCCTGCATGCGGTCTCCGCGGTCGGTTCCGCGCAGCGCCACGTTCTCCGCGGACGGAATCCGGTAACTGAGGCACCAGCACACGGTGGCATCGGGACGCTTGGGCCCTACGACTGTCCGGACATCCTCAAAGTGCGTGGCAGGGCGAACCTCGACTGCCATGGTTGCCTCCGATCCGTACGGGCTGATCCTCGCGGGCCGATCCGCGCGGGCCTGATCCTCGCGGGCCTGACCCGCGTCTGCCTGACCCGCGCCTGCCTGATTCCGTCGGCTTAGACCCCGAGCGTCTCCCGCAGGGCTGCGACGTGCCCATCTGCCTTGACCTGGTACTGGGCCAGCTCCACGTTGCCCTGGGGGTCAACCACCACGGTGGACCGGACGAGGCCCTCGACGATCTCGCCGTTCACCAGCTTTTCACCCCAGGCGCCGTAGGCGAGGGCCACGCTGTGGTCTTCATCGGAGAGGAGCGGAAAGGTCAGGCCGAAGTCGCCGGTGAAGGCGGCCAGCTTCTCCGGGGCGTCCGGGGAGATGCCCAGCACTTCGTAGCCGGAACCCTGCAGGGAAGCGAGGCTGTCGCGGAAATCGCAGGCCTCGGTGGTGCAGCCCGGGGTTGCCGCCGCCGGGTAGAAGTACACGATGACGTTCTTGCCCCGATAGTCGGACAGTGAGACTGCCTTGCCGGCGGCATCCCGGAGGGTGAACTCCGGGGCCTGCGTACCTGGCTGAAGCTTGATGGTCAGTTGGTGGCTCATGGCGTTCCTTTGGGAGACTCTGGCGGCTAAAAGGCAAAACCAGTGAAGCGGGCTTTCCGCTCTGGGAACAACTCCGGCGTCATGTGGAGTATTCCGCAGGTCATGCTTTTCCATTGACTTCGGCGGCGGCAGGGATACGGTTAAAGATACTCAGAAATGGTCTCTGCCGTACTTCGTTGCCCGCACTTTGCCGCGCCTGACCGCGCGGTTACCGCCCTCATTACCCCGCGAATCATTTCCTAGGCTGTGTCCTAATGACCGCAAATTTCATCAGAGCCCTGGCCGTCAAGTCCCTGGACATCCCGGACAAAAAGCGCTGCCCGGACAAGGCCGAGTTCGATCTCGTCACCGTGGACGACTACGCTGTGGCGCGGTTGATCCTGGCGCCCGGCTGGCGTTGGTCCGAGTCCGCCAAGCCCACCGAGCTGACGGACTTCTGCCAACACAACCACCTGGGCTACTGCGTCTCCGGTTCGCTGGAGATTCAGACGTCCGACGGCGTGAGGTCCACTATCCGGGCCCATGACACCTACGCGTTGCCTCCGGGGCACGACGAGTGGGTGGTTGGCTCCGAACCGTTCGTCGCCATTGAGTTCCTGGGGGCGGCGTCATTCGGCCGGCCGAGGAGCCGGGGCCTGCACGCTCTGATCTGAGCCCGCGGAGATCGGTGAGCGGACAACGGCGGCCGGGCGGCCGCCGTCGCGCGCTCAGACGGGAGCTAGCTGCAGAAGCTGGACAGCGCCGTGTTTGCTGCCTGGCTGTCTGCCTGCATCTGCGCCATCTTGTCCTGGTCCGGGCTCTCCTTGGACGCCTCATCCGCATACTCCAGCAGGGATCCCAAGGCAGGCTTGAGATCGTCCGAGGCCACAGCCTCGATGGGACGGAGCTGGTTGGCGAGGCGCACCAGGCCGGTCTTGGTCTGGCCGCCGCCGTTCGACGGGTTAGAGATCACAACCTGGACGCGCTCGCAGGTTTCTTTGGTGGAGAGTTTGGTGGGCGCTGTGCAGGCCGAAGCGGAAAGCACGAGGCCGGCGGCGATCAGGGCGGTGGCGAATTTCTTCATGGGTCCCTCAGTAGGCGGTTGAGGTTTCGATTGTAAGCAGAGTGCGCGCTCCGGTGCCCCTTCGGATTGCTCGGATGGGCCCAGTGTGACCGGCAGGGTGGGGGCCTCGGGCTCTGGCGGGAGGCGCTGCAGGTTGCTTAAACTGGCAGGACAACCGTGCGGGCCTGCCGCATGTTGGCCTGTGCGGATCAGCCGAATCTAGGAAGCAAAATGGCCCGCACAACCCACAATTTAGGAAGAGTGCAACGCCGTACCGCCATGGTGTTCCTGGCGCTTATGGGGTTGCTGGCACCCGTCAGCCCGGCGACAGCCACGTCGCCAAAAGACGCAGTCATTGTCCTTGAGGGCGCTAAATCCGCCGAAGGAATCGCTGCCGGCGACGGCACGACTTTCTACGCGGGCGACCTCCAGCTCGGCGACATTTACCGCGGTGACATCAACAGCGGCAAGGCGAAACTCTTCATTGACGTGTCCGAGTTTGATGCGGCACCACGGGCCGCCGTCGGCATGAAGGCCGATCTCCGGAACGACCTGCTGTTCGTGGCAGGCGGTGCCACCGGCAAGGCCTACGTTTATGACACAGCCTCAGGGGAGCCCGTTAAGGACTACACGCTCGCCCCGGGCTTCATCAACGATGTGACCCTCACCGACGAGGGGGCCTGGTTCACCAATTCTGTGGCGGCAGAGCTCTACTTCATTCCGGTCGGCCGGCACGGCAGGCTGGGCGACGTCCAGAAGCTGGCACTGCATGGCCCGGCCGCGAAGATAGCCGGAACCTTCAGCCTCAACGGCATCGCAGCCGCGGATGACGGCCGGACGCTGATCGTGGCCCACTCAGGGCTGGGCAGGCTCTTCACCGTGGACCCGGAGACCGGCAACAGCGCAGTCATTGCTGGTGTGGACGTGCCCAACGTGGACGGCATCCTGGTCCGCGGCAGCCAGCTGTGGGCCGTGCAGAACTTCTCAAACCAGATCAGCCGTTTCCGCCTCGCCGATGACCTGGCCTCGGCTGAACCCAGGAAGGTGATCACCAGTGCAGACTTTAAAGTGCCCACCACCGTGGCCTTCTTTGGCGACACACGGGACGGGGACACCCTGGCCGCGGTGAACGCCAAGTTCAACGACACCACGGCCACGCAGTACGAAGTGGTGCTGGTGCCGGCCTGGGGCTAGCGGTCGCCCAAGGTGCCGCCGAGGGGCGGAAAGGTGCCGTCCGCGCGCCTGATGCCCCTCCGGTCGGCCCTGCTGTGGGCCTCGCCCTCCGCCGATCCGTCGGATTCACCCTCGAGGTCCACCAGGCCGCCGGTCTGGTCGAACGGGTGCGCGAACCGGTTGTACTCACGCGGCTCATCGCCCGCGAGGCTTTCGGCGGTGCCCTGTGTTGCAGCCATGTCCCTTGTTGCAGCCATGTCCTTTGTTGCAGCAATGCCCTGCGTTGCGGCAGGCGGAGCCTTCCGCCACTCGCCGGAAGCATGGCCCTCGTGTTCGATGAACTTCTTGAATTTCCGGAGGTCGTGTTCTGCCTGGCGGCCCACCACATGAAGCAGTTCGCCAACCCGTTCCAGCATCCCTTCCGGCAGGTATTCCAGGGTGAGGAAAACCTCGGTCCTGTTGCCGCCGGCGTCGGAAAATTCAACGGCGCCGGCGTTCGTGGCACCTCCGGTGGAAGCCCACGCCAGCCGCCGTTCCGGTACGCGCTCAAGGATGGTTGCCTCCCATTCCCGCCGGACACCGGCAATCCGGGCCACCCATTTGAGCCGGTTGTCGCCCAACTGGGTCACACTCTCCACACCGTCCATAAAGTGCGGAAAGTCTTCGAACTGCGTCCATTGGGCGTTCGCAGTGGACACCGGCACGTCCACCACGATCTTCTTCTGCACTTTGCTGCTCATGGTGCTACTCCTCGTCGGGATCGAGGCCTTCCGCCGGTTCCTGCGAGTGCACCCGGATATCGGTCTCTCCTGCCTCAACCCCCACGGCTTCGTCGCCTTCGGCCGGGGCCTCGCTGTGGATCCGCTGCTCTGCTGGCTTGTCCTTCATGACAGATGCTCCCTGGGTGCTTTGTTGATGGCGTACTCATCATTCAGCCCCTCCCGCTGCGGGGTGTCAATAACCCCAAAAGCTATGGCTGTGCCTGCGGTTTTGTGCTGGACTGGTGGGGCACTGTGCCGCTTTCACCAACCAAACTTATTGGCCAGCCGGACTACCGGCTGTTGGGAAGGAACAATCGCATGGCATCGTTTAGGATCGGATATTTTGTGGGGAGCCTGGCAACAGGGTCCATCAACCGAACGCTTTCCCGGGCGCTCATCAAACTCGCTCCGGAGGAGCTGGAATTTACCGAGATCCCTATCAAGGACCTGCCGCTCTACAGCTACGACTATGACGCCGATTACCCGCCGGAAGGACAAGCCCTCAAGGATTCCATCGAGGCTTCCGATGGAATCCTCTTTGTGTCCCCGGAATACAACCGTTCCATTCCCGGGGCCCTCAAGAACGCCATTGACTGGGCGTCGCGGCCCTGGGGCACCAACTCGTTCGCCCGCAAACCGACCGGAATCATTGGCGCCTCGCCGGGCAGCATCGGCACGGCGGTGATGCAGTCCTCCATGCGGAGTGTCCTGAGCTTCCTGGACGCTCCCCAGCTCAACGCCCCGGAGGTCTACATCCAGTTCAAGCCCGAGGTCTTCGGGGAAGACGGCGAAGTCCATGATGAATCAACGGCCAAGTTCCTGCGGCACTACATGGAGGAATACAGCGCCTTCGTCCAGCGGGTGTTGGACGCCAGTGCGCCGGGCCACATCGGCGATCCGGAACCGGACCCTGACAAGCTTTCACGCTAGGACCGCCTTCCGACGTCCGCAGGTTCAGTCCAGGGGCAGGGTTACCGTGACAGTGGTGCCTTGCCCCGGCGTCGAGGTGACCTGTACGGTGCCGCCGGCCTCGTGAACAGCCACGGACATCAGTCGCAGCCCGTACCCGTGGTGTCGTCCGCTGAGTGCGAGTTGGCTGTCAAAGCCGGTGCCGTCGTCGGACACCATCAACCGCACGCCATGGCCTACTGCAGCCAGTTGGACCGTGAGCTCCGAGGCCGCTGAATATTTATACGCGTTGCTGAGCGCTTCCCGGGCCGACTGGTACAGGAGGGACGCGCAGTCCGCCGGGATCTCAATCCCCCAGTGGGGAGTATCCCAGCGGACTGCTGTGCCCTGCTGGCGGAGGGGGCCCGTGAGCCGGTCAATACAACCGGCCAGCCCCAAGGTGTAGAAATCGATCGGGTGGTGATCAGTGATCACTCCTTCGACCGTTACTACCTCGTCGAGAGCTGATTCGTTCACCATTGAACCGTCCTGCTTTCCGCACAGATCATCCTTGTTGATAACTCCAGAGTGAACCGCGAAATGCATGGGTTGCGAAGGGTTTGCTCAAGATTTCATCAAATTTTTCGGCGGCTGTTGCGGAGGGGACTTTCCTGCTGGGTGTTCTGTCCGGCGGTCCTGCTTGGTACCGTGATTTCCCCACATCCAGGAGGAATCATGAGCATTAACTCACCCGAATCCCGGCCCGCCGATGAGCCGCAGGACGAGGAAGCCGGCACAAGTGCCGTGAACAAAAAGGACGACGGCGGGGTCCCCACCGGGGCGGACGGTGTTGGCCTGGGCTTCACGCACGACGCCAACACCTTCGAGCCCGAGGAGGACACCGAGGCCGAGTAGGGACGGCGCTGGGGCCGCCCCCGGACGTCAGGACCAGTCGAAGAAGCCCTTGCCGGTCTTGCGGCCCAGCTCGCCGCGGGCCACCTTGTCCCTGAGGATCTGCGGCGGGGCGAACCGGTCACCGAGCGTGGACTGCAGGTATTCGGCGATGCCCAGCCGCACGTCCAGGCCCACGATATCCGTGGTCCGCAGCGGACCGGTGGGGTGTTTGTAGCCCAGCACCATGGCGTTGTCGATGTCCTCCGCGGAGGCCACGCCCTCCTCCACCATGCGCATCGCTTCCAGCGCGATGGCCACGCCAAGCCGTGAAGAGGCAAATCCGGGCGCGTCATTGACGACGACGGCGGTCTTGCCGAGTGCCTCGACCCACCCCTTCGCCGCAGCGGCTGCGTCCGGGGAGGTCTGCTCGCCGAGCACCACTTCAATGAGGGTGGAGGCGGGCACCGGGTTGAAGAAGTGCAGGCCGAGGAAATTCTGCGGCCGCTTCAGCTCCCGGGCCAGGCCGTTCACGGACAGCGACGAGGTGTTGGAGGCCAGGAAGGCGTCCTCGGCCAGGCGCGCTTCGATGCCGCGCAGGGCGGTGACTTTCAGGTCCCAGTCCTCGGGGACGGCCTCCACAACCAGCTGGCGGTCCGCGAAGTCGTCGTAATCCACGGTGACGGCGAGCCGGGACACCATTTCGTCGAGGTTGACGTCGGTTGCGCCGCGTTCGATGCTCTTGGCAGCGGCGGATTCCACGCGTTCCCGGGCGGCCTCGGCGGACTCTTCGTCACGCTCCACCACCAGGACGTTGGCTCCGTTGATGAGGAAGGCGTGCGCGATGCCGGCTCCCATGCGGCCACCGCCAAGGACACCGACGGTCGAGGGAAGGTTGGGGTTCGGCTTCGTCATGGCTGCTTTGCCTTTTCGTCGTTTGCTTTCTTGGCTGTTTTTTTGTCCAGGAACTGCTGCATGCGGTCAAACTTGGCCTGGGACTCAAAGAGGATTCCCTGTGCCAGCTGGTCGATCAGCGGATGCGCCTCGGCCGGGGCGTGGAACACGGATTTGGTGATGCGCACCGCCAACGGGTCCTGGCGGCCAACCCTGTCTGCGAGGCTGTGGGCGGCATCCATCAGCTCCGAAGCCTCATGGATTTCCGTGATGAGGTGGGCGGCCAGCGCGTCCTCGGCCCGGAGCACCAGGCCGGCCAGCAGGATCTGCTTGGCCAGCGGCTCGCCCACCAGTTCCTTCAGCCGCCAGCTGGCGCCGGCGGCGGCGAGGATGCCCAGCCCGGTTTCGGGGTTCCCGATCCGGACGCTGGGTGTTCCGATCCGGAAGTCCGCTGCGTAGGCGAGTTCGGCGCCACCGCCCAGGCAGTAGCCGTCCAGCGCGGCAATGACCGGCATGGGCAGCTTGGCGATCCGCACGAAAATCGTGGAGTTGATGCCCTGCAGGGCGTCGTCGCGGCGGCGTTCGCGCAGCTGGGCGATGTCCGCCCCGGACGCGAAGACCCCGTCCACGCCGGCGATGATCAGGACCTTGGGATTCTGCTCCAGCGCGGCGCAGACCAGGTGCAGCTCATCCACCATCTGCTGGTCGATGGCGTTCCGGACGTCCGGCCGGTTGAGGAGGACCACCACACGGTCCTCGCGTTCCTCCACCAGGAGCGTGCTGAACTGTTGCTGGGCGAGGTCCGGGCCGGCCACTAGACGCGCTCCAGCAGCATGGCCGTGCCCTGGCCCACGCCGATGCACATGGTGGCGAGGCCGATTTTGGCGTCCTCACGCTCCATCCGCCCCAGCAGGGTGATGGCGATCCGTGATCCGCTGGAACCGAGCGGGTGCCCCAGGCTGATGGCGCCGCCGTCGTTATTCACGATTTCCGGATCCAGGCCGAGCCGCCGCATGCTGGCGAGCGACTGGGTGGCGAAGGCTTCGTTGAGCTCGACGGCGCCGAGGTCCCCGACGCTGAGGCCGCTTCGCTTGAGCACCTTCTGCGTGGCGGGCACGGGCCCGATGCCCATGATTTCGGGCTCGCAGCCGGCGGAGGCGCCGTCGATGATGCGGGCACGCGGTGTCAGGCCCAGGCGTTCGATCGCGGCTTCGGAGGCCACGATGATGGCGGAGGCGCCGTCGTTTAGCGTGGAGGAGTTGCCGGCGGTGACCACCGAACCGCCCGGGACCACCGGGCGCAGACCGGCCAGGACATCCATGGTGGTGCCGGCGCGGGGGCCTTCGTCGGTGTCCACCACGGTTTCGGATTTGCGGGTTTTGACCGTTACGGGGACGATCTCGTCCGTGAACCGTCCTGCGGCGATGGCCGCGAGGGACCGTTCGTGGGACCGGACCGCGAAGGCGTCCGCGTCGTCGCGGGAGATGCCGTCCACCCGGGCCACTTCCTCGGCGGTTTCCGGCATGGAGTACGTCATCTTGCCGTCGCGGGACAGCTCACCCTTGGTGAAGAGCGGGTTGGCGAACCGCCAGCCGATGGACGTATCAAAAATGGCGCCCGGCTTGGCGAACGCGGTGGCGGGTTTTTCCTGGACCCACGGGGCCCGGCTCATGGATTCCACACCGCCGGCGATCACAATGTCAGCGGCGCCGGACTTGATCATGTGGCTGGCCATGATGATGGCGCTCAGCCCGGAGGCGCAGAGCCGGTTCACGGTGATGCCGGGGATGTGGAGGGGGAATCCAGCCAGGAGAGTTGCCATCCGGGCCACGTTGCGGTTTTCCTCGCCGGCGCCGTTGGCGTTGCCGAGGATGACTTCCTCGATGCTGTCCGGATCAAGTCCTGCGCGGGTGACGGCTTCGCGGAGCACCAGAGCGGCGAGGTCATCAGGGCGGACCGCCGAGAGCGCTCCGCCGTAACGGCCCACGGGTGTCCGGACGCCGCCGACGAGAAAAGCTTCAACCATAAGAACAGATCCTTTTCAGCAGGGAAGCGGGCCGGCCGGGAATTATTTACCGACCGTTCGTTCTATAAAGATGGCACGGGGCGCCGTGGAGGTCAACCTCGGGACGGGGCGGGCTGCTGGCGGGGCCCGTGCAGCCCGTCGAACGCAATGGTGATGACGTCATCGGCCAGTTTTTCGGGGGAGAGGGGGCCGCCCGGTTTGTACCATTCCACGATCGAGTTGATGGTGCCGAACAGCAGCCGGGTCACGGTGCGCGGGTCGATGTCCTGGCGCAGCGAGCCTTCATCCCGGGCCGCGGAAATGAGCTCCGCCACCGCGTGGTCAAAGGCGCGGCGGCGTTCCAGCGCATCGCGCTCAATCTCGGTGTTGCCGCGAAGGCGCAGCAGCAGCGTTACGAAGGGAAGCCGCTCCACCAGCACGGCCACGGTCTGCCGGAGCACAAATTCCAGCCGGGCATCAGCGGCGCCGGAGGTGGCCTGGGGCTGTTCCAGGATGGCTTCAAGGCCGCCAAGCGCGTGATCCAGGGCCAGCTTGAGGAGGTCGCCCTTGGACGGCACGTGGTGGTAGATGGCCGACTTGGAGATGCCCAGGTTCTCGGCCAGGATGCCCATGGACGTGGCATCGTAGCCGTGCCGGTTGAAGACGTCCACGGCGATGAGCAGCACGGACTGCTGGTCATAACCGGGGCGGCCGCGTTTGGCGCCGGCAGTGCTGGCTGTATCGGTGATGCTGGGCATGGGGCCTAGTTTCTCATGAACGATCGGTCGGGCGGTGCGGCCGGAGCCTGCACCGCCCGGCGGGCCTACTGCTGCGGGCGCATGTCGTAGATGCGGCGCAGCTTGCCGTTGGACCGCTCCAGGGAACCCGGATCCACCACGTTCACTTTGCACGAAGAACCCACGTGGATCTTGATCTGCTCCTGCAGGGTGCGGGCCGCCGTCGTGCTCTGCTCGAGGGAGACGGATTCCCGGCGCTCGATCTTGACGGTCATCTGATCCATCCGCTGGCCCTCCGGGCGGGTGAGCTCCAGCTGGAAATGCGGGCTGAGCTCGGGAATGCGGAGCGCGATTTCCTCGATCTGTGACGGGAAGACGTTGACGCCGCGCAGGATGATCATGTCGTCACTGCGGCCGGTGATGCGGCCCATCCGGCGGTGCCCGGGGCGGGCGGTGCCGGGGAGCAGCCGGGTGAGGTCCTTGGTGCGGTAGCGGATGACCGGCAGGGCCTCCTTGGTGAGCGAGGTGAAGACCAGCTCGCCGTGTTCGCCGTCGCGCAGCACGTTTTCCTTGCCCACCGAGGGGTTGAAGGGGTCGATGATCTCGGGGCGGAAGTGGTCCTCCCAGATGTGGCAGCCGTCCTGGGTTTCCACGGCTTCGCCGGCAACGCCAGGGCCCATCACTTCGGAGAGTCCGTAGATGTCGCACGCCTTGATGTTCATGGTGACTTCGAGTTCGTGCCGCATCTCCTCGGTCCAGGGTTCGGCACCGAGCACCGCGAACTTCAGGGAGGTGGAGGCGGGATCGATCCCCATCTGGGTCATGGCGTCCGCGATGGTCAGGAGATAGGTGGGCGTGGCCAGGATGGCATCCGGCTTGAAGTCCTGAATGAGCTGGATCTGGCGTTCGGTCTGGCCCCCGGAGATGGGGATGACCGTGCAGCCCAGGGCCTCGGCGCCGGCGTGGGCACCCAGCCCGCCGGTGAACAGGCCGTATCCGTAGGCGTTGTGCACCTTCATGCCCGGGCGGACGCCGGAGGCACGCAGTGAACGCGCCACCAGTTTGGCCCAGTCGGCGAGGTCCTGCTTGGTGTAGCCCACCACGGTGGGCCGGCCCGTGGTGCCGGAGCTGGCGTGCACACGGGCTACTTCGGCCTGCGGCACGGCAAACATGCCGAACGGGTATTCCTCGCGCAGGTCATCCTTGGTGGTGAAGGGGAAGTTGCCCAGGTCGCTGAGTTCACGCAGGTCGTTGGGGTGGACGCCGGCCTCGTCGAACTTGCGCTTGTACAGCGGGACGCGGTCGTAGGCGTAGGAAACGGTGTGCTGCAGGCGGCTCAGCTGGAGTGCTTCGATCTCGTCGCGGGACATGGTTTCCTCGCGGTCCAGGACAGCGTCGGTGCCTGCCACAGCGGGCTGAGAGGTGGGCGTTTCGGGGAGGTGGAGGCTCATGGTTTCCTACTTCTTGGGGATGGTGCGGCTGCGGCCGCGGAACTCGGCAATGAGTTCACCCGGCTGGCCGGCGCCAAGCGGGGAATCGGACGAGGATCCGGATTGTCCGGGATCAGCGGCGAATATTTGGATGTCATACAGCCCGCTACGGCCCGCGCTGGAGCGACGGTCCGCTACGGCGGTGATGACCTGGCCCTGGTAGGCGGGTTTGAGGAAGTTGATGTCAACTCCGGAAGCCACCGTGATGCTGCCCTCGTCCCCGGGCCCGGGGTTGATCGGGTTGCAGGCCATGGCGAACGCGGTGTCGGCGAAGGCGAAGATCATTCCGCCGTGGGCCATGCCGAAGCCGTTGAGCATTTCCTGGCGAAGAGGCATGCGGATGGTGGCATGGCCTTCGCTGACGGCGAGGACTTCGATGCCCATCCATTCGGAGGCATAGTCGTTTTCCAGGATCGGATGGGTGGCCCCGGAGAGGGCTGCTTCAGTCATGCGTCATTGCCTCCAGCTTTATTTACCGAATGTTCATTAGGTAATCCCACAAGGGTGCCCGGTGTCAAGGGTTGGGCGTTGCCGGCTGGTGCTTGCGCCGCATGAGCATGTTGGTGATTCGGAGGGTGCAGAGCCGCTGACCGGCCTCGTTGGTGATCAGCACTTCATGGGTGGTCAGTGTCCCGCCGAGGTGAATCGGTGTGGCCGTGATGGTGACCAGGCCCCCGCGCGCCGAGCGGTGGTGGGTGGCGGAAACGTCCACGCCCACCGCCGTTTTGCCCAGCGTGCTGGCGTGGATGACGGCGGCCCACGATCCCACGGCCTCGCCCACGGCCAGGGATGCCCCGCCGTGGAGCAATCCGAACGACTGCCGGTTTCCCTCCACCGGCATGGTGGCCACGACGCGCTCCACAGATTCCTCGAGGATCTTCACGCCCATCTTTTCGTCGAGCTCGCCCAGCGTGATTTTCCAGAGTGCATGTTCGGCGGGTTCCGGGGCGGGATCGGAGCCGTTCTTGGCGGGGGAGTTCATGGGCCGTCCTCGTTGTGGGGCATGGATCTTTTCAGTGTGCAGCACCGATCATTCATGTACTGTAGTCATATTACCGAACGGACGGTCAGTAAATCACCTGGCCCTGCCGTTTTGTCCCCGTGTTGGAAGGACCCGTCGACGATGACCACCACCGCAGCTGCAGAAGCCACCGTAGATACCGTAGAGACCGTTCCCAGTTTTGTGCAGGATTCCTGGTGGACGCCCGACGCCGGGTCGGCAGCCTCCGCTGTCCCCGTGCGGGATGCGAGCACCGGCGAGATCCTGGCCAAGGTGAGCGCCGACGGACTGGACCTCGCCGCCGTCGTGGAGTACGGCCGCACCACCGGCCAGGCCGAGCTGGGCAAGCTGACGTTCCACCAGCGCGCGCTCAAGCTCAAGGAGCTCGCCCAGTACCTGAACGCCCGGCGGGAACACTTCTACACCTTCTCGGCGCAGTCCGGCGCCACCAAGATCGATTCGATGATCGACATCGACGGCGGCATCGGGGTGCTGTTTACGTTCGGCTCCAAGGGCCGGCGCGAGCTGCCCAACTCCCAGGTAGTGGTGGACGGCCCCATGGAAGTGCTGTCCAAGGACGGTTCCTTCGCCGGCGAGCACATTTACACCCGCATCCCGGGCGTCGCCGTGCAGATCAACGCCTTTAACTTCCCGGTCTGGGGCATGCTGGAAAAGTTCGCCCCCGCCTTCATCGCCGGGGTGCCCACCATCGTCAAGCCCGCCACCCCCACCGGTTACGTGGCCGCCGCCGTGGTCAAGGCCATCATCGAATCCAACATCCTGCCCGCCGGTTCGCTGCAGCTCATTTCAGGCTCGGTCCGGGGCCTGCTGGACGTCCTGGACTACCGCGACCTGGTGGCCTTCACCGGGTCCGCGTCCACCGCGCTGACCCTCAAGTCGCACCGCAACGTGGTGGAGGGCGGCGTCCGGTTCACTTCGGAGACCGACTCCCTCAACGCAGCCATCCTGGGCCCGGACGCGGTGGAGGGCACGCCGGAGTTCGACGCCTTCGTCAAGTCCGTGGTCACCGAGATGACCGCCAAGGCCGGCCAGAAGTGCACCTCCATCCGCCGCGCCCTCGTTCCGCAGGAACTGGTTTCCGCGGTGACCGCCGCCGTCGGCAAGCGCATCCAGGAGCGCGTTGTCCTCGGTGACCCCCGCGCCGAGGGCGTCACCATGGGTGCCCTGGCATCCCTGGAGCAGCTCGCGGACGTCCGCGCCGCCGTGCAGTCCATGCTCGACGCCGGCGGAGAGCTGACGTACGGAACCCTCGATTCGCCGTCGGTGACCTCCGCGGACGGATCCACCGGCGTGGTGGAAGGTGGCGCGTTTATGTCACCGGTGCTGCTGGGCTGGGATGACGCCGAGGCTGAGGCGCTGCACTCGCTGGAGGCCTTCGGCCCCGTTGCCTCGGTGGTGGGGTACAAGGACCTGGCCGACGCCGTCCGCCTCGCCGCCCGCGGTGGCGGCTCCCTGGTGGCCACCGTCTGCACGAACGATCCGGCCGTGGCCCAGGAACTGGTCACCGGCATTGCCGCCCACCACGGCCGCGTCCTGATGCTCAACCGCGAGGACGCCCGGAGCTCCACCGGCCACGGCTCCCCGGTTCCGCACCTGGTCCACGGCGGCCCCGGCCGCGCCGGCGGCGGCGAGGAACTGGGCGGCATCCGCTCCGTCATGCACCACATGCAGCGCACCGCGATCCAGGGCTCACCCAACATGCTCACCGCCGTCACGGGGATCTGGCACACCGGGGCGGACCGCAACTTCACCCTCGAAACCGAAGGGCAGCACCCGTTCCGGAAGCCGCTGGCCACGCTGCACATCGGCGACGCCATCCGCTCCGACCTGCGCGAGGTGACCCTCGAGGAAATCACCAAGTTCGCCAACTCCACCGGTGATACCTTCTACGCCCACACCAACCAGGAAGCGGCCGCCGCCAACCCGTTCTTCCCGGGCATTGTGGCCCACGGCTACCTGCTGCTGGCCTGGGGCGCCGGGCTGTTCGTGGAGCCGGCTCCGGGCCCGGTCCTGGCCAACTACGGACTGGAAAACCTGCGCTTCATCACGCCCGTGGCGGCCGGCGACTCCATCAGGGTGACCCTGACGGCCAAGAAGATCACCCCGCGCGAAACGGACGAGTACGGCGAGGTGGCCTGGGACGCGGTGCTGACCAACCAGAACGGCGAGATCGTGGCGACTTACGACGTCCTCACGCTCGTGGAAAAGGGCTGAATAAAAAAGCCCGGTTCACTTGCCCCCATCCCACACCGGCCCATATACTGAACGAACGGTCGGTAAATAATTGAGCGCCTTTCAGAGGCCTTTGCTAGAGGAGCAACCATGGCAGTGCAGAATCTGCAGTCAGTGACCGCTGAGCTGTCCCCGGACGAACTCGAAGCCGCTGCCCGGCGCGATGCCGAGGGCCAGGCGAATTTTGACCGGGTGATCGCCGATGATTCCCGGATTGAACCGAAGGACTGGATGCCTGCGGCGTACCGCAAGACACTCCTGCGCCAGATCTCCCAGCACGCGCACTCGGAGATCATCGGGATGCAGCCGGAGGCCAACTGGATTTCCCGGGCCCCCAGCCTGAAGCGCAAGGCCATCCTGATGGCCAAGGTCCAGGACGAGGCAGGCCACGGGCTGTACCTCTACTCCGCCGCCGAGACGCTGGGCCAGTCCCGCGACGAGATGATGGACGCGCTGATCGCCGGCAAGGCGCGCTACTCGTCCATCTTCAACTACCCGGCACGGACCTGGGCAGACATGGGCGCCATCGGCTGGATGGTGGACGGCGCGGCAATCTGCAACCAGGTGCCGCTCTGCCGCGCCTCTTTCGGCCCCTACGGCCGGGCCATGGTCCGCGTCTGCAAGGAAGAATCCTTCCACCAGCGCCAGGGCTTCGAAATCCTGCTGGAACTCTCCAACGGCACGCCCGAGCAGAAGCAGATGGCCCAGGACGCCGTGAACCGCTGGTACGCCCCGGCCCTGATGATGTTCGGGCCGCCGGATGACGATTCGCCCAACTCCAAGCAGTCCATGGCCTGGAACATCAAACGCTTCAGCAACGACGAACTCCGCAACCGCTTCGTCGGCATGATGATGGAGCAGGTCAAAGTCCTGGGACTCACCCTGCCGGATGAGGAAATCCGCTTCAACGAGGAAACCAAGAAGTGGGAGCACGGGCCCCTCGACTGGGACGAGTTCCACGAGGTCCTGGCCGGCCGCGGCCCCTGCAACGCCCAGCGGCTCGAGCGCCGCAGGGAAGCGCACGACGACGGCGCCTGGGTCCGTGAAGCAGCGGCCGCTTATGCGGAGAAACAGCAGGCAAAGCAGTCAATGACGACGAAGGAATACGCAGCATGAGCCCCCACGGCAACCCGGAAGTACCGGCCAGCTCGGCCACCGAAATCAACCGCAGCGCGGAAAAAGTCAGTCCCGTCGTAGAGCCCGCCGATACCCGGGCGGCCCACCGCCAGGGCTGGGGCCTCTGGGAGGTCTTCGTCCGGTCCAGCCGCGGCCTGAGCCACGTCCATGCCGGTTCCCTGCACGCGCCGGACGCCGCCATGGCCCTGCGCAACGCCCGTGACCTGTACACCCGCCGCAACGAGGGTGTGTCCATCTGGGTGGTTCCGGCCGACGCTATTGCGGCCAGCGATCCGGATTCCAAGGGTTCGTTCTTCGAATCCCCGCAGGGCAAGGACTACCGGCACGCCACCTACTACACCAAGAGCGAAGGAGTGAAGCACCTGTGACCGCTCCCGGAACCAACACCGAAGCAACCGAGACGCACGGCCACGGTGACATCTCCACCGGCGTCGCCGCGCCAATGGGAGGTGGCGAGAGTAACGCCTCCGCCACCCGCATCACGCCCGGAAACGCCCTCCGCCCGGAGGACATTGCCCTCGAGGTCCGTGCCGGCGTGGCCAAGCCCACCGAGGACGTGGCCGAGTATGCGCTGCGCCTGGGTGACGACGCCCTGATCCTCGCCCAGCGCCTGGGCCACTGGATCTCCCGCGCACCCGAACTGGAAGAGGACATTGCCCTGGGCAACATCGCCCTGGACCAGCTGGGCCACGCCCGCAGCTTCCTCACCTACGCCGGCGGCGCCCTTGGAGAAGACGGGGCCCCCAAGTCCGAGGACGATCTGGCCTACTTCCGCCGGGAGCACGAGTTCCGCTCCGCACACATCTTTGAGCAGCCCAACGGCGACTTCGCGGCCACCATCGCCCGCCAGTTCGTGGTCAGCTACTACCAGTTCGAGCTGTACCGCCGGCTCACCGGGTCCAGCGACGCCACCCTGGCCGCCATCGCCGCCAAGGCCGTGAAGGAAGTGGATTACCACCGGGACCACAGCGCCCAGTGGATCCTCCGCCTCGCCGGCGGCACGGATGAGTCGCGGAAACGGATGATCCACGGCCTGCACGTGGTGTGGCCCTACGTCAACGAACTGTTCGAGGACGACGATCTGGTGACCCGCCTCGCGGAGTCCGGTGCCGGCGTCGCGCCCTCCACAATCCGCGCTGACTTTGACCGCCTGACCGGCGACGTCCTGGCCGAAGCGGACCTGGACGCTCCGGACGTTCCCCCCGCACCCGGCGGCGGCCGGCGCGGCAAGCATTCGGAGCACCTTGGCTACATCCTCGCGGAGATGCAGGTGCTGGCCCGCGAGCATCCCGGAGCAAGCTGGTGACCGTGATGGCTGCCCAGACAGATCAGAGCCAGAAGGCCTGGGACATCGCCGCCACGGTGGTCGATCCCGAAATCCCGGTCCTCACCATCGCGGACCTGGGCATCCTGAGGGATGTGCAGGTCGCGGACGATGCCGTGCGGGTCACCATCACGCCAACCTACTCGGGCTGCCCCGCCATGGATGCCATCCGGGATGACCTGAAAACCGCGTTCGCCAAGGAAGGCTACGCCAGCGTGGACGTGGACCTGGTCCTCGCCCCGGCGTGGACCACCGACTGGATGACCGAGGCCGGGAAAACCAAGCTGCAGGAGTACGGGATCGCCCCGCCCACCGGCCGCTCGGACGCGGCCCGGCACGCAGGCCCCATCCGCCTCACCATGGCCGTGAAATGCCCGCAGTGCTCGTCACTGAACACCAAGGAACTCACCCGCTTCGGTTCCACATCCTGCAAGGCGCTGTACGTCTGCCAGGACTGCAAGGAACCGTTCGACTACTTCAAAGTCCTGTAAGGAAACCCCATGCCTGTTGTCCGCCAGACCGCCGCCGAATCGGCGCAGGCCACCGGCCGCCGTCGTCCGTCCTTCCACACGCTCGCCGTCAAGGAGGTGCGCCGGCTCACCGAGGACGCCATTGAAGTCTCCTTCCATGTTCCGGCCGAACTCGCCGGCCAGTTCGACTACCTGCCCGGGCAGTACGTGGCCCTCCGCACCAAGCTGCCGGACGAGACCGGCGAGCTGCACGAGGTCCGCCGCAGCTACTCCATCTGCGCCGAGCCGCGCAGCTTCGAAGACGGCAGCAGCGAAATCCGCGTCGCCGTCAAGAAGGACCTTGGCGGGCTGTTCTCCACCTGGGCCAACGCCGAGCTGAAGGCCGGGGACACCCTGGACGTCATGAGCCCGATGGGCGCGTTTGTGTCCAAGCACGGCCGCGACGGTAAAGCGGTGGAGCAGAACCGGATGAACTCCATGAACCACCCGGAGGATCTGGCCGGCGAAATCGCTTCCACCGGCGAGGCAAACTTCGTGGCCATCGCCGCGGGTTCCGGCATCACCCCGGTGATCGCGATTGCCCGCACCCTGCTGGCCGCCAACCCGGAGAGCCGTTTCGACCTGATCTACGCCAACAAGGCCGCCATGGACGTGATGTTCCTGGAGGAACTCGCGGACCTGAAGGACAAGTACCCGCAGCGCCTGGCCATCCACCACGTACTGTCCCGCGAACAGCGGATCGCGCCGCTGCTCAGCGGCCGGATCGACGCCGAAAAGCTCCAGCAGCTGCTGGGCACCGCCATCCACGCCGACGACGTGGACGAGTGGTTCCTGTGCGGGCCGTTCGAGCTGGTGCAGCTCTGCCGGGACACCCTGGCCGAGCGCGGGGTCAGCCCGGACAATGTCAGGTTTGAACTCTTCACCTCGGGCAAGCCGGACCGGCCGGAGGGCCACGCCGGCCGTCCCGTGCTGGTGGACGAGTCCAAGGAAACGTACAAGATTATGTTCAAGCTGGACGGTCTTCAGGGCGAGGTGGCCAGCCCCACCCACGCCCGCGAATCCATCCTCAACGCCGCACTGCGGGTCCGTCCGGACGTGCCGTTCGCGTGCGCCGGGGGAGTCTGCGGCACCTGCCGCGCCAAGGTGGTCACCGGCAGCGTGACCATGGACGAGAATTACGCGCTGGAACAGGACGAGCTGGACAAGGGCTACGTGCTGACCTGCCAGAGCCACCCCACCACCAAGGAAGTCATGGTCGACTTCGACGTCTAGTCCTGTTGATCGCCGGGACTCTTCACATCAGCGTGCCTTAATTCCGAACCAACCCTAGGAGCCCCATGATCTCCCTTTCCATCGCCAACAACGTCGCCGAAGTGGTCCTGGACGCCCCGCACAAGCTGAACTCCCTGGACGAGCAGGCGCTCGGCGAACTGTCCAAGGCGTACGACGACGCTGCTGCCGCCGCCGCGCGCGGTGAGGTGCGGGCGTTGTTGCTCAGGGGAGAGGGCCGCGCCTTCTGTGCGGGCCGGGACATCCAGAACGTTACGCCGGAAAGCGACGACGCCGAGGCGTACCTGGCGGGGCTGGTGCAGCCGCTGCTGAAGAAGATGAGCGCGTTCCCGGCGCCCACGTTCGCTGCCGCGCAGGGCGCCTGCCTGGGCGTGGGCCTGGGTCTGCTCCTGGCCACCGATGTGGTGTACGTGGCGGAGAACGCCAAGTTCGGCTCGCCGTTCGCGAAGCTGGGGGCCACGCTGGATTCGGGCGGACACTGGTACTTCACGGAGCGGCTGGGCATGCACCGGACGCTGGATCTGATCTACACCGCTGACCTGATTTCCGGGGCAGAGGCCGTGGCTCAGGGAATGTTCAGCCGGGCCATGCCCGCTGACGAGCTACTGACGGGCACGCGGGAGATCGTGGCCCGGGTGGCCGAAGGCGCCACCGGTGCGTTCACAGCCAGCAAGGAACTGGTGGCACACATCCGCGACCAGCGGCTGGGCCTCTGGGATGCCATGGCGGAGGAGAACGCCGAGCAGGCGCGGCTGTGCAAGAGCGAGGACTACGCCGAAGGCTTCCGCGCCTTCCAGGAAAAGCGGACTCCCGTGTTCACCGGAACGGTGGCGGGCTAGCGCCAACTGGCGCCGTTTTGCGGGTTGGCCCACGCCTCAAAAGATTTAGCTGTGTTCCGGGCCACATCCATGTATTATCTAGAGTAACTGAACGTTCGATCAGTAAATCTCTCGACCCTCATCCCCAGGCAGCAGTGCTGCCCCAGCCATGGAGTTCCAATGACCGCAACTTCACACGTCGATTCAGAGTCGGGTCCCAGCAGCAAACACGAGGAACGAAAAGTCCTTGCGGGGACCCTCGTGGGCACCACCATCGAGTGGTACGACTTCTTCATCTTCGCCCAGCTGACGGCAACGCTGCTGTCCCCGCTGTTCCTTGCCCCGCTGAACGAGTCCAACCCCGGCCTTGCGCAGATCCTGTCCTTTGCCCTGATCGGCATCAGCTTCCTGTTCCGCCCGCTGGGAGCGATCGTCGCCGGCCACCTGGGTGACCGCCTGGGCCGGAAGGCCATGCTGGTCTTCACGCTGATCATGATGGGCGCCGCTACGGCGCTGATCGGCATGCTGCCCACGTACGCACAGATCGGCTTCTGGGCTCCTGTCCTGCTGATCCTGCTCCGCGTCATCCAGGGCTTCTCGGCCGGCGGTGAATGGGGCGGTGCAGCCCTGATGGCTGTTGAGCACGCACCGATGAGCAAGCGCGGCCTGTTCGGCGCCTACCCGCAGATCGGTGTTCCGGTCGGCATGATCCTGGCCACCGGCCTGCTGTACTTCCTCAACACGTCCATGTCCAAGGAAGACTTCGCCGCGTGGGGCTGGCGGATGCCGTTCCTGCTCTCGATCGTGCTGATCGTGGTGGGATACCTGATCCGCCGGGCGGTCGCCGAGAGCCCCGTCTTCAAGGAGATGCAGGACCGCAAGGAAGAGAGCAAGGCGCCGCTGGGCGAACTGATCCGGAACCACAAGCTGCCGGTGCTGTACTCCACCATGATCTTCATCGGCAACAACGCCGCCGGCTACCTCCTGATCGCGTTCTTCATCTCCTACGCCACCAAGTCGCTGAAGATGCCGGTGGCGCAGATCCTGCTCGCCACCACCCTGGCTTCCTTCGGGTGGTTGATCTTCACGCTGGTGGGAGGCTGGCTCTCCGACAAGATCGGCCGGGTAAAGACCTTCCTGATCGGCTACGCCATCGTCTTCGCCTGGATGATCCCGATGTTCGCCCTGATCGACACCAAGGACATTATGCTCTACGGCGTGGCGCTGTTCGTCCTGACCGTCGGCCTGGGCCTCTCCTACGGCCCGATGTCCGCCATGTACGCCGAAATGTTCCCGGCCAACGTGCGCTACTCGGGCATCTCCATCGGCTACGCATTCGGTGCGATCCTGGGCGGCGCGTTCGCCGCCACCATCGCTGAGACCCTGTTGCAGAGCACCAAATGGACTGGCTCCATCGGTATCTACATCATGATCCTCTGCGTCATCTCGGCCATCGGCGTCCTGCTCGCCAAGGAGACCAAGGGCCGTCCGCTGGGTGTCAGCCACCACTGATTCCGCGCGGCCGGCGGGGGTGGCGCCTTAGGGCTCCACCCCCGCCGGCTCAAGGTTCAGTCAAGATTTCGCCCCGCCGGCCTGTGGCCGCCCGGGTGCCGGTTGGCAGCCGGTACATTTGTTTCGGTTTCGGTTTCCCCCCAACGAAACCATGGAAGCCCCCGCGCTCGAGTTCACCTCGCGCGGGGGCTTCCAGTCAAAGAGCGCCCGACGGCGGCTCCGCCCCGTCACTTGCAGTGCGGGAGCCGGGCCGTTCCGGTTAGCGGCCGCGGCCAGTTTCGCAGGGGTGGTCAGCGCTCAGCGGTTCCGCCAAGCGGAGGAATCGGCCCGGGACCGGGCTCCTCGCGACGCTTGGCCGCGCTGCGGATCTCACCCTCGGCCGTTCCGTCGGATTCACCCTCGAAGTCCACCAGGCCATTGGTCTGGTCGAAGGGATGCCCCGGGGCGCGGTCCGCGCCGCCCACGGTGGCGTCACCCCCGGCGCCAAGATCCGACGTCGTACTGGTCACTGAATTGGCGGGCACATGCTGGATCGGCACCGGCTCAGCGGTGACCGGCGCCCCAGGAGAAGCCGCATCCCGGGTCTCGGATGAGTCCTTGCTGCCCGCCTTCATGGCCGCGGCGGCGCCGGCAACTGCTGCCACTCCTGCCGCTGCTGCCACCTTGCCGGAAATGCCCGCCTTGCCCGAATCGCCGCGTGAGGCGCCGGCATCCTCGACTCCCGGGGTACCTACGGACGCGCCCTCGTTGACCGAACCGCGCCAGGCGCCGCTGGCATAGCCCTCGTCCTCAATAAACTCCTTGAACCGGTGCAGGTCAGCTTCGGCCTGGCGGTCAACAACATTTAATTTGTCGCCGACCTTTTCGACGATGCCCTCGGGATCGTATTCGAGGGTGAGCCGCAGCGAGGTTTGGCCACCGCCCACGTCCTCGAACTCCACCGCTCCGGCATTTGTGGCGCCTTCGGTGGCTGCCCAGGCGACCTTGCGGTCGGGGATCTGCTCCAGCACCTTCGCGGTCCACTGCCTGCGGACCCCGGCGATCTCCGCTACCCATTCCAGCCGGTCGTCGCTGGTCTGCTTCACGCTCTTTACCCCGCCCATGAAGTGCGGGAATTCTTCGAACTGCGTCCACTGGTTGTAAGCCGTGCTCACCGGCACGTTAACCAAAATGCGCTTCTCCACCTTCGTGCTCATAACATCTCCTTCGAGAGTAGAACCGGACCTGATGAAGGACGTAATCAATTCATCAGCATGCTTAGCATATCGTCCGGGGCGGCATCGAGGTCAACCCTGGCGGCGCGGGCCAAAGCTGGGAGTCGGGCCAGCAATCAGCGGCGCGGAGACTCTGACTGGCGAGCAGGGCGCCCTGGACGTCGACTACCCGGCCGCTCGCGGAAGTCGCGCTCTCCACTCCGCCGCGCACCGCGCTGCCCTCTTTGGGGGCGGGGGGCTCCCGATGGGCACATCCGGCAACCCCGAAACTGAACCCGCCGCACTGGGGGCTTTTCAATCGTCGCGTTGGGGAAGAAAGCTGTCGAAATGTTGTCTTGAACGATTGACTTGAACTGATGTTCATGTCAAAGTTTGTGGGACGGACAACGTGATCGTTATCACATCGAAAGGGCTCAGAGCAGAGCTCGGCCGGTTGATGAAAGTTACAAACTTCGGGTTCGCAGGTGATCCCTCAAGGAGCCCCAGGGGCTTCAACCCGGTTCTTCAATGCAGTCTTATGTGCACCAAAAGATTGAACAGCCCTGCCAAAGACGAACAGCTCTGACAAATCTTTCAAGACACTATTTTTAGGAGACATCATGGAAACCACTCTCGTAGGCACTTTGAGCAAGGCCGGATCCATCCACAAGGTTGAAAACGGCTTCATCGGCCTGCCGTCGATGAATGAGCCGGGGACCATCTCCGCGATCGGAGATTCCCTGCACAACCCCGAAGGATCGGTCATGTGTGCCGGCTTCTTCGAACTGAAGGCGTCCGAGCCCCTCGTCTACACGTACACCTATGACGAGATGAAGGTTGTCATCAAGGGAGAATTCATCCTCACGGACCAGAGCACCGGCGAAGTCACGCACGCCAAGGAACGCGACGTGCTGTTCTTCCCCAAGGGCACCACCGTGAAGTTCGAAACCCCCGAGTACGGCCTGGGGTTCTTCGCCGGCGACCGCACCTTCAACCCGTAAGGACCCGCCATGCGGCCCGCAACCACGCCATGGGCAGGGCGCGGGCCGCTAGACCGGGGGATGGCAGTCCACCAACTTTGGTGTCCCATGGGAACACCTTCGGGCCGCCGATTGGGCGACAGACGTAACCCCCGCTCGCGTTCCACGCATCACCCGGACGAATGACCAACTGCGCCTTCAATGTCGACGGCGTCGCTGGCCGGCCCGGCGATGTATCCCTCACGCAAGTGACCCGTTTTAGGCTTCATACCGCCTTGAATTGGTGGCCCGGCGAACCCCATCCTTGCCTGTTCCCGCCGCCCCCAAATGATTCTGATTCCCGCTTGTCCGTGATCCCGGCCGGTCGAATGGCCGGTCGAATGGCCGGCCGTATATAAGCCTTCGGCATGGCCGAAGTTGACGAGGGCTGACGGTTCGCAATGAACCTGGCTCGCAGCGGCATCAGATTGGAAGTTCCGGCCGGCGTTTCGTTGCTGGAAATCCTCGTTGGAACAGGGAAGCAAAGCGCCTGCGTGTGCCGTCAGGCATCCGCTGCAAATGCTCCCTGTCCCCGCTCCGAGGGTACCCCTTGCACCGGATCTCTACCCGACCGACCAGGAACGGCCGCGAACACCACCATGATTGCTGCGTTTTAGCAGCCTGGACCAAGAATTGGAGTTGGACCCTTGAGTATCACTGTCAAAGACACCGAACCGGACACCGCCGTCCCTCTTGAGGACCGCGGTCCCAAGGTCAACTGGCGTGTTTTCATCATCGCTTCAGCCATCGTCATCGCCTTCTCCCTCTGGGCCATGCTGGCTCCAGGTACCGCCGACGCCACCATGAAGACTGTCGTGTCCTGGATCGCGAAAAACCTCGGCTGGTTTTACGTCGTCACGGTTACCGTAGTAATCGGGTTTGTCCTGTGGGTGGCTCTGTCCAAGGTCGGCTCGGTCCGGCTCGGCCCGGACCACTCTCGCCCCCAGTACAAGCTCTTCACCTGGGTCGCCTACCTGTTCGCCTCCGGCGTGGGCATCGACATGCTCTTCTACTCCGTGACCGAACCCATCACTCAGTACATGACGCCGCCGGCGGGCGTAGGCCAGACGGCCGCAGCTGCCCAGGACGCGGTGGTGTGGACCATGTTCCACTACGGGGTAGCTGGCTGGGCCATGTACGCGCTCCTCGGAATGGCCATGGGCTATTTTGCTTACCGGTGGGGCATGCCGCTCTCCATCAGGTCTGCCCTGTACCCGCTGCTCGGTAAGCGCGTGCGCGGCGGCGTCGGCGACGCCATTGACATCGTGACCCTGGTAGGAACCGTCTTCGGTGTGGCCACGGCCATGGGGATCGGGGTTGTGCTGCTGAACGTTGGTTTTGCCATCATGTTCGGCCTGGAGCAGGGCCTGGCACTCCAGATCGCACTGGTGATTGTCGCCGTCATACTGACCATCGCCGCGTGCACATCCGGTGTCGACAAAGCGATCCGCTGGGTCGCGGAACTTAACATCTGGAGCGCCGCGGCCTTGCTGCTGTACATCGTCGTGACGGGCCAGACCTCGTTCCTGTTGAACTCTTTGGTGGAGAATATCGGCCGGTTTGTCTTCACGATGCCCGAACGGACCCTGCAGACACTTGCCTACCAGGAGGGCGGTTCGGAATGGATGGGCGGCTGGACGCTGTTCTTCTGGGCGTTCTGGCTGGCTTGGGGCCCATTCGTGGGCCTGTTCCTGGCCCGGATCTCGCGTGGCAGGACGCTGCGGGAGTTCGTGATTGCTGCCATTACCGCCCCGGTGTTATGCGACTTCCTGATTGTGAGCATCTTCGGCAACAGCGCGATGTCGCAAGTCCTGGGTGGAAACATGGAGTTCGCGAAATTGGCCGTGGACAGCCCGGAACAGGGCTGGTACGCCCTGCTGGGGATGTTCCCCGGAGCCTCATTCCTGATCGGCCTGGGCACCCTGTCCGGCATGCTGTTCTATCTCACCAGCGCCAACTCCGGCGCCATGATGATGTCTAACTTCTCCTCCACGATCAAGGATCCCGGACAGGACGGGGCTAAGTGGCTCCGCGTCTTCTGGGCCATCCTCACCGCCGTGCTGACCATCGCAATGTTGGTCGCTGGTGGCGTGAGCACCATGGAACACGCCACGCTGATCTTCGCCCTCCCGGTAACGATCATCGCCTGGCTGGTGATGGCCTCGTTCACCAAGGCGTTGCGGATGGAGAAAGCCGAACGTGAGGGTCGAATCCAGGGTCGGCGTTCTACGGCAGTGCACGGCGGCCATGCGACAGAGCGCACCTGGGGTCAGCGGCTGGCGCGGATTCGCTCATACCCGTCCAAGAAGGAAGCTGCCACCTTTATGGAAGCCACCGGGCAACCGGCGCTGGCAGACGCCCTCAAGGAGTTCATCCAGCAGGGCCATGAAGCAACCCTGGAAACCATCCCGAACGAACATACCGGCGTGCCCAGCCATGCTCTGGTGGTAACCATTCCCGACCACCGCGATTTCCATTATCAAGTTGAGGCGGTGGAAGCCCCGGTGCCGAAATTCGGCCGGCACAACCATCGTGACAGTCACGTTTACTACCGAATCGAGGTCTTTGCACAGACCGGGTCGGAGGGCTATGACCTGATGGGCATGACGCACGAACAGATCATGGAGGACGTCCTGGAACGCTACGAGGCCCACCTGGGCTTTCTGACATACTCCAGCGCGTATGACCACCCTTCGCTCATCACTCCGCCGGTCCCGCCGGCAGCGGGCTCCCTCGCCTAGGCGGAGGCCGTACTGGGAAGTCCTAAGACGAAGGCCCGACGACGGTCCGCGTCACGGAGTGGCAGTACGGTTTAAGACGACCATGGTGGGCGGCTTCATCGCCCACCATGGTCGTTTCGGTGTTAAGGCATATTCGCCGCCTCCGCGGCGGCCGGGCGCCGGACGCGCAGCCCGAACGCCGGACGCCGGACCTGCAGTGCGGGGCGCCTGACCTGTCCGCCGAGTCAGGGACGGACGCCACCACAAGGGCTTAGGCGGCAGGCTATTCGCCCGGGAGCCGAAGCCGCGGCCGGGGATGCAGCCTGTGCCGATGGGGCCTTCCGGCGGGCAACTGTGGCGCTGATGGGCGGGACAAGGGAACAACTAAGCGAAGTACGATCATGCTTCTCTCGCTGCAGGCTTTAAACAAAGCCGTACCCAGCGGCTGTGGCCGCTGGGTACGGTGTGAAAAGGCTTATTCCGGCAGGACAAGCCCCGCAGGCGGGCTGCCCGCTCGGATCCGGGCGAATCCTGCGGCTATCAGAAGATGACGTAAAGCTTGCGCAACGTCTCGTGAAGTTCCCAGTTGCCACTCCATCCCCTGGGAATGAAGACGGTGTCGCCAGGACCAACGAACTGGGGTTCCCCGTCGTCGGGGGTAATGGTCATGGATCCTGTTAGTACGTGCACAAACTCGTTTGTTTCAAGAACCCAGCGAGAGGGACCTTCCGTGCATTCCCAGATGCCGGATTCGGCGCCATCCTCATTTTTCCACAAGTAGTGCCCACGAGTATTCATCTGCTTTCCGGTTGCTTCCGGGCAGGGACCCCAATTTTCGAGTTCCGTTATATTCTGCGCGTCTCGAATAAGAGTCGCTGAGATGGAGGCTGTCTTTTGTGTCATTAGTTGCCCTTTCACGGGTGCTATCGGTCCAGTATTCTGGTTCAGGTGTTGGTGCCAGCGTTGCTGGCAACCGCCACGCGCAAAAATTCCTTCGAACGTGCAGTCCGGTTAGCGCGCTCAGATTTCGTAGTAGCGGAAGGAATGCGATTCTGCGCCCTGGGGATTGGGGCCGTAAATGGTGACCATCCGCGCGTAGACAGGTGCCCGGTAGCGGCCGATCTGTCCGGGATTCACACGCGCTGAATCGCCAGGCTTGAGAACGACGGTCTCCCCGCCGCTCTCAATGTGGAGCTCACCTTCCAGTACGTAGTTCGTTTCGCTGTGTGGATGAAAATCCTCCCAGGCGCAGGCCTCCAGTTCCCATTCTGAGAGGATGAAGTCATCCCATGGGCCGACTGGAAGGGCGTTTATGAACCTGCAGCGCAGGCCCTGCCAGTGATCTTTCATGGGGGCCATGGACTGCGCCGGCCAGAAATCTATCGTGTCCGTCGTCGTCTTCATTGACGTGGGGTGGGGGGTGGTTGTGACCATTGTCTTTCACCGTTTCCTCTGCGGGGAAGTCTGCATTGCGACATGCTTTGATGAAGCTAGTGACATCGCATCTGCGTGATGCAGGTCACTGTGATCTAAATACTTTTACATGGACGGATGTTCAAGTCAATCGTTCGAGAAGGAGATCTTGAAACTTTTTCCTGTTTACAACCCATAGTGTTAAGGAAGTGTCCCTGCGGGCCGAAACGGGACCCTGGAGAGTGAGCCATGAGAGTATCCGCGGAAGATCGAAAAGAACAACTTATTTCAGCGACAGTGAAACTGATGCGTCGTGAGGGTGTCCAGTCCGTAACCATTCGGGCGATAGCCAAGGAAGCGAACGCTCCATTGGCAACGGCGCATTATTGTTTCAGCAATAAAGAAGAACTGATGGAGGCTGCCGCTGAGGCTTGGTTTAAAAACTTGAGTCGCTTCTCCAGTGGCGTTTCGGTCCATTTGGGACTTCGAAAGGCTGTGGAACAAGTCGCTGAAGGCTACTGGCGCGCGCTGGAGGAAGAGCCGGAAAGCATACTTTCTGAGATTGAACTCATTTTGTGGGCGACACGCAATGCTGGTGTAAGTCCCTTGGCGGCGAAAATTTATCCGGCCTATGAGGTGGAGCTGGGAAATATCTTCTCCTCCGCTGCGCAGAGCGCCGGTGACGAGTGCAGCCTGGAATTCGACGCCCTGGTGCGGATCTTTCTGATGATTTACGACGGTGCGGCCATTCAGTACATGACAGACCCGAAGGCCATCGACCACCGCGCACAGTTCTTTATGATGATTGACGCCCTCCTGTTGAAGGCCGGCGTATAAGTGCGGGCTGTCCACGCCGTGGGTGCCCCGCTATCCGGGAGGCGGGGGTATTCACGCTCTTAGGGTTGGCCAAGGAAGGCCCGGGCCAGGTACCCGTTCCAGCCTGTGGCGCTAGCCCTTTGCGTCCGCTCGGCGGGTCCTTGCCAGTGCGCTCGCGCCTGCGGCGAGGCCCAGGATGCCAGCTCCGAGTCCCGTCCATCCTGCGGCTGCAGCACCGCTGTCCGGGGATACTGACGAGGTGGCCTCCAGATCTGCGGGTGCGTGAGCCCCGTGGTCGCCTAGGGGAAGCGTGGTGATAAAGGACGGCGCAGGATGCGCCGGTTTATCCTGCCCGGCAACTGTCACCTCGCTCCAGTTGACCACGGTCCCGTCGGAGTATGTCTGGGCTGCCGGCAGCAGCAATGTAGTGCCTTCGCGTGGCAACCGGCCTACTGAGATGGAAAAAGTCTGGTACTGCCTCTGGGATATCTGGTGTGTCTCGTCAGCCGTCCACACGACCGAGGCCGGTGCCTTTGTGATGGTGGCTCCCTTGACAGTTATGGGAGCTGCAAGTTCTGCGTCCAGCACCTCAACCGTCCAGCCATCCATCGGTTGGACCGACACCGACGTGAAGGGCGTATCGGCCGGGAGAGTGACTGTCAGTTTGGATGTCTTGGCTGTTTGGGACTCATTGGGAACCTTGAACGTCAGTTGAGCGAAACCATCTGCAGATGTGGAATCCGGTGTCACACTGACGTGAGCGGATGCCACTGCGGTGCCAAGGGCCATAAAAGAGGCGCCAACAGTAAGAACCGCTGCAGCGCGGGCCCTGCGGAGGGTTGACGAGTTCATGGTGAAGGCCTTTCTCAGTGAAGGTAACGCCCGATTTGTTGGTGCCGGGGCCTCCCGCGGTGGTAAACGGAAGGCCCCGGGTCTGCTGCGCTCAGTCAGTCTCGGGTCCGGTGCAGAAGTAGCACTCACCGGCCTCGGTGCTTGAGTCGCAAATCTGTTCTATGAGGATCGAGCGCTCCTCGCCAGCGACGGCTGGAGTGCCTGAATGACTATGGGCTCCTGGTGAATGATCAATGACCGGGGTCATCATGACATCGCCGCGAACATCATGGCCATGGTTGCGGCCCCAAGTGCCTCCAGCCCGTGTCCTGGACGAAGGGAAAGCCGCGAAGCACGACGGCGATAAGATTTCCCTAAGCCGCGACGGACTCCCAGAATGATGAAGACCGCCGCGGCGGCGCCGAATGTCGCGGTCAACAGGACAACCAGGCCGGGCGAGTGGTCTATGGTTGCCGCGGCCGTTGTTGGGGCTGTCACGGTCAGGGAGTGATGGGCATTCCGCATTGACATCGCGTGAGCTGGCGCGTGGCCACCTGAGACCTGACCCATCATGGCAATCATGACTGCAGCGCCGCCCATGCTCACGCTGTGGTAAACGCATTTCAGCCGGCCTCGGTTGTCCGCGCACAGCACTTTGAATTCAGGCCGTGCAACGGCCTGAATGACGAACCAGAGGGCTGCGCCGCTCAGTACGGCGATTTGGGCCAGCATCGTGGAGGGCGCGAGATTCCAGAGCATGGCGGCCATCAGGATATTCATGAGGGCGTGGAGGGCGTTGTTGATCCGATCGGTGACTTGCTGGGGCCTGGTGGCCTGCAGGACGTGGTAGCTTCCGCTGAGGAGCAGGACGGCGGTGAGGGTCCAGGTAATTGCGGGGATATTGAACACGCGGATCACACTCTCGCTACAGGAATTGGGTTGGGTGCAGGCGGTCCCCGGCGCTTTGGATTCAGCACCGGGGACCGCCTGTTTGAGGGATGTTGCTTTCCAGCTTTAGTTCATGGGTGGTTCCGGGCTCTCCCTGAAGCTGGTGAAGGTTTTACTTGTCGGTGGTGCAGCAGGTTTCACTTGTGGTGGTGGTGGTGCGGTTTTCGTTGGTGGGGAGGTTGAGGGTGGGGTTTTGGTCGAAGAAGCCGTGGGGTTCGAGCATGAAGCCGATGTTTTGGCGGGGCATGATGGGCCAGTCTTCGAGGCGGACGACGTGGTGCATGCCGAAGGTGTACCAGACGACGAGGTCCTGGTCGACGATGTTGCGGTCGGCTTTGGTCCAGATGTGGAGGCCGTCGTCTTCGCCGGTGGCTTGGTTGGGGAATTCGCCGGCGGCGAAGCGTTCGGTGCGGTCGTAGGCGGTGACCCAGAGGTTGTTCCGGGCGAATTGTGCGCGTTTGGAGACGTAGGATTCGTCGCCGGCGGCGAGTTGGATGCCGTCGGTGGGGATCAGGCGGTAGGCGACGGGTTCGTTGACGATGTTGCGGCTGTCGCGGTTGGCGATTTTCCAGAAGCGGTGTTTGGAGGTGTCGGTTTTGCGGATGGCGGCTTGTTCGGTTTCCAGGAGCCGGTCCACGGCCATGAAGGCGGTGTGGGTGGGGTTGTGTTCGGGGATTTCCATGTCGACTTCGTAGACGGCGTTCTTCGGGCCGTCGATTTCGAAGTCCATGCGGACGTTGAACATGTGCTGGTGGATGGGGGCGTAGAGTCCGTCGTTGTTCAGGTTCTGGCCGTAGGGGCTGTTCTCGCCGGGTTTCTGGCCGGCGGTGGAGAGGATGCCGGTGGCTTTGACGAGGAATTCGATGGATCCGTCGAGGAAGAGGTGCCAGTAGAAGGCGTATTCGTAGTTCGCGACGGTGGCGATGAAGGAGATGACGAGTTTGCGGGAGCGGCGGGTTTCGGTGGTGCCTTCGCGGAAGTCGAAGTGTTTCCAGAGGATTGAGTCGTCTTCTTCGTGCATGCAGATGGCGTTTTCGATGGTGAGGGGGTTGCCGTGGCTGTCGGCGGTGATCCCGTCGAAGTATTTGATTTCGCCGAGGCAGTCACAGCCCAGGGTGAGGGAGTTGGCCATGTTGCCGATGTTGTATTCGCCGGAGTCGAAGGCGTTCTTTTTGGCCTGGACGGGGGCGGTGTCGCCGTAGGGGACGACCATTTCGGAGAGGGAGGCGCGGTTGATGACGGGGCGTTCGACGCCTTTGTTGCGGAATTTGAGCTGGTGCAGGACCAGGCCTTCGCGGGGGGTGAAGCCGACGCGGAAGGACCAGTCGGCCCACTGGACGTGGTTGCCGGTGACGGTGAAGGATGCGCCTTCGGGCTGGGTGATGCTGATGGGTTTGAGGTCGGTGCGGGGTTCGCCGACGTATTTGGGCAGGTAGTTCCCGGACGCGGAGGGCACGGGGATGGCCTGGTCGTCGTTGACGGTGACGACCTGCCCGGAGTTCAGGTCCACGATGACGACGAAGTTCTCGATCGGGTGGGCGTAGGGGGAGTCGTCGGCTTCTTCGCGGACGAAGACCAGGGCGCGCATGAGGCGCCGGCCCAGGTCGTCTTCGCCGAAGTAGCCTACGGACCAGGGTTCGAAGCAGACCAGGGACATGTCGGTGATGCCGCGTTTGGCCAGGGCGGCCTGGACTTCGGGGTTGGTCCGGCAGGACTCTTCGCCTTCGGCGAATTCGTCGAGCATGAACGGGGGGTGGATGTGGGCGGGCAGCTGGGTCCAGGTGGAGACGATGCCGGAGTCGAGGTCCACGATCGCTTCGTAGGAGCGGGCCTCGGCCCGGTTGACCAGGACCGCGTCGGCCTCGCGGGTGGTGGGGGCGCCGGTGCGGAGCAGTTCCTTGTCGGGTTCGCGCAGTTCAATGCTGATGAAGCGGAACGACTCAGCGGCGGCGGGGCCCTCCTTCAGGATCGACGCTGCCCGGGAGATCTCCTCGCGGGAGAGCGGATCGAGCGGGTGGGATACCCCTACCCCGGTGTGGATTTCAGTGTTGAGAGTCATGGTTTTCTCCTTGGTTCTTTCTTGAGGATGAAGATCCCTATGGCCTGGTAGGCAAGTTGCCCCGTGACATGAGTGGCGTTTTGCGAATCTTCGGCAGCCGCTCATGTGCTTGAAACTGCCTAAGAGGAGGCCGGACCTGGACATTGCCAGCGGAGCTCTGCATTGAACTCCGGCAGCGTGATGCCGGTCACGTGTTCCTCTTGCAGCCAAGCTACGCGAGATAAATCATTTAGTCTAGCTTTTTTTAGGGATATTCACTTGTTGCTCTATTTATGGTGTGCTGCCGCGGTATCTAGCGGCCCAGCAGCCAATCGGAAGCGGCTTTGCGGTAGCGGATGATGCCCTTGTATGCGGCCATGTCGTCCGGCAGTTCGGCCAGGACATGGCCCATCCTTTCCCTCCACGCCGGTACCCGGGCAATGTCGGAGAGGGGCAGGAGGTGCGTCCTGACAAGGAACAGCAAAGCACCGGAGTGTGGAAGGCGGATCAGGTGCTGAACTTCCACGCGCAGGTGGAGCTTCTCCGGCAGGGCAGGGTCGTCGGCAATGGTGCTTCGGTCCGGGCCCCACTCGGGGTACGTTTCCGTGGAGGTGTCCAGGCGCCGGCCGATGGTCATGGTCCAGTTGGTCCGCCGGAACTGCTCTCCGGGCTGCAGGCGCAGCAGGAACTGTTCAGCCCGGCTGACGATGCGTTCTTCATTCACCCGCGGGACGGGGTGATGGATTTCCGTGAAGTTCATGCCCACATCGAAGCCGAATGACCAGTCGGCGGCGAAGGTGACGAGGCCGGCATCGAGCCACAGGGTATCTTCCCGGACGTCGAGAAGAATGATGTCGTCCTGGATCTGGCTGCCCAGGAACCGCATTGGTCCCCCAGGCAGTGAGCTGTCATCGCCGACGGTGAATTCAATGTCGAGATTCTGCAGGCCGTTATGCCAACGGCAGATGTTGCCCGCCCGGTGGAACGACATCGTATCCGGGTAATCATCCGCCATGGAGGACAGCAGGGTGATCAGGGCGTCCCACACCGACCCTCGCATGTGGGGGAGGACATTCACGCGGGATGCGTCGCGCTCCAGCACCTTGGCGCGCTCGGCCAGTTCGTCCAGATAGTGTTCGTCGATGTCCACCAAGTGGGTTCCCCAGGAACCGGCTTCCGTCGGTGCATCCTTGGTGGCCGGTTCGACGTTTGCGCTGTAGCGGTACGTGTCATTGGCAAAGGGAAAAGGGAAGCGCCTGATCCGTTCGGGGAGGAGGGTTGCGTCCGGATCGGTTTCGATGATCGTGCTACTCAAAGGTCCAACTCCAATTCTGGGTCGTTGCTGCGCGAAACACAGCACATCATTGTGGTGTTCTCGGCTTTCTCCTGGTCGGACAGGTAAAGGTCCCGGTGCTGGGGTGCGCCGCGAAGTACCGGCAGGACGCATTCTCCGCAGATGCCCTTACGGCACATATTGGGAATGGTCTTCCCTGCTGATTCAAGCGTCTCCAGCAGCGAAACGCCTGCCGGAACTTCCAGGCTGACGCCACTGCGTGCCAGATGCACCGTAAACGGTTCGCCAGCGTCCAGCTCGGTTGCGCCAAAGGCCTCGGAATGGAGCCGGGCGGATGACCAGCCCTGGCTCCGGGCTTCTTCCAGAACCGCATCCATAAAGACAACGGGACCGCACACGTAGAGGTGGGTGCCGAGGGGCTGCGTTATGAGCGCTTCGGCCAGAACGCTTTGGAAACTGTCCCGGCTGGTGCACTCCACCAGGGCGGTCAACCCCGGCCCCAGCAGTTCCCGTGCTTCTGTCACATGGGCGCCGGCGTCGGGCCGGTGGACGTAGATCATTGATGCTGTGTTGCCCCGTTCCACTGCTGCCCTGGCATGCGAAAGAATCGGCGTGACCCCGATTCCTGCAGCAACAAGCAGATGATGCGACGCTGTTGATGCGGGAGCAAACGCACTCCGGGGGCGCGAAACGTTAACACGGTCGCCGACAGAGAGCCTGTGCATTGCTACGGAGCCGCCGGCGCCTTCATCGACCCTCAGGACAGAGATGGTGTATTCGGATGGCGCGTTGCCTGAACCTGTCAGCGAGTATGCATTGACGCCGCTGCCGTATTGGACCACCAGGTGGCTCCCCGGGACATAGGAGGGCAACCGTCCACCCTCCGGAGCAGCGAAGGTGATGCTGACGATGGACTCCGTCTGGCGGCTGATGCCTGTCACTTCCAGGTGGAGGCCTCCCTCCACCGCGGGGTGGACCTGGGGCTGGAGCGCTATGGCGGTCATGCTGCCTCCTCGGCGTGGGCTGAGTAGCCCAGGTATGCGCCTCTTCGTCGGGAAAAGTGATCAGTGACGGTCAGGATGGTTGCGCATCCTTGACACGTCACCTCGGTGCCGGCTGACGCATCGGTGGTGGTGGAAAGGCAATGCGGGCAGTAAACAAACCGGGGTCCGGTTTCCTGGGGCAGGAGAGTTACTTCTTCGCCCAGAAGGCCGTAGTCCGCGGCTAATGCTGCCGCTGCTCGGATATCCGTGGGGGGTCCTGCGAGAACAAGGCGGACGCCTACACGGGAACTGCTGAATACGGACTTGAGTTCCAAGAGGGTATCGGCTGTTGCTGCTGCGAAATGGAGATCGTAGCGGGGCTGGCCATCGGTGACTGGAACTGCGGTGTCACCTGTGGATCCGAAAGATACACAGATGACACCGCGGAAACCAGGTTCCAGGCCGTTGCCGGCTGTTGGCGGCGTGGACGCGGAACGCATGGCGGGTCCTTACGGGTTGAAGGTGCGGTCGCCGGCGAAGAACCCCAGGCCGTACTCGGGGGTTTCGAACTTCACGGTGGTGCCCTTGGGGAAGAACAGCACGTCGCGTTCCTTGGCGTGCGTGACTTCGCCGGTGCTCTGGTCCGTGAGGATGAATTCTCCCTTGATGACAACCTTCATCTCGTCATAGGTGTACGTGTAGACGAGGGGCTCGGACGCCTTCAGTTCGAAGAAGCCGGCACACATGACCGATCCTTCGGGGTTGTGCAGGGAATCTCCGATCGCGGAGATGGTCCCCGGCTCATTCATCGACGGCAGGCCGATGAAGCCGTTTTCAACCTTGTGGATGGATCCGGCCTTGCTCAAAGTGCCTACGAGAGTGGTTTCCATGATGTCTCCTATGACTTGTGGTGTGAAGGTGGAGTGGGAGGGGCATCTACCGCGGGAACCGGCCTGACCGGCTCCTTGGAGTGTGATGTGAGTCACGCCCCGTGCCCTGAAAGCAAACCTACGTGACTTAATTCATCTAGTCCAGACTTTTTAAAAGTTAAGTCTTAAATTCCGTTTTATTTCTTCGGGCCATCGTTGACAGGCCTGCGGCCCCGAACGCATTGCGGCGGATGCCGGGTTCGGAAGGGCCCGGCATCCGCCGCGCTGTCTGCCGCTGGCTGGTTTGGCGACAGCTGCGCCTGACAATGTCGTCATCCGACACTTCCCGCGAACACGCGGGGCGCGCGGGACTCGTTTCGCTGGAAACCCCGCCAAGTCCTTGTCAGGGACTTGGAATCGGCTCCAGGTCTCCCGCGTCCTCGTCTGAGGATGGAGCGGTAGCTGCCCTGCTGTTCAGGCGACGGGATTCACGCTGGGTATACAACCAGATGGGTATGTACAGCGATAGTACGAGGAAGCCAACCCAGGTGGAGGTCCAGCCGACCTCCAGGCTGTTCAGGTAGACAACGCCCGCCAGACACAGAGGCAGGTTGAACAGGCCAAAGAGCAGGGCCACCTTTTTCCAGCCCTTGGGTGCTTTGAATGGCCGTTCCAGATTGGCGAAGGCCGGGTGATTTTTGGCCCTGACATAGGCGAACAGGCTGATGCCGTTGGCGCAGGTGTATCCGATCGCCGATGCTGCCAGGATGGCCGCAGGGGTTCCCATGGAAATCAGCACGAGGTTGAAGGCGCCGATGACCAGCATGGCCACAAACGGGGTCCCCTGACGGTTTGTTTTGCCGAACACCCTCGGCAGGTTGCCTTCACTCGACATGGAATGCATGGCCCGGGAGGAGCCCAGGTAAGCCGTCTGGATGATGAGGACCATGGCGGCAATCAGCATGATGATGGTGACCATGGTGCCCGCTTGGCCGAAGACGGCCTGAGCCACTGGAATCAGAGGCGACAAAGGCTCGGCCAGCACGCCTTCAACTCCGAGCACGCCGATCACTGCAGACTGCACCAAGACAAACGAGAAGAAGCAGATGATGCCGCACGCATAGAGTGCTTTGGGGACATCCCTCGACGGGTTCTTATATTCAGGGCCGTAGATGGCTGCCGTTTCCCAGGCGCAGGCACTCCACTGGGCAATCGCAAAAATACCAAAGAGGATCAGGACGTGGTGCATGTCCCAGGCCCAATCGGCCGGCATCCAACTGCCGGTGATATTTGAGAGCTCGACGTGCCCGGTGGCGAACGGCGCCACGGTCAGGACGACCAGAGGGATAAGAGAGAACGCAGCCAGGACGTAACCCAGTTTGGCGCCATCTTTGAGGCCGAACCAGTTCACGATGAACAATCCGCTGAAGATCACTACGCCGGAGATCAATGCGAGCTGATATTCGGTGAATGTCTCGGCCAGCACCGGAAAAAGCCCATGCAGGTAACCGCCCACCAGGATGGAAAAAATTGCCAGCACGGGGTTCCAGGCGAACCAGTAGCTCCACGCAGAGAAGCCGCCGATCAGCTTGCCCTTGTCGTACTTGCCCTTGTAGTTCTCCGTACGGAACACATGCTGCGCAAACCCCGGTAGGCCGGAAGCTTTGGGGAAGGTGGTGGCCATCTCGGCATAGGCAGTGCTCTGCATAAAACCCTGCAGGACCGATAGTCCCCAGACGAGGATGGCCGCGGCAGAGACATACATCGGCAGATAGCCCAGCGAGGGCAGAATCAGCAAGGGAACACCCAGCGCAATGGCCAAGCCCTGCTTCCAGTCGATCGACCTTTCCAGGTGATCGGTGCCGTCTAAACGATTTTCACTCATTGAATCTCCCTAAAACTACTGAAGTCGTCGCTGACTTCTTCGTTATGGAACGCGGTTCGTGGATCCCCTATTGGCGGTGAACGGCTTCTCTGTGTATGTAGTGTTGCCGCGCCAGGCTTGCTGCCCGATGCTGCAGCCGCATGAATGTCCGGACTGGTGCCGTCGTGTAAAGCGATGGGGCGCCGGTGCGCAGGAGTGGACCCGGCGAGCCATGCGGAAGAGTGCGCCAGGAGTGCTCGCCGGGGCGCCGTGGACGGGTCGACTTCCGGAGTTGTGGACGCGGGTGTTGTCCGGAGCTTGGGAAGTTTCTCCTGCGATGCCGAAGGGCTCATGTCGGCTCCGCATTAGCGCAATGTGAAGCAGATCACTCCCAGAGGTTACAGCTTAATAGCTCTATAGCGATAGTTTTAATTCGGAATAAGTCTGGGGTATCTTATTGCCCGGCCCGGGGCTGGCAGCGAAATCTCCCGATTTATGCGATGTAGATCAGGGAAAGCCCAAGATGAGGGACATCCAGGCTGATCCGATGCTGATGGGGGTAGTCGGATTTAATCCGCTCGCCAACAAGGTATAAGCCCGAGTTGCCGAGAATGACGCGGTTGCTGGCATTGACCAGGGCCGCATCGGCGGAGATGGCGCGCAGGCTCGGCATGATGAGGGGTTCCAGGTCCTTGATCCTGATGTCACAGGCGGCTACACCGGTGAAGCGTTCCTGGACAAACAGCGGTGCCGCAAATGTCAGAATATATTCCTCGAAGCCGAGGAAGTCCACATACGGCCCCCAGAGGCTCTGTTCACCCGTGGACGCGGCGGTGGAGAAGAACGGTAGTTTTTCATAGTCGTAGTAGCGGCTGCTGCCGGGAGTCATGTCCAGGTCGAGCCTGCCGACGGTGCCGTATTCCTTGCGTGCCCACCAGTCCAATGCCGGAACCCCCGGCTCGAGGGTCTCCACCGCAAAGAACGTTCCGGCGCCGGCCGCAAAGGCATTCCGTGTCAGGAAGTCGCGGGGATATTCGTCCAACCCGGCCAGTGCGGCGACATTGATGCCGGGCTCGCCGGCGAGATTTCCCTCCAGTAGGGAGGCGATGTCGCCAGCGAGGGTTTTCACCTCCGCGCAGACGCCGCTCAGCCAGGAAGAAAGGGTAGCGGCAGCATGTGCGACTTCAGCGGCGGGCATCATTGACCATCCTGGGTTGATTGGGCGTAGCCGAGGGTGAGCTTCTTATCGATGAGGTGGAAGATGTTCCGCCTGATGTGCTCAAGGACAAGGTTCTGGGCTTTCTCCGGCTGGTCCTGGGAAACTGCCCGGACCAGTTCCAAGTGTTCAGCGGTTGCCTGTTCCGGGTCAAATGCCACCGTGAGGGGAGTCCAAAGCTGCTGCACTGTTTCTTCCTGAAGCCGGATCTCGGCATTGGCGAGCCTCGGTGACTGGGCGGCGATGGCCATCTCGATGTGGAAGCGGCTGTCGGCTGGTGCACGCAACTCGGGGGTGTCGGCCAGGACCAAGGCCCGGGCAAGCTCCTGCAGCCGTTCGCAGTCGTGTGGCTCAGCACGCTCACATGCCAGGCGGACGGTGGTGGCGGCGATGGCTGAATGTTCGTCACCGATGTCGCGGATTTCGGATATCGACGTCGAGAGGAACCAATCGCGTATCACATCAGTCTGCGTTCGGGGCTGGCTGACCACAAAGGTTCCTCCGCTTCGCCCCCTGCGGGTCTCAACAACCCCGCTCTCGCGCAGTTCCCCTAAGGCTTCGCGAAGGGTAGCACCGCCAACCCCGAACATTTCGGAGAGGGCGGCTTCCGGAGGCAAACGTTCACCGACTTTGAGCAGTCCCAGGCCGATGGCCTTGGTAATTCTGTCCACGATCGCATCGGCCCTCTCGATTTCGGGCAGGGACCGGTAGATCTGGGACTGGAATGAGGACGGCGAGGCCAAAAGTCTGCGCTCCGGGAACTGGGCTGCGGGGTTGGTCATCAACAAGCGGGTCCGGACTGCTGCGTCATGACTCAGCTCGTTGTACAGAGTCTATGCAATAAATCCTTCGAAACTGCGGCTTTCCGGGGGTTCCCATCCACCCAGCAGCGGGGCGCTATCCCAAAGTGTAGTTAGAACCGTCAGAAAACAGTGTTACCACTGCCTGTCCGCATCGGGAGGATGGATATCAACCAGAAAGCGTCGTTCGGCTGCTACCGGCCAACGACCGAATAGAAGGGGAAAACATCGTGACTACGACAACAAGTGAAGTTCGTACCGGGCATAGCAGCACAGACGACATTGTCCGGAATCTCGCTCTTGTCAGGGACGAGATCACGGACACCGCGGCCAAGATTAACGGGCAGCAGCTCGCCGACCTCGCCCGTCACCTCAGCCAGCCTGGCCGCGTGTTCGTCGCTGGAGCCGGCCGGAGCGGCCTGGTGCTGCGGATGGCGGCCATGAGGCTGATGCACCTTGGCCTTAACGTCCACATCGCCGGTGACACCACTACTCCGGCAATCGCCTCCGGTGACCTGCTCCTGGTGGCCTCCGGATCGGGAACCACCGCCGGGGTGGTCAAGTCGGCCGAAACAGCGGCCAAGGCGGGCGCACGCATTGCCGCGTTCACCACCAACGGCAGTTCACCGCTGGCCGGCCTCGCCGATTCGCTGGTCATCATTCCTGCCGCCCAGAAGACGGACCACGGCTCCAGCGTTTCCCGACAGTACTCCGGATCGCTCTTCGAGCAGGTTCTCTTCCTCGCCACCGAAGCGCTTTTCCAGTCTCTGTGGGACAACACGGATGTGCCTGCCGAAGAGCTTTGGCTCCGGCACGCAAACCTCGAATAACCGAGGCGCAGCTCTAACCCACCGCAGTATCAACCCGATTTTCACCACCCATCGCATTTCCCAACAGAAGGAAAAACCATCATGAAGCTCCAAGTTGCTATCGACCTGCTGACCACCGAAGCCGCCCTCGAACTCGCCGGCCAGGTTGCCGAATTCGTTGACATCATCGAACTGGGCACCCCGCTGATCAAGGCCGAAGGCCTCTCGGTCATCACCGCGATCAAGAACGCCCACCCGGACAAGGTCGTTTTTGCTGACCTGAAGACCATGGATGCCGGCGAACTCGAAGCCGACATCGCTTTCAAGGCCGGCGCTGACCTGGTCACCGTGCTCGGTGCCGCCGATGACTCCACCATCGCCGGTGCCGTCAAGGCAGCCAAGGCCCACAACAAGGGTGTTGTCGTTGACCTCATCGGCATCGCAGACAAGGTGACCCGTGCCAAGGAAGTCCGCGCCCTGGGTGCGAAGTTCGTTGAGATGCACGCGGGCCTGGACGAGCAGGCCAAGCCCGGCTTCGACCTGAACGGCCTGCTTCGCGCCGGCGCCGAAGCCCGCGTTCCGTTCTCCGTTGCAGGCGGCGTAAAGCTCGCCACCATCGCAGACGTCCAGAAGGCCGGCGCTGACGTAGCCGTTGCCGGTGGTGCCATCTATGGTGCAGCCGACCCGGCACTGGCAGCCAAGCAGCTCCGCGCCGCCATCAACTAACCAGCCGGTGGACGGTGGCGTCCCGCACTCCCAACAGTTCCGGGACGCCACCGTCGGGCTGCAGGCCCTTCATTGGGGGCTGCAGCCCGGAAAGTCTGACCTGTACTGCCCGCGGAGACACGTTCCCGCGGGCAGTACGGTTCAGCGTTGAATCCAATTCCAGAAACACAACACCCCAATGACGCGGGGTTGGCACATGGGCGCACAACCCATGGGAAGGAACTGTTCATCATGCGTAGTCAGGCCACCCATAACGTAGAAGTAGTTGTTACCGAGCCAAGCCGTCTTTACGAGTTGCTCGACGATGCCGAGGCCACCCTCCGCCAGGTAGCCAGGCCCCACTGCTATTCCGGCATCCTGGTCACCCGCCATACCCCAAGCCGTTACACCCTCACCCTCAGTGACGCTGTTCCCTACGGTGAGACCCGCGAGCAGATTCTCTCCTGACCGCCGGTCCGCGGCCGCACTACCCTGTCGAAAGTTAGAACATGTCACTTACCTACGTTGATCCAAGCGCGAGGCCCGTGCCGAAGTCCGGGCGTAATCCGTTGCGGGATCCGCGGGATCGCCGGTTGAACCGGATTGCGGGTCCGTCCTCGTTGGTCCTTTTTGGGGTGACGGGTGATTTGGCCCGGAAGAAGCTGATGCCGGCGGTGTATGACCTGGCGAACCGGGGGTTGTTGCCGCCGAGTTTCGCGTTGGTGGGTTTCGGCCGGCGGTCCTGGTCCCATGAGGAGTTCGCCGCGCAGGTGGAGGAGTCTGTCCGGGCTCATGCCCGGACCCCGTTTGATGAGGCGGTCTGGAACCAGCTCGCCGAGGGGGTGCGTTTTGTCCAGGGCGAGTTCGACGATGATGACGCGTTCGAGCGTTTGGGTGAGACGATCGCGGAACTGGATGAGGTCCGCGGAACGCGGGGGAACCACGCGTTTTATCTTTCGATCCCGCCGAAGGCGTTTGAGCAGGTCTGCCGGCAGCTCTCCAAGCATGGCCTCGCGCAGGCGGACGGGCAGAAGTGGCGCCGGGTGGTGATCGAGAAGCCGTTCGGTCATGACCTGGAGTCTGCCCGGCAGCTGAACGACATTGTCGAGTCGGTGTTCCCGCCGGACGCGGTGTTCCGGATCGATCATTACCTGGGCAAGGAAACGGTGCAGAACATCCTGGCGCTGCGGTTCGCGAACCAGCTGTTCGAACCGTTGTGGAACGCGAATTACGTGGACCACGTCCAGATCACCATGGCCGAGGACATCGGCACGGGCGGCCGGGCGGGGTATTACGACGGGGTCGGCGCGGCCCGGGACGTGATCCAGAACCACCTCCTGCAGTTACTGGCACTGACCGCGATGGAGGAACCGATCTCGTTCAACGCCGATGATTTGCGGGCCGAGAAGGAAAAGGTCCTCGCCGCGGTCAAGCTCCCGGAGGATTTATCCGCGCACTCCGCGCGGGGGCAGTTCGCCGGCGGCTGGCAGGGCGGGGAACAGGTCCAGGGCTACCTGGAAGAAGAAGGCATCCCGGCGGATTCGAAGACCGAGACGTACGCGGCGATCCGGGTGGATATCCATACCCGCCGCTGGGCCGGGGTCCCGTTCTACCTGCGCGCGGGCAAACGCCTGGGCCGGCGGGTGACCGAGATCGCGGTGGTGTTCAAACGCGCCCCGAACCTGCTCTTCCGCGACCACGGCGAGGATGACTTCGGGCAGAACGCCGTGGTCATCCGGGTCCAGCCCGATGAGGGCGCCACGATCCGGTTCGGGTCCAAGGTCCCGGGCACCCAGATGGAAGTCCGGGACGTGACCATGGACTTCGGCTACGGGCACTCGTTCACCGAGTCCTCCCCGGAAGCGTATGAGCGGCTGATCCTGGACGTGCTGTTGGGTGAGCCGCCGCTGTTCCCGCGGCATGAGGAAGTGGAACTGTCCTGGAAGATCCTGGACCCGTTCGAAGATTACTGGGCCGGGCTGAAGGAACAGCCTGAACCCTACGCCCCCGGGTCCTGGGGACCCGCCAGCGCGGATGAGCTGCTGGCCCGTGACGGACGAACCTGGAGAAGGCCATGATCGTTGACCTGCCGGACACCACCACCTCTAAGGTTTCCAAAAAGCTGATGTCCCTGCGCGAGCAGGGCGGGGTGATCGCCCTGGGCCGGGTCCTGACCCTGGTGGTCGTGACCCGTTCCGGGCTCGAGGAAGAAGCGATCGAGGCCGCGAACGAAGCCAGCCGGGAACACCCCTGCCGGATCATCGTGCTCGCCGACGCCGGCGCGGACGCCCCGAACCGGCTTGACGGCCAGATCCGGGTCGGCGGGGACGCCGGCGCCTCGGAAGTGATCGTGCTCCGGGGCTACGGTGAACTCGCGCACGAATCCGAATCCCTCGTCGCGGCCCTGCTGCTCCCGGACGCCCCGATCGTGGCCTGGTGGCCGCACGGCACCCCGGAAAACGCGTGCGAAACCTCCGTGGGACGCATCGCGCACCGCCGGATCACCGACTCCGCGAACGAACCGGACCCCCAAAAAGCGCTCGAGAACATCCGGGCCACCTACCAGGCCGGCGACACCGACCTCGCCTGGACCCGGCTCACGAACTGGCGGATCCAGCTCGCCGCCGTCCTGGACCAGACCGATTCCTCCCCCGTCACCGCCGTCGCGGTCGAAGGCGCCTCCGACTCACCCTCCACGATCCTGCTCGCCGCCTGGCTGACCCTGGCCCTGGACGCACCCGTGACCATCGTCGCGGACCCCGCCGGAACCGGCATCCGCCGCGTCCGGCTCACCCGCCGCAGCGGCGACGTCCAGCTCTACCGCCCCGGGACCACCATCGCCGAACTCACCCAACCCGGCCAACCCGCCCAACGCATCTCCCTGCCCCGCCGCAGCCTCAAAGACTGCCTCGCCGAAGAACTCCGCCGCCTCGACCCCGACGAAGTCTTCGGCGAAACCATCACCAACCTCCCCACCCCCACCCAGCAGGAATTCCCCATGACGTTCACGTGCAGCGGTGAGCCGGAACGTCACAACTACCGCGAGTCATTGATCCCCGTTTAGATGGACCGCATAAGCGGGATCGGGCAACCAAAGACGTGGAACCCCGTCACGTCAGTTAGATTGGCACTTGGTGCCGATTCACCGGGTCCAAACGGATCCAGGAAAGGAACACAAGAATAATGGTCCATAAAGTACAGGCCGTCATTGTCAGGGAGAAGAACGCCCCGGTTTCGCTGGAGACCATTCTGGTCCCGGATCCCGGGCCGGGGGAGGCACTGGTGGACATTCTCACCTGCGGCGTCTGCCACACCGACCTGCACTACAAGCAGGGTGCCATCGGCGATGACTTCCCTTACCTGCTGGGCCATGAGGCCACCGGTGTGGTCAGCGCGGTGGGTCCCGATGTCACGCAGGTGGCCCCGGGTGACCGGGTGATCCTGAACTGGCGCGCCGTCTGCGGGGAATGCCGCGCCTGCGCCAAGGGCCAGCCGCAGTACTGCTTCAACACGCACAACGCGACGCAGAAAATGACCCTCGAGGACGGAACGGAACTCTCTCCCGCGCTGGGGATTGGCGCGTTCGCGGAGAAGACTCTTGTTGCCGCCGGGCAGTGCACGAAAATTGACGACGACGTCGATCCCGCCGCCGTCGGGCTGCTCGGCTGCGGCGTGATGGCAGGCATTGGTGCAGCCATCAACACGGGCGAGGTCAAGCGCGGCGAATCCGTGGCTGTCATCGGCTGCGGCGGCGTGGGCATCGCGGCGATCGCCGGGGCAAAGCTCGCGGGCGCCACCACCATCATCGCGGTGGACATCGACGCCAAGAAGGTGGAGATGGCCAAATCCCTTGGCGCCACCCACGGCGTGGATTCCAGCCAGGAAGACCCCATCGAGGCAATTCGGGCCCTCACAGGCGGCAACGGCGCGGACGTGGTGATTGACGCCGTCGGACGTCCCGAAACGTACAAGCAGGCGTTCTACGCCCGCGACCTCGCCGGCCGCGTGGTCCTGGTGGGTGTCCCGGCGCCGGACATGAAGCTTGAACTGCCGCTGCTGGATGTCTTTGGCCGGGGCGGATCGCTGAAGTCCTCCTGGTACGGCGACTGCCTGCCCTCCCGGGACTTCCCCATGCTCGTGGCGCATTACAAGCAGGGCAATCTGGACTTGGACGCGTTCGTGTCCGAACGGATTTCCATCGACGAGGTCGAGGAAGCGTTCGGCAAGATGCACGAGGGCAAGGTGCTGCGCTCGGTTGTGGAACTCAAGACTCGGAAGGAGTCCTCATGACAGTCACTATTGAAAACCTGGTCACCTCGGGCACGTTTTCGCTCGACGGCGGAACGTGGGATGTGGACAACAACGTCTGGATTGTGGGCAACGATGATGAGTGCGTGATCATCGATTCCCCGCATGATGCGGCTGCGATCATCAACCAGGTCCGCGGCCGCAAGGTCCTGGCCATCCTGCTGACCCACGCCCACAACGACCACATCGGCGCGGCGCGTGAGGTTGCCGCCGCCGTCGGCGCCCCGATCATCCTGAACCCGGAGGACCTGGTCCTCTGGAAGCAGGTTTATCCGGATGCGGACCCGGACCGGTACCACGGGGACGGCGATATTTTCGAGGTAGGCGGCACGGCGCTGCTGGCCATCCACACCCCGGGACATTCCCCCGGCTCCACCTGTTTCTACCTTGAGACAGAAGGAACGGTGTTCACCGGCGATACTCTCTTCAACGGTGGACCCGGGGCAACTGGACGGTCCTACAGCGACTATCCCACCATCCTGACGTCCATCCGGGAGCGGCTCCTCGTCCTCCCGCCGGAGACAGTGGTCCGCACCGGCCACGGCGACAACACCACCATTGGTGCTGAACGGGAAACGCTGGCTAAGGTTTCCGAGTAAAGCAGGGTCGCGAAACAGCAGTAGCCCCGTTGAGGCGCGCCAGGACAGCTGGCGCGCCTCAACGGGCGTTTTGGACAAGAACGGCGTGAGCCGCAAAGGAAGTTGGAACAATGAAGTTCGGTAAGCAGCCCGCACCGGTCGCGGACATCAACGAGGAGAACCTCGAAGTCCACAAGCCCAAAACGGAGGCGGCCGGCGTCAAGGCCGTGATGGTGGCCTTGGAACGCGCCGTGGCCCAGGCCGGCGTGACACGGACCGCGCAGTCCCTGCTGCGGCTGAACCAGCAGGGCGGATTCGACTGCCCCGGCTGCGCCTGGCCCGAATCTGCCACCAAACGCAAAGCCGCCGAGTTCTGTGAGAACGGGGCCAAGGCGGTGGCCGAGGAGAACACCCTGCGCACGGTGGGGGCTGAGTTCTGGGCCAGGCATTCGGTCGCCGAACTCTCAACCAAGACCGAATACTGGCTGGGTAACCAGGGACGGATCAGCGAACCGGTAGTGATCCGGGAGGGGGAGTCCCACTATTCGCCGATCTCCTGGGCCGAAGCCTTCGACCTGATCGGCGAACACATCCGGGCCTCCACCCCGGACCGCTGTGTTTTTTATACCTCCGGGCGGACCGCGAACGAGACCGCGTTTATGTACCAGCTCTTCGCCCGCGCCCTGGGCACCAACAACCTGCCGGACTGCTCCAACATGTGCCACGAGTCCTCCGGTTCGGCTCTGAACCCGACCATCGGCATCGGCAAGGGCACCGTTTCCTTGGAGGACATCCACGATTCCGAACTCATCTTCGTGGTGGGGCAGAACCCGGGAACCAACCACCCCCGCATGCTGTCCGCGCTGAAGGAATGCAAGGACAAGGGCGGCAAGGTTGTGGCCGTTAACCCGCTCCCGGAAGCCGGCCTGTTCAATTTCAAGGACCCCCAGACCGTCTCGGGCGTGGTGGGCGGCGGCACGCCGCTGGCCGATGAATACCTGCAGATCAAGGTAGGTGGTGACCTCGCACTCTTCCAGGCACTGGGCCACCTGCTCCTGGCGGAGGAGGAACGCAACCCGGGCACCGTCGTCGACCGTTCCTTCATTGACGCACAAACCGATGGGTTCGACGCCTACACCGACGCCCGCAAAGAATTGGACTGGGATGAGACGGAGAAGGCCACCGGGCTGTCCCGCGGACAGATCGAAACCGTGGCCGGAATGCTCATCAAGTCCAAGGCCACCATCTTCTGCTGGGCCCTGGGCGTGACCCAACAGCCGCACTCGGTGGACACCATCAAGGAAATGGTCAACGTCCTGCTCCTGCAGGGCAACTTCGGCAAGCCCGGCGCCGGTGCCTGCCCCGTCCGCGGACACTCCAACGTCCAGGGTGACCGGACCATGGGTATCTGGGAAAAGCCCAAGGAATGGCTCCTCGACGCACTGGACGCCGAGTTCGGAATCCAGTCGCCGCGGCATCACGGCCACGACGCCGTCGAGTCCATGGAGGCTTTTGAGCGCGACGAGGTGGACGTTTTTGTGTCCATGGGCGGCAACTTCTCGCTGGCCTGCTCGGATACCGAAACCCTGGAAGCGGGCATGCAGCGGATCGGCCTGACCGTGCACATCTCCACCAAACCCAACCGGTCCCACATCGTGCATGGCCGCACCTCGCTGATCCTGCCCACCCTGGGCCGGACAGACAAGGACGACAAGCACCCCAAGGGCGCCCAGTTCCTGTCCGTGGAGGACTCCATGTCCGTGGTCCACTCCACCCAGGGCAGGCTCCAGCCGGTCTCGGACCACCTGCTTGCCGAGCCCGTCATTGTGGCGCGGATGGCCGAGGCGACCTTCGGGCCGGACCACCCGGTGGACTGGAAAGCCATGGCCGAGGACTACGACGTGGTCCGTGACCACATTTCCCGGGTCCTGCCCGGGTTCGAAGACTTCAACACCAGGGTCCGCACCAAGAACGGGTTTGTGCTGCCCAACCCGCCGCGCGATACCCGCTCCTTCAAGACGGACATCGGCCGCGGCCGCTTCACCGTGAGTCCGCTGGAATACCTGACCCCGCCGGACGGCCACCTGGTGCTCCAGACCATCCGCAGCCACGACCAGTACAACACCACCTTCTACGGCCTGGACGACCGGTACCGCGGCATCTCGGGCGGCCGCCGGGTGATCCTGGTGCACCCCGAAGACCTTGCCGAACTCGGCTTCGAGGACCGGGACCTCGTGGACGTGGTCAGCACCTTCCGCGGCCACGACCGGCAGGCCGACAAGTTCCGCCTGGTGGCCTACCCGACGGCGAAGGGCTGCGCCGCGGCGTACTTCCCCGAAGCCAATGCCCTGGTCCACAAAGAGAACGTGGCCCGGGAATCGAACACTCCGGGTTTCAAGGCGATGTTTGTCCGGTTTGTGCCGCACCTGGCGGAGCCGGACGGAACAGAGTCGGACGCAGCGGGGGCGGAAGCAGCCCATTCTGCTGCGCTGGCCGCTGCCGGCTGAACCAATAACGCAACGGCCCCGTCTCCCAGTGAATCAGGGAGGCGGGGCCGTTGCGCGTTGGCCGGTCAGCGGGCTTGCCTCGTCACCGGAGTCCGTGGCTGTGTGCCAGCGCGATCGCCTCGGTGCGGGAGCCGACGTCGAGCTTCCTGAACAGGTTCCGCACATGGAACTTAACCGTGTTCTCGCTGATGCCCAAGGTGGAGGCGATGGTCCGGTTGCGGTGCCCGGCCACAAGGTGCTCGAGTACCTCGAGCTCCCGGGCGGCAAGGTCCCAGCCGGCCACATCCCCGGCCGGGCTTGTCTTCTTCAGGTCCAACGGGAGGGTGACAAAAACGTCCGCACCCCAGCCCGGCATCACGTCGATCCGCAGGGTTCCGGTGAGGGCCTGCACGCGGCGGTCCAGGCGGGCGATGCTCGGGGAGTCGGCCTTAAGTGCACCCCGGCCGTCGTCGCGGACGTTGATCAGCAGGTTGTCGCCGTCGCAGTCCCACTGCGTCCGCACCCTGCTGACATCCGGCTGCTCCGTCATGGCCAGCACCAGCCCGCGGACGATGGCCCGTGCCGCGTGCGCAACTTCGCCAGGCAGGGCCCTTCCGTTCAGCGGCGGTTCAATAAATTCGATCTCGATGCCGCTGTAGCGTGTGAGCGGCCGCAGGTCCTCCCGCAGGCGTTCGAAGGCCTTGGCGACGGGCTCCTTCACCAGGTCGGTGGTGCGGTCGCTATGCGTCCGCAGCCCGATCAACGCTTTGGCAGTGAGGTCGGTGACGGTGGTGCGCGCCGCCGCATCGTCCAGGGAGGATGACCTTAGGGCTGCCAGGAGGGTCTCCAGGGTGGTGGAGTGCACATCCGTCAGTTCCGCCGTCACCCGGAGGCGTTCGGCGGATGCCGCGCGCGATTCAAGCAAGTACGACGGCGGCGCATCGGCCACCTTCTCCTGGATGCGCCGCGCGGTGAGGCGCCACAGATACGTCACCAGTTCCAGCCCGTCGCTGCGCCCCGGATCGGCAGGGGGATCGGTGAGGATTAGGAGGGCGTTGCTTGCTGCGTGCTTCAGGGCGAGCACGGGGCGGGTCTTGCCGGCGAGCTCGGCTTCCCCGAACCATGGGCCCTCATCCTTAAGGGTGGCGCGGAGCGTGTCCAGCTCGGTGATGGAGACGCGGGAGATGATGTCCTCATCGCCCGCCTTCTTCTGCGGGCGCCCGGTGCAGTCTTCCGTGAAGATGACCAGGGCGCTGCTTCCCATGGAGGGCAGGGTTGCATCCCGAAGGCGTTCTGCAATCTGGGAAAGGGGGGCATCGGCCAAGGCTGCCACGCTCTGTAGCAGCGGCCACGGCAGGTCTGGAAGAGGCATGGTGAGTTCCTTCACGGGCTGATGGGCAACGTTGCCCATCCGGACAGACTACCCGGTCCGAAATGCCTGTCCAACCCAAAAGGGTAGGAAGAACCGTCAGAAAACAGTGTTACCCCTACCCCTTTGGTTCGCAATCATGGATATCAACCAGAAAACATCCGTCCGGCCGCTGTATGCCGACCAGATCCACAAAGGACACACCATGAATCCGACAACAAATGTGACGCTCCCGGGCGCTGCAACTGAAACAACACTTAACTGGACGCCCGTAGACGACCGCGCGGTTGATACCGCCCGCGTTTTGGCCGCGGACGCCGTGGAGAAGGTCGGCAACGGCCACCCGGGCACGGCCATGAGCCTGGCCCCGGCCGCGTACCTTCTCTTTCAGAAGATGATGCGTCACGATCCCCGCGACCCGGACTGGCTGGGACGTGACCGGTTCATCCTCTCACCCGGCCACTCCTCGCTGACCCTGTACATCCAGCTGTTCCTCTCCGGCTACGGCCTGGAACTGGACGACCTCAAGGCACTGCGCACCTGGGATTCGCTGACCCCGGGCCACCCCGAGTACAAGCACACCGCCGGCGTGGAAATCACCACCGGCCCGCTGGGCCAGGGCCTGGCCTCCTCGGTGGGCTTCGCCTACTCCCAGCGCCGGATGCGCGGCCTGTTCGACGCCGACGCCGCCGAGGGAACCTCCCCGTTCGACCACACCATCTGGGTCATCGCCTCCGACGGCGACATCCAGGAAGGTGTCACGTCCGAGGCTTCCTCGCTGGCCGGGCACCAGGAGCTGGGCAACCTCGTGGTGGTCTACGACGAGAACCACATCTCCATCGAGGACGACACCGACATCTCCTTCACCGAGGATGTCCTGAAGCGCTACGAGGCCTACGGCTGGCACACCCAGCGCGTGGACTGGACCGAGACCGGCGAATACGTCGAAGACGTGCAGGAACTGTACTCCGCGCTGCTGGCCGCGAAGGCCGAGACGTCCAAGCCGTCCATCATTTCGCTGCGCACCATCATCGGTTACCCGGCCCCGAAGAAGCAGAACACCGGCAAGATCCACGGCTCGGCCCTGGGCGCCGACGAGGTTGCAGGCCTGAAGTCCGTGCTCGGCTTCGACCCGGAGAAGTCCTTCGACGTGGACCAGGACGTCCTGGCGCACGCCCGAGCCGTCGTTGACCGCGGAGCTGCCGCCCGCAGCGAATGGGACTCCTCGTTCCAGGCATGGCAGCAGGCCAACCCTGAGGGCGCTGCCCTGTTGGAGCGCATTGAGGCCCGCGAACTGCCCTCCGGTCTCGACGCCGTCCTTCCGGTCTTCGAAGCCGGCAAGGACGTCTCCACCCGCGCAGCCTCGGGCAAGGTCCTGAACTCACTCGGACCGGTCATGCCGGAACTCTGGGGCGGTTCGGCTGACCTCGCCGAGTCCAACAACACCACGATCGAGGGCTCGCCGTCCTTCATCCCGGTCTCCCGCTCCACCGATACGTGGAAGGGCAATCCCTACGGCCGTGTCCTGCACTTCGGCATCCGCGAGCACGCTGCGGCGTCGATCGTGAACGGCATTTCGCTGCACGGCCGCACCCGTGCGTTCTCCGGTACGTTCCTGATCTTCTCCGACTACCAGCGCCCGGCCATCCGCCTCTCCGCCCTGATGGGCGTCCCGTCCATCTACGTCTGGTCGCATGACTCCATCGGCCTCGGCGAGGACGGCCCCACCCACCAGCCGGTGGAGCAGCTCGCCACCCTGCGCGCCATCGTGGGCCTGGACGTGGTCCGCCCCGGTGACGCGAACGAGGTGGGCATCGCGTGGAAGACCATGCTGGAGAACCACTCCAACCCGGCCGGCATCGTCCTGACCCGTCAGAACGTCCCGACCTTCGCCCGCGGTAACGGTGCAGCACAGGGTGACACCTTTGCCTCACCGGCCGGCGTCGCGAAGGGCGGCTACGTCCTGGCCGAAGCGTCGAAGGACGGCGCCACCGTTCCGGCCGACGTTCTGCTGATCGCCACCGGTTCCGAGGTGCAGCTGGCCGTCCAGGCCCGCGAGGCGCTCCAGGCCGAAGGCATTGCCGCCCGTGTGGTTTCGATGCCGTGCGTTGAGTGGTTCACCAAGCAGGACGCTGCCTACCGCGAGTCCGTGCTGCCCGCCGCCGTCAAGGCCCGCGTCTCGGTCGAGGCCGGCCTGGCGCTGGGCTGGAGGGAGTTCGTCGGCGACGCCGGCCGCTCCATCTCGCTTGAGCACTATGGTGCATCGGCAGACTACAAGCGCCTGTTCCAGGAGTTCGGCATCACGGCTGAGGCAGTCACTGCCGCAGCCAAGGATTCCCTGGCCGCCGCCCGCAACTGACCTCCACCAGAGCTGCGGCCAGCGCCGCGGGACGGCCTCATGGGGGGACGTCCCGCGGCGCGGCCGCGAACTGTCACCCACCACAATTTTGAAGGAAGAAGCAAAAGTCATGACCAACGCAACCCCCACCGCCCAGCTGTCCGACGCCGGCGTGTCCATTTGGCTCGATGACCTCTCGCGTGAGCGTCTCGCCAGTGGCAGCCTGCAGAAGCTCATCGACGAAAAGAACGTGGTGGGCGTGACCACCAACCCCTCGATCTTCCAGGCCGCGATCACCTCCGGCTCGGACTATGACGCCAAGATCGCCGAACTTGCCGCGCAGGGTGCGGGCGTCGAGGAGACCATCTTCGAAATCACCACCACCGACGTCGCCGACGCCTGCGACCTGTTCGCTCCGATCGCGGCCGCCACCAAGGGTGTTGATGGCCGGGTGTCCATTGAAGTTGATCCCCGGCTGGCCTGGGACACGGCCGGCACCATCGCGGAGGCCAAGAACCTCTACAAAAAGGTGGACAAGGACAACGTCCTTATCAAGATCCCCGCAACGCTCGAAGGCCTCGAAGCCATCACGGCAACCCTGGGCGAAGGCATCAGCGTCAACGTGACCCTGATCTTCTCCCTGGACCGCTACCGCGCCGTCATCAATGCCTTCCAGTCCGGCCTGGAACTGGCCAAGGAAAACGGCCACGACCTGTCCACGATCCACTCGGTGGCCTCCTTCTTCGTCTCCCGCGTGGACTCCGAGATCGACAAGCGCCTTGACGCCATCGGCACCGACGATGCCAAGGCGCTCAAGGGCAAGGCCGGCGTAGCCAACGCGCGCCTGGCCTACCAGATCTATGAGCAGCTGTTCTCCACCGACCGGTGGGAGGTCCTGGCCGAGGCGGGCGCACGTCCGCAGCGTCCCCTGTGGGCATCCACCGGCGTCAAGGACCCCGCCTACCCCGACACCCTGTACGTCACCGAACTGGTTGCTGCCGACGTGGTCAACACCATGCCGGAGAAGACCCTCGACGCCACGTTCGATCACGGCGTGGTCACGGGGGACACCATCACCGACGCGTATGCCAAGTCCAAGGCCGTCCTGTATGCGCTGGACGCGCTGGGCGTCTCCTACAACGACGTGGTGGCCCTCCTCGAATCCGAGGGCCTGGACAAGTTCGTGGCCAGCTGGAAAGAACTGCTGGCCGACGTCGAAGGCGCCCTCGCCGCGGCACGGAAGGCGTCCTAACCCGAGCTCCGACTGCTAATCGAAAGGCAGACATCATGTCCGCTTCACCTCTTAACTGCTGCATCAACCCCAGCATCCTCTCGGCCGACTTCGTCAACCTTGAGGCCGAACTCGCCCGCATCAGCAACGCCGATGCCGTGCACGTGGATGTTATGGACAACCACTTCGTGCCAAACCTGACTATCGGCCTGCCGGTAGTGGAGCGGCTGCAGAAAGTCAGTCCCGTGCCCTTGGACGCCCACTTGATGATTGCCAATGTGGACCGCTGGGCGCCGCAGTATGCCGACGCCGGCCTGAGTTCGGTGACCTTCCACGTGGAGGCGTCAGATGCTCCCATCAAACTCGCCCGCGAACTCCGGGCACGCGGGGCAAAGGCGGGCATGGCGCTCCGCCCGGCCACCCCGGTGGAACCGTACCTGGACATGCTTCCCGAGCTGGACATGCTGCTGATCATGACGGTGGAGCCGGGCTTTGGCGGCCAGGCGTTCCTGGACGTTATGCTGCCGAAGATCCGCCGTGCCCGCGCTGCGGTTGACGGTTCAGGGGTGAACGTGGCCATTCAGGTGGACGGCGGCATCACTGAGGAGACCATCACCCGTGCAGCTGAAGCCGGCGCCAACGTTTTCGTGGCCGGATCGGCCGTTTACGGCAAGCCCTCCCCTGAGGACGCCATCGAGTCACTGCGCGCGAACGGGCAACTCGCCTTCGGCCCGCGTGGTGTCCACCGCAACAACACCGCATCCCAACCAGCCTGAAGGACCAAACATGCGCGTTCACATCGCAACCGACCATGCCGGGATGGAGCTAAGCTCCCACCTTATTACTGCCCTCTCTGCCAGCGGCTACGAGATGGTGGACCACGGTCCGGCCGTCTATGACGCCGAGGATGATTACCCGTCGTTCTGCATCAATGCCGCGGCCGCCGTTGTGGCTGACCAGGCCGAGGGAGTGGACGCGTTGGGGATTGTCCTGGGCGGCTCGGGGAACGGTGAACAGATCGCCGCGAACAAGGTCAGGGGCGTCCGCGCCGCCTTGGCCTGGAACCTCGACACGGCGAAACTTGCCCGCGAACACAACAACGCCAACGTGGTCGCAGTGGGCGGCCGGCAACACACCGTTGAGGAGGCCACGGAGCTGATCAAAGCGTTCCTGGCAGAACCCTTCACCAAAGCTGAGCGGCACGAACGCCGCATCGGTAAGATCGCCATTTACGAAACCACCGGCGAGGTAGCCGAATAGTAACTCCGGCCACGTCATAGCCCCGTCCCCTGCGGCGAGGCTATGACGTGGTCGCCTTCTTTTTAACAAAACTCACCATAGGAGTCAGCATGCCCATTGCAACCCCAGAGATCTACTCCGAAATGATCGACCGCGCCAAGGCCGGCGGCTATGCGTTCCCGGCCGTCAACGTCACCTCTTCGCAGACGCTGAACGCGGCACTGCGTGGCTTCGCCGAGGCGGAGTCCGATGGCATTGTCCAGGTTTCCACCGGCGGTGCGGCCTACTGGTCCGGCGCTACCACCAAGGACATGGTGGCCGGCTCGCTCGGCTTCGCGGCGTTCGCCCGCGAAGTGGCCAAGAACTATGGCGTCAACATCGCACTCCACACGGACCATTGCCCGAAGGACAAGCTGGACGGCTTTGTCCTGCCGCTGCTGGCGGCCTCGGAGGCCGAGGTCAAGGCCGGCCGGAACCCGCTGTTCAGCTCGCACATGTGGGACGGTTCCGCCGAGACCCTGCAGGAGAACCTGAAGATCGCCCGCGACCTGCTGGCCCGCACCGCTGCCGCCAAGATGATCCTCGAGGTGGAGATCGGCACCGTCGGCGGCGAGGAGGACGGCGTGGAGAACGCCATCAACGACAAGCTCTACACCACGGTGGAGGATGCCCTGGCCACCATCGAGGCCCTTGGCGCCGGCGAAAACGGCCGCTACATCACCGCCCTGACCTTCGGCAACGTGCACGGCGTCTACAAGCCCGGCGGGGTGAAGCTGCGCCCGGAGATCCTCAAGGACATCCAGGCCCAGGTGGGTGCGAAAATCGGTAAGGACAACCCGTTCGACCTCGTGTTCCACGGCGGCTCCGGCTCCTCGGACCAGGAAATCGCCGACGCCGTCTCCTATGGTGTGATCAAGATGAACATCGACACCGACACCCAGTACGCCTACACGCGTCCGGTGGCGGATCACATGTTCAAGAACTACGACGGTGTGCTGAAGGTCGACGGCGAAGTGGGCAACAAGAAGACCTACGACCCCCGCGTCTGGGGCGCGTCCGCCGAAGCCGGCCTGTCCGCCCGCGTGGCTGAGGCCACCAAGCAGCTCGGCTCCGCCGGAAAGACGTTCTAAGATGTCCGACGAGTTCCGCAAAAGGAGTGTTCGATGAGCGACAAACTGCGTTGGGGCGTTCTAGGTACCGCCCGGATCGTCCGCAAGACCATTCCGGCGTTGCAAGAGACAAAAAACGGTGAAGTCCTCGCCATAGCTTCGCGGAGCCCGGAGAAAGCCGCGGAGTATGCCCATAAGCATGGCCTCCCGCAGGCATATGGCTCATACGAGTCGTTGCTTGCCGCCCCCGACATCGACGCCGTCTACATCGCGCTGCCAAACGCGCTGCACCTCGAATGGATCCTCAAATCCTTGGATGCAGGCAAGCACGTCCTCTCCGAAAAACCCCTGGCGATGAGCGCCGCCGAGTGCCGGGAGATTGCCCGCAAATCCGCCGAGACCGGGCGCAAAGTCCTGGAAGGCTTTATGTACCGCTTTCACCCGCGTTTCGAGAAGCTGCAGGAACTGCTCGCCGCAAATATGGTGGGCACCTTGACGTTTGTCCATGTGGCGCATTCATTCGATGCGGGGGACGAGGACAACATCCGCTGGTACACCGGACTCGGCGGCGGCGCCCTCTTCGATACGGGGTGCTACTGCGTCAACATAAGCCGTATGGTCACCGCGCAGGAGCCGGCTCAGGTCGCCGCCTTTGGCAACTACCGGGATGCCAAGGACGGAGGCCGCATCGACACCAGCATTGCGGGCATGCTGCGCTTTCCCGGCGGCGCCACGGCTCTCTTTGACACCGGAGTAAACCTCGAGCGCCGCAACTATCTGGAGATTAACGGCACCCAGGGCCGGCTCTACCTCGACAATCCTCTTGGACTCCTGGAGGAGGACTCGGTCCTGGAGGAGCATCATTTCGGGCAGGAGACCATCTATCACAAGATCAAGGGCGAAAATCACTTTGTCCGGATGGGCGAACACTTCGCTGACAGTATCCTCAACGGTAGGCCGCTCCGCTACGACCTCACGGATGCGACAAACAACGCGCAGGTGTTGGAAGCGCTCGACAAGGCAGCACGGACACCGGAAAGCGTCTGAAGAAGGAGATCGTTTTCGGCGCCCGACCGGTCAGCCGAACAGGACCGCTGCTTCGTCGTAGCGGTCCTGGGGGACCGTCTTGAGCTTGCCCAAGGCTTCCTGGAAGTTCACGTGCCTGATATCAGTGCCCTTGAGCGCCACCATGGTGCCCCAGTAACCTTCCACCACCGAATCGATGGCGGCCATGCCCAGCCGGGTGGCCAGGACGCGGTCGAAGGCGGAGGGAACGCCGCCGCGCTGGATGTGGCCGAGGATGGTGGCTCTGGTTTCGATGCCGGTGCGGGCTTCCAGTTCCGGGGCGAGCCGGTCAGCGATGCCGCCCAGGCGGGGCCGGCCGAAGGTGTCCAGGCCGCGCTCGGAGTGGGGGGATTCCATGTGTTCGGGAACAAAGCCCTCGGCCACCACCACCAGCGGTGCGCGGCCGCGGGCATGGGCTTCCTTCACCCACTGGGCGATCTGTTCGATGCTGACTTTCTGTTCCGGGATCAGGATGGCGTGGGCGCCGGCGGCCATGCCCGCGTGCAGGGCGATCCAGCCCACGTGCCGGCCCATGACCTCGGCGATCATGCAGCGGTGGTGGGACTCGCCGGTGGTGCGGAGCCGGTCGATGGCTTCGGTGGCGATCTGGACGGCGGTGTCGAAGCCGAAGGTGTAGTCGGTGGCGTCGAGGTCGTTGTCCACGGTCTTGGGGACGCCCACGATCTTGAGGCCGGCGTCGGTGAGGCGTTTTGCCGCGGCCAGGGTTCCTTCGCCGCCGATGGCGATGATGGCGTCAACGCCGAGGCGGTCCATGTGGGCCTTGATGACTTCGGGGCCGCCGCCGTTTTCGAAGGGGTTGGTGCGGGAGGTGCCCAAGATGGTGCCGCCCTGCTTGGCGATGCCGCGGACCATGGTGCGGGGGATGTTGATGATGTCGCCTTCAACCACGCCGCGCCAGCCGTCCAGGAAGCCCACGAATTCGTGGCCGTGGATGGCGATGCCTTTGAGGACCGCGCCGCGGATCACGGCGTTCAGCCCGGGGCAGTCCCCACCGCTGGTGAGAATTCCAATTTTCATGTTTGGCTCAAATTCTGGGAGAAGGTTTGCACGCAGAGCGCCACACTGAGGCGCCCGGAAGTGTTGTGGAAGTCAGGTGGCAGGGCGCGAATCGGTTGCAGAGCCTGGGTGCGCTGCACCTGACAAGGCGGGGCTGCACGTGCCGCTTCACGGCGAAACTCCTGTGGCGGAGTGCCCTCCGGTGACCTGCTGACTGTGCTGCGCCGCGAGGACGGCGAGATCGTGGATGAGCTGCTGCATCTCCCGGTCACGGCCCCGGACGGGCCGGACCTGGGTGAGGGGGACCGGCTTCCTGACGGGCGGAGCGGGCACGGGGTTCCTGTCTGCCGGTGGCGGCGCGGCAGGCAGTTCTTTTCCCCCGGAGGGGTCAATGAAGAGCATTGAGTCTCCTTCAGCTAGGCCGATTTCAACGCGGCAAGCACTGACATGGCCTCCTGAACCACATCCCTTGCGGGGAACGAGGGCCGGTTGACGCCGGCCATTTCCTCCATGACCCGGACAACCTGGCAGCTGTAGCCGAACTCGTTGTCGTACCAGACGTACAGGACAAGGTTCTTGCCGTTGGAGATGGTGGCAAGGCCATCCACGACGCCGGCATGGCGGGAACCGACGAAGTCCGTCGACACAACCTCGGGCGAATCGATGTAGTCGATCTGCTTGCGCAGGTCCGAATGCAGGGACATGTCGCGGAGGAAGCCGTTCACCTCATCCTTGGTGGTGCCGTTTTCCAGGCTCAGGTTCAGGATGGCCAGGGAGACGTCCGGGGTGGGGACGCGGATGGAACTGCCGGAGAGCTTGCCCTGAAGTTCCGGGAGCGCCTTCGCGACGGCGGTGGCGGCACCGGTCTCGGTGATGACCATGTTCAGTGCCGCGGACCGGCCGCGACGGTCACCCTTGTGGAAGTTGTCGATCAGGTTCTGGTCATTGGTGAAGGAGTGGACGGTCTCGACGTGGCCGTGAATCACGCCGAATCTGTCGTTGATGGCCTTCAGGACGGGGGTGATGGCGTTGGTGGTGCAGGAGGCCGCCGAGACGATCCGGTCGGTGTCCTCGATGCTGCCGTGGTTGATGCCGTGCACAATGTTCTTCAGCGCGCCCTTGCCCGGAGCAGTCAGCAGGACCCGGGCAACGCCCTTGCTCTGCAGGTGCTGGGACAGGCCCTCGGCGTCGCGCCAGCGGCCGGTGTTGTCCACCACCAGGGCATCCTTGATGCCGTAGGCGGTGTAGTCGATCGTGGCCGGGTCGTCCGAGTAGATGACCTGGACCTGCACACCGTTGGCGGTGATGGTGTTGGCGTCCTCGTCCACCCGGATGGTGCCCTCGAACGGGCCGTGGACCGAGTCGCGGCGCAGCAGGCTGGCACGCTTGGTAAGGTCCTTGTCCGATCCGCGGCGCACCACGATGGCACGCAGGCGCAGGCCGTGGCCGCCGCCGGCCTTTTCGATCAGGAGGCGGGCCAGCAGGCGGCCGATCCGGCCAAAGCCGTAGAGCACAACGTCGGTGCTGGTCCGGTCGTCGGCGCCGCGCTTGCCCACGACATCGGCCAGCTCGGCGCGGAGGAACTCCTCCAGGGACGCGCCGTTGCCTTCTTCCTTGAACTTCTGGCTGAGGCGGGCGATGTCTATCGCTGCCGCACCCAGTTCCAGGCCGGCGAGGGTGTCCAGCAGCGGTGCCGTCTCCTCGAGGAGCAGCTCGTCTTTGCTGACACGGCGGGCAAACCGGTGTGCCTTCAGGATGTTCATGGTGGACTTATTGATCAGGCTGCGGCCGTGGATGCTGGTCACCACGTTGTTTTCGCGGTACAGCCGGCCAATCACCGGAATCATCGCCTCAGCGAGGGCCTCCCGGCCCATCCACGTCGCAAGGCAGGAATCTGAAGGTTGTAGCATGGGGCGTCCTTTCGCGATGGGCGGATCTCGTGGAGCTGGCTTAGCCTCCATCGTCCTGTCATTCGCGGATAGGTGAAACGCCATTTCAGGATGGTTTTGACTATCCCAACGGGTAGTCAAGGCGGCGCGCCCGGACGGCATATGGTCGCTTCCCCACCCGAACGGGCTGGGCTACAGTGCCTCTAACTGGTCATCCACCAGCCCGCCGGAGACGTTGCCGGCGAGTAGAAGCAGAAAGGCAAAACCCATGAGCATAACTTTCCAGCCCACCGAACTCTTCGCCGGCGACCTCGACGCATCCCCGCTGGGCCCTCCGTTGGCCGAGGTGCTCGGCGACGAGATACCAACACGGATTGCCATTCCCTTCACCAGTGAGGACTCGCGCATCCTCTCGGGAGTCTGGGAGGCCGACCCGGGCCTCTCCCGGTGGGAGTTCCTGGAGCGCGGGGAGGCTATTCATGTCCTGGAAGGCCGCATGGTGGTCACCCGGGACGGCGAAGAACCGATCACCCTGGAAGCCGGAACCGCCGCCATCTTCCCGATCGGCTGGCAGGGAACTTGGGAGATCCAGGAGCGGATCAGGAAATTCTTTGTTATTTTCGCTGCCTGACCGCGGTACCGCTGTCCTGTCGGGCCCGGGTAGTGCCCGGGCCTGACGGAGACGGTCCGGGGCTACCGCAAAAGGTCCCGCGGCGTGAACTACAAGAGCGCTGTGAACCGGTTACTCGGCAGTGCACTGTGTATCACCGGGCCGAAGGTGCCGTTTCCCAGCTGTATTCCATCCAGACTGAATAGCCCCGGGAACGTTCAAACATCGACCGGGCGTCGGCCCCGTGGGTAGCAACCCAGAGGATCTGACCGTCAAAAGTCACGCTGTCCACCTTGCCTCGGCGGACAAGTTGGTTGTGCAGGCGGATCTCGACGACCTCACCCACCACCGGCAGCCACTCGGCTTGAAAGTGCAGTTTGGTTGCGCCCATAATCGCGGGCCTACTCTGGGGATTCCGCAGGGAAGCAGGCCAGGGTTGTGGCATAAGCCGCTTGCAGCGCCTCCCCAAGGGGAAGGGCGCGATGCTCCGCGGACAGGATTTCCACGCCCCATGGGCCCTGGAAGCCAAGGGTGTTCAGGGCCCGGATGAACCCCGTGACATCCTGGTCGCCCTCGCCGCACAGGCGACGGTTGTCCCGCGTGTCCTCAAAAAGAGTGCCGCGGACTTCCGCTGCCGCGTCGTTGAGTTCGACGCCGAAAATCTGGTCCGCCTGAAGGCTCGCTGAGAGCTGCTCCAGCGTTGTCCCCGCACGGAAGACGTGCCAGTAGTCCACCACCAGGCCGCATCCTGGCATGTCCACCTTCCGCATGAGGTCAGCAGCCGTGGGAACGTTCCCCACCATCGAAAAGGGCATTGGTTCGAGGGCAATGCGCGTACCCCGCGACGCGGCTTCAGCCGTCAGCCGCCGGAGGGGCTCCACCAGGAAATCGAGGTCGTCCAGAGGTTCGCCAATGGTGGTACCCACTTTGATGAAGCGCGCGCCGAGCACCTCCGCCGCCTCAAGGAGGAGGTCGAACTGCGGCCGCCACCGCGGAGCGAGGCCCTCGTCCCACCAGTCCGTGAGGAGCTCAACTTCTACATGGCGGAGCCCTGCGTCATCAATAAGGCTTCGGAGCGCCGGAAGACCCAGGGTGGCCCGCGCGGCGGCCAGATCGTCATGGGCGAGCCCGAAGCCGGCCCACCCGGTGGATGCGATGGCTGCAAGGCGTTCGGCGATGGGCACGGGACTGGTCTCGGGCTTTGTCAGCGGGGCCACATTGCCGGCGCTGGTCCAGCATGACGCGACGAGTCCGGGGGTGGGGGTCATTGTTCTCCTTCGAAGCACATGAGGTCCGCCTCGCGAGGTAAATGAAGGCGCACAATCATGAAATCACAGATTATTGGAACGGTCTATTGACTTCTGCAAACGGCGCATTCTAGAGTTGGACCGTTCCACAAAGCGATGTGGATCACAGCCGTTCATGATCAACGACCTCCGTTTTCGCGCCACTCAGAACCATGGGCCCGAAGCGTTCCCGACGGTCGAATATTGCGCGAATCGAAGGAGATTTCACGTGGCAAAAATTAACTGGCACCGGGGCGCTATGGCCCTCGCCATTGTTCCGCTTCTGACGCTGGCGGCATGCTCGGCCGGTGGCGGCAAGACCGAACCGGCATCGACCGGGGGCGGCGGCCAGGTCGCCGGCACGGACCGCATCAAGGTGGCCCTCATTACCCATGCCGAGGCGGGCGATACGTTCTGGGATATCGTGCGCAAGGGTGCGGAGGAAGCCGCGGCGAAGGACAACGTCGAGATTCTGTACACAAATGATTCCGAGGCCGGCCGGCAGGCGCAGCTGGTCCAGCAGGCCATCGACCAGAAGGTTGACGGCATCGCGGTCACCATCGCCAACCCGGGCGCTATGAAGGACGTGATGAAGAAGGCTGCTGACGCGGGCATACCGCTGGTCAGCTTCAACGCCGGCGGGGATGTCTCTGCACAGTTGGGCGCCTTTACCCACTTTGGCTCCAACGAGAACCTGGCCGGTGAAGCGGTGGGTTCCAAGCTGGCCGCAGACGGTTACAAGCATCCGATCTGCGTCATCATGGCGCAGGGTCAGGTGCAGCTTGAACAGCGGTGCGCGGGCGTGAAGGCCAAGGTCCCGGCCACCGAAATTCTCTACGTTGACGGCAAGGACATGACCTCGGTCCAGTCCACTGCGACGGCTAAGCTCCAGGCCTCCAAGGACGCCGATGTGATCATCGGTCTCGGCGCCCCGTACACAGTCACGCTGCTGAAAGCAGTGACAGACGCGAACAGCTCGATCAAAGTGGCGAGCTTCGACCTTAACCCTGCACTGGCTCAGGCGATCAACGACGGCAAGGTTCTCTTCACGGTGGATCAGCAGCCCTACTTGCAGGGTTACCTGGCAGTGGATGCGGTGTGGCAGAACAAGCGCGGTGGCTTCAAAGTTGGCGGCGGACAAGCGGTTCTGACCGGCCCCGCCATCGTGGACAAGTCCAACATCTCCGACGTGCTCAAGTACGTCCAACAGGGCATTCGCTAACAATCCCGCTGGCCGGGCCGGCCCCGCGCCGGTCCGGCAGCAAGGAGAATTATTATGACCATCACCCAGACAAAAACTAAGACAACGACCAAAACACCGGCGCCCGATGAGCGCGTGGGGCAACGTAGCCCGTTCCAGAAGCTTTTGGGCCGTCCGGAGGTGGGGGCGCTCGTAGGAGCTGTGGTTCTTTTTATCTTCTTCGCGTTGGTGTCGCAGACCTTCACCCAGCCGAACGCGTTGGCGACCATCCTGTATGGCAGTTCCACGATCGGGATCATGGCGGTGGGGGTATCGCTGCTGATGATCGGCGGCGAGTTCGACCTTTCGACCGGCGTCGCGGTGATTTCCTCGGCTCTGACGGCGTCCCTGTTTAGCTGGAATTTCTCGATGAATGCGTGGGTCGGTGTGGTGCTGGCGCTCGTCGTTTCGCTCGGGATCGGGTTTATTAACGGCTGGATCCTGATCAAAACGAAGCTGCCCAGCTTCATCGTGACCCTGGCGACGTTCCTAATGCTGACCGGCCTGAACCTGGCCCTGACCCGGCTGATCGGCGGCTCGGTCTCTTCCCCGTCGATTTCGAAGCTGGACGGTTTCGACTCGGCCCGGGCGGTGTTTGCTTCCTCGATCAGTGTGGGTGGCGTCGAGGTCAAGATCACCGTGTTTTTCTGGATCATCCTGGTCGCGGTGGCCTCGTGGGTGCTGCTGCGCACGAAGGTGGGCAACTGGATCTTCGCGGCCGGCGGCGACGCGAACGCTGCCCGCGCCGTGGGCGTCCCCGTCACCAAGACCAAGATCGGCCTGTTCATGGCAGTGGGTTTTTGCGGCTGGATCCTGGGCATGCACAACCTCTTCGCCTTCGATGCGGTGCAGTCAGGTGAGGGTGTGGGCAACGAGTTCCTGTACATCATCGCCGCGGTGATCGGCGGCTGCCTGCTGACCGGCGGCTACGGCTCGGCGGTGGGCGGCGCGATCGGCGCGTTCATCTTCGGCATGGCCAACAAGGGCATCGTGTATGCGCAGTGGAACCCGGACTGGTTCAAGTTCTTCCTGGGCCTGATGCTGCTGCTGGCCACCATCGTGAACCTCATCGTCAAGCGCCGCGCGGAACTCAAGTAAAGGGGCCGGAGAGAATGAACGCCAATCAGATCGACCAGCAGACCCTGCTGCACAATGAAACGGATCCGCTGACCCACACCCCGGTCCACCTGCTCTCCCTGGAGGGCGTGGGCAAGCACTACGGGAATATCATCGCCTTGAGTGATGTGACCATGGCGGTGGATAACGGCCGTGTCACCTGCGTGCTGGGAGATAACGGCGCCGGGAAGTCCACGCTGATCAAAATCATCGCCGGCTTGCACCAGCATGACGAGGGCGTGCTGAACATTATGGGTGAGGAACGGAAGTTCAGTTCGCCCCGTGATGCCCTCGACGTCGGGATCGCCACGGTCTACCAGGACCTGGCCGTGGTGCCCCTGATGCCGATCTGGCGGAACTTCTTCCTCGGTTCGGAACTGACTTCCGGGTTCGGGCCGTTCAAGAGCCTGGATGTCCAGCAGATGAAGGACATCACCAAGAAGGAACTCGCGGACATGGGCATTGACCTGCGGGATGTGGAGCAGCCCATCGGGCAGCTCTCCGGCGGTGAGCGCCAGTGTGTGGCGATTGCCCGGGCCGTGTACTTCGGTGCGAAGGTCCTGATCCTGGACGAGCCGACGGCGGCCCTGGGTGTGAAGCAGTCCGGCGTGGTCCTGCGCTACATCCTGCAGGCCCGCGACCGGGGCCTCGGGGTCATCTTCATCACCCACAACCCGCACCACGCCTTTCCCGTGGGGGACCGGTTCCTGCTGCTCAAGCGCGGCAAGTCAATCGGCTACTACGACAAAAAAGACATCACCCTGGACGAACTCACCGCCCAGATGGCCGGCGGTGCCGAACTCGCCGAACTCGCCCACGAACTCGAACAACTCGGCGGCCACAACGAGGCACTCAAGGAAGTCCAGGCCGAAGTCGCCGACGTCACCGACGCCAGCCACGAAAGCACCACCAAGCGCCACTGAGCGCCAACGTCTACAACCAGATGGAGCAACCATGCACATGCTAATCGCCGGAACCTGGCGCGGCGCCGCCGACGGCAGGATCGAGGACGTCCGGTCACCCTTCGACGGCCGGATCATTGACACGGTTCCTGTCGCCACGGTCCAGGACGCCCAGGCCGCCCTCGACCGGGCCGAGATCGGCGCCCACCTCCAGCGGTCCACGCCGGCGCATCAGCGGGTGGACATTCTCCTGCGGGCGGCTGCCCTGGCCGATGAGCGTGCCGAGGACATCGCCCAGGCCATCAGCGCGGAAACCGGGAAACCGATCACGGAGGCCCGGGGTGAAGCCGGGAGGTCGGGAAACATCATCCGCCTTGCCGCCTACGAGGGAAGCCAGCTGTACGGCTCCACTCTTCCGCTGGATGCCAACGCCGGCACCGGGCTGGACAAGATCGGCTTCACCCTGCGCCAGCCCGTGGGCATCGTTGTTGCCATCACCCCGTTCAACTACCCCGCCCTGTTGGTGCTGCACAAAATCGCACCGGCGCTGGCCGCCGGTAACGCCGTTGTGCTTAAGCCAGCCCGTTCCACGCCGCTGACGGCGCTGAAACTGGCGGAGTGCTTTGTCGACGCCGGCCTGCCGCCGGAAGCCCTGTCCGTGCTGACCGGCCCCGGCAGCACCCTGGGCGATGTGCTGGTGACCGATCCCCGGGTGCGGAAGGTCTCCTTCACCGGATCCACCGCTACCGGCACCCGGATCAGCTCCATCGCCGGAATCAAGAAACTGTCCCTGGAGCTCGGCGCTTCCTGCCCCGTGATCATCCTTCCGGACGCGGACCTTGAACTGGCCTCCAGCGCAGTGGCGGCGGGAGGCTTCATCAACGCCGGCCAGGTCTGCATCTCAGTGCAGCGGGTCATCGTTGACCGCCGCGTCGAAGCGGACTTCCTGGACGCGCTGGTGCCGAAGGTGGAAGCCATCGCTGTCGGAAACCCGAAGGAAGCCGATACCCGGCTCGGGTCGCTGATCTCCGAAGAGGAAGCAATCCGCGTCCACACCTCCATCGGCGAGGCGCGGAACTCGGGCGCCAAAGTGCTGACCGGCGGAGACCGCGATGGCGCCGTACTCACCCCTGCCGTTGTTGCCGGCGTCGACCCCCGCTCCCCGCTGAGCCGGAACGAACTGTTTGGTCCCGCCGTCGCGGTTTCCTCTGCAACGGACATCGAGTCGGCCATCGCCATGGCCAACGACAACGAGTACGGGCTCGGCGCCGGGATCTTCACCAGCGATGTCTCCGGCAGCATCCGGGCCATGCGCCAGATCGACGCCGGGAACATCCACATCAACTGGACGCCCCTGTGGCGGGCCGACCTGATGCCCTATGGAGGACTCAAGGGCAGCGGCATCGGCAAGGAAGGCGTCCGCTCCGCAGTGACTGAAATGACCGAAGAAAAGACGGTCATTCTGCACGGACGCCCCTGGTAACCCACCACCCGACTTGGAATAAGGCAATGACCACTAACTCACAGACCATCAGGCTCACCACAGCCCAGGCCCTCATCAAATACCTGTCGGTCCAGCACTCCGTTGCGGACGGCGTCAGGCGCCGTCTGGTGCCGGCCGCCCTGGGCATCTTCGGGCACGGCAACGTGGCCGGCCTCGGTCAGGCATTCGACGAACTGGCCAATGACATGCCCTTCATCCAGGGCCGCCACGAACAGTACATGGCCCACATTTCCACGGCCTACGCCAAGGCCAGCCGGCGCCAGGCCGTCCTCGCCGTGACCGCCTCCATCGGCCCGGGTGCCCTCAACCTTGTCACCGCTGCCGGGCTGGCAACAGTGAACAGGCTCCCGCTTCTGCTCCTTCCCGGAGACACGTATGCAACGCGGCATCAGGGCCCCGTTCTGCAGCAACTCGAGCACCCCATCGAGGCTGATGCCACCGTCAACGACGCGTTCCGGCCCGTGTCACGCTTCTTCGACAGGATCACCCGCCCGGAGCAGCTCCTGACCGCGCTGCCCCAGGCCATGCGTGTGCTGACCAGCCCCACCGATACCGGTGCCGTGGTCATTTCGTTGCCCCAGGACGTGCAGTCCCACGCCTACGACTTCCCGGCCGAATTCTTCGAACCGCGCGACTGGAAGATCCGCCGGCCACTGCCGGATCCTGAAGAGGTCGACGACGTCGCGCGGCTCATCCGCTCGGCTGAACGTCCGGTGATTATCGCCGGCGGCGGGATCCACTACTCCGACGCCCACGCGGCGCTTGAAGCGCTGGCCGGACAGGTGGGAATTCCCGTAGTGGAAACCTTCGGCGGCAAGGGTGCGGTCACCAAGGACGAATGGTGGCAGGTGGGCGGTGTGGGACTGGAAGGCAACTTCGCCTCCAACACGCTCGTCAAGCAGGCTGACCTGGTCCTGAACGTCGGAACCAGGCTCACCGACTTCGCCACCGGCTCGCAGTCCATCTTCGAGAACCCCGAGGTCCGGTTCGCGTCCTTGAACATCGTGGACGCCGACACCCGCAAGCAGGGCGCCACCGGGATCCTCGCCGACGCGCGGCTCGGACTCGAAGCCCTGGCCCAGGCATTGGAGGGACACAGCACCAGCGAAGCCTGGCAGGACACCGTCCAGGCCGAGAAGGCCGCGTGGGCACCCATCCGGTCCGAATGGCTCGACGCCGACACCGCCTACAGCCCCGAGGCCCACCCGGACGCGCCCATCACCGAAGCCGTACTCACCCAGCCGCAGCTGATCGGGCTGATGCAGGAACACGCACGCTCCGGCGACACCGTGATCGCCGCTGCCGGCGGTGCGCCCGGGGACCTGCAGAAGGTCTGGGACGCCACCGGCAACCGCAACTGCCACCTGGAATTCGGGTTCTCCTGCATGGGCTACGAAATCGCCGCGGGCATGGGCGTCCGCCTGGCCGAAGGCAACAACGACAACCGGGTGGTCACCTTCATCGGCGACGGCACGTTCCTGATGGCACCCACGGAGATCCTCACCGCGGCACAGGAAGGCCTGAACGTCACCATCATCGTCTCGGAGAACCACGGCTACCAGGTCATCCACCGGCTCCAGATGAACCGCACGGGCAAGGAATTCGGCAACGAGTTCCGCTACCGCACCACCGGCGGCAGCGTTGCGGCCGCGGACGCGCCCAAGGCACGGCTCGACGGCGACTACCTCAAGGTGGACCTGCGGCAGATCGCCGAAGGCCTCGGTGCGCTGGCCATCCGCGCCACCTCCGCGGCCGAAGTCCGGGAGGCACTGTCCTCGACCAGGGAAACTCAGGGCCCGGTAGTGATTGTGGTACCCACGGTGCCCCACGTGGACCTGCCCGGCGGCGACGTCTGGTGGGACGTTGCCCCCGCGGAAGTCTCCGGGCAGGAATGGGTCCGCACGCTCCGTTCCGACTATGAGAAGGCACGCGGCAGCCAGCGGTGGTTCGGATGAGCAACGAGCCCATGATTTCAGGACCCCTGGACGCAGGTCAGCTTCGCCGCCGGCTTTCCGCCGGTGACACCACCATCGGCACTTTCGTCGGAATGTCATCGGCGACGGCGGCAGAGGTCTGTGCCGCGGCCGGCGCCGACTGGATCCTGATCGACCTCGAACACGGCTCCGGAGGCGAAGACGCAGTCCGCGACGGTGTTGTTGCCGCCGGCAGCTACGGCGTCCCCACCATTGTGCGGGTCGAATCCGGTGACCGCATCCGCATCGGCAGGGTATTGGACCAGGGCGCCGCCGGGGTCATGGTGCCGCGGCTGGACACCGTGGACCAGGCAGCGGAATCGGTGAAGCACATGCTGTATCCGCCGCAGGGGGACCGTGGCGTGGCCACCTACAACCGCTCCTGCCGCTGGGGGATGGACCGGCGGACGCTGACCGAACCGCAGCAGGAAAGCCTGGGAGTCATCCAGATCGAAACCCTGGCGGCGCTGGAATCAGTTGAAGAGATCGCCGCCCAGGACGGCGTCGACGTCCTCTTCGTCGGACCCCTGGATCTGTCCTACGCCCTCGGGGTCCCGCTGCAGCTGGACAGCAGCGTCTTCCAGGAGGCCCTGCAACGGGTCGTCGCGGCGGCCCAACTGCACAACAAAGCGGCCGGAATCCTTGCCGTGGACGGCATGGGAGCCGCCAAATACGTCCGCCAGGGCTTCCGGTTCGTGGCCATCGGCTCGGACTCCACCATCATGGCGGCGGCGTTCCGCGACGCCTTCGACACCGCCCGCAACTGACTCATTACCAGCAAAGGAAAGCAAGAACGTGAACGCAGAATCCCGCACCATCGGCGTCGGCCTTATCAGTGTCGGCTGGATGGGTAAGCTCCACTCCCGTGCCTACCAAACCGTCCCGTACGCCTACCCGGAACTTGGCCTGAAGACCAAGCTCGTCATTGCTGCCGACACGGCGCCCGGACGCGTGGACTATGCCCGCGATGTCCTGGGCTTCGCGGAAGGCACCACCGACTACCACGATGTCCTGAACCACCCCGATGTGGACGTTGTCTCCATCTGCGCCCCCAACTTCCTGCACGCTGAAATCGGCATCGCCGCCGCCAAAGCAGGAAAGCACTTCTGGATCGAAAAGCCCGTCGGACGCGGCTACCAGGAAACCGCAGCCGTTGAGGAAGCCGCCGTTGAAGCCGGCGTCGTCACGTCCATCGGCTATAACTACCGCCACGCCCCGGCAGTGGAGCATGCGCGGAAGCTGGTTGCCGAGGGCCGCCTGGGCCGGATCACCAACGTCCGCGCCGTATTCTTCTCCGGCTACGCCTCCGAGCCCAACGGTGCCCTGTCCTGGCGCTTCGACCGGAAACTCGCCGGGACCGGCGTGCTGGCCGACCTGTTCAGCCACGCCACCGACCTGTGCCAGTATGTAGTCGGACCCATCGCCGAGGTGACCGCGCTGACCAGCACCGTCTACACGCAGCGGCCCAAACTGGCCATGGGATCCGGCACGCACTTCGCGGTGATTGAAAACGGTGAGATGGGGGAGGTCGAGAATGAAGACTACGCTGCAGCGCTGGTCCGCTTCGGCCCGTCCGCCGTCGGCGCAGGCGCCGTCGGCACCATCGAGTCATCCCGCGTGGCCGTCGGCCCCGAGTGCGGTTACCAGATTGAGGTCTACGGCACCGAAGGCTCCCTCAAATGGGACTTTGAGCGCATGAACGAACTCAAAGTCTGCCTGGGACGCAACAACGAGGAGCAGGGCTACACCACGGTCAACGCCAGCCCCCGCCACGGTGACTATGCCTACTTCCAGCCGGGACCCGGCAACAGCATGGGCTTTGACGACCTCAAAGTGATCGAGGCCAAGAAGTTCCTCGTCGCCGTCGCCGGCGGGGCCCAGGAAAACTCCAATATCCACGATGCCGCCTCCGCAGCCGCGATCGTCAGCGCCGCCGAAACATCCTCGCTCTCCGGCCAGTGGCAGAAGATCGAGGAAATCCACGGCACCACGGCAGCGCGGGCGTAGCGATGACCACCGCATCCGCCCGTCGGCCCACGATCAAGGACGTGGCCGAACGCGCCGGCGTCTCCAAATCCTTGGTCTCCCTCGTCCTGCGCGACTCACCCCGCGTCAGTGACGAACGCCGTCAGCGGGTGCTCGAAGTTGTCGAGGAGATGGGCTATGAGCTGAACCTCGCAGCCCGCTCCCTGGCAACCCGGGACAACGGAACCATCGGCGTCCTGGTCAGCGACATGCACAACCCGTGGGCCTTTGATGTGGCCGACGCCGCCCGGACCGTCCTCGAAGAAGCCGGCCACACTGTCCTCTTCAGCGCCGTCACCGCCGCCGGCAGGGGAGTGGACCAGTCCATCCTCCAGGCCTTCAGGGATCTTCGCGTGGCGGGCCTGCTGGTGGTGGGATCCGTGCCGGACAAGGCCCCGTTCAACCGCGCGGTGTCCGGCGGCGCGGTCGTCTTTGCCGGCGGGGGACCGGACTACATCGACACTGCGGACGTGGTCCGCAGCGACGATACCCTCGGCATGAGCCTGGTGGTGGAGCACCTGATCGCCCAGGGGCACGAGAACATCGCGCACCTGGGCGGGCTGGGCGGCTCGGTTGGCCGGGCACGTGTGGACGGATATTCCGCCGCCATGGAAGAACACGGGCTGGCCCGCCACATCCACATTGTCGAAGCCGACTTCTTCCAGGAGTCCGGCTACGTCGCCGCCCAACGGGCGCTGGGTTCCTCGCGGTCCAAACACCAGCGCCCCACGGCGCTGGCGTGCATCAACGACCTCGCCGCCCTCGGCGCGATGACCGCTGCCGATGAACGCGGCGTAGAAGTCGCCGTCACCGGCTACGACAACATCGCGCTCGGCGCCATGCCCCGCCTCGGCCTGACCACGGTTGATCCGGACAGTTCCGGCATCGGCGTCGCGGGGGCCACAACGCTCCTGCACCGTATTGAGGACCCTGACTTCAACGGCGGCTTCGTTCACCAGCCGATCGTCCCGCACCTGGTCATACGCACGTCCAGCCTGCTGGGCCTCTAACCTCCCACCCGTTCCGTCACCCCGGGCTTCCCCAGCCCCGGGAGTGCACCCCCACATCATCAAGGATGACGATGGCTTCCTTAAGCACACCCCAAATACTCGTAGCCCTTGGCAGCGTCGAGGCCGGCCTGGTGGAACCTGAACTGGGTCCGCACCAGCAAATCATCCACAACCCCACCGACGCGGACCTTGCCCGGGCCGACGCCGCCATTGTCCGCGCCGCCTACCGGGTGGACCGTGAACTCCTGGACCGCATGCCCGCCCTGAAGGTCATTGCCAGGACCGGTGTCGGCACCGACCTCGTGGACGTGGCAGAGGCGAACCGGCGCGGCATCCCCGTGGTCATCACGCCCGGGAGCAACACGGCCTCCGTCGCCGAAGGCGTGTTCGCCCACCTCCTGGCACTGGTGAAGAAACTCCCCACCCTGACGTCGATCGTCCGGGACGGCCGCTGGGAGGAACGCTCCGGGGTGGCCGTGGGGGACCTGGAGGGATTCACCCTGGGCATCGTCGGCTACGGGCGCATCGGGCGCCGTGTTGCCCGGATCGCCGAGGCCTTCGACCTCAAGGTCCTGGCCTTTGACCCGTTCGCCGACGTCCCCGCCGGCATCCGCTGCGAAACCGTCGAAGAACTGCTGGGCCGCAGCAACTTCATCACGCTGCACGTGCCGTTGACGCCGGAAAACCGCAACCTCCTCAACGCCGAACGCCTCGCCCTGCTGCCCGCAGGAGCCCTCCTCATCAACTGCAGCAGGGGCGGACTCGTGGATCTGGACGCCGCCCATCAGGCTCTGCTCTCCGGGCAGTTGGGCGGCCTCGGCCTGGACGTCTACGATCCCGAGCCGCCGGCCCACCACGCCATCTTTGACCACGCGAATGTTGTGCTGACGCCCCACCTCATGGGGTTCACCCGCCAAGGCATGGCCCATACGGTCCGGGACGCCGCCAAAGGCGCCGTCGATGTCCTGGCCGGACGTTCGCCGGCTGCCGTGGCAAGCCCGTGACCAACAACCCCATCCCACCCAGCCAGGCTCACTCAGCCGCAGCGGATCAGCCGCCCGCGGCACACAGGAAAGGACCTTCAAACATGTCCCATGACCAGCCCCTCAAGGTTGCCCTCTTCGGATCCGGCCGCATCGGCCAGGTCCACGCCCGGAACATCGCCGACCACCCCGACCTGGAGCTGGCTTGGATCGCCGACCCGTTCATCAAGGGCGCCCAGGACCTCGCCGCCATTACCGGGGCGCAGGCCGTGGAAACCGCCGATGAAGTTTTCGCCAACGCCGACCTGGATGCCGTGATCATCGGCTCACCCACCAGCACCCACGTTGACCTGATCGCACGGGCCGCGGCCGCCGGCGTCGCCGCCCTCTGCGAAAAGCCCATCGACCTGGACATCGACCGGGTCCGCGAATGCCGGGACCAGCTCCGCGGCACCAGCAGCCCCCTGATGCTCGGCTTCAACCGCCGCTTCGACCCGAACTTCGCCTCGCTCCGTTCACGGGTTGAGGCCGGCGAGATCGGACGCCTGGAGCAGCTGACCATCATCAGCCGCGACCCCGCCCCCGCACCCAAGGCCTACATCGAGACCTCCGGCGGAATCTTCCGCGACCAGAGCATCCATGACCTGGACATGGCCCGGTTCTTCGTCCCGGACATCATCGAAGTCTCCGCCACCGGTTCGAACCTGTTCTGCGACTACATCGAAGAAGCCGGCGATTTCGACTCGGTGGTCATCAACCTGCGCGGACGCGGCGGCGAGCAGATCACCATCATCAATTCCCGCCACAGCGCCTACGGCCACGACCAGCGGCTGGAAGCCTTCGGCAGCGAGGGCCTGCTGACCGCCGGGAACATGGCCCCCACCACTGTCCGCAAGTACAGTGCGGGCGGCACCGAGGAGTCCGACGCCTACCTGCCGTTCTTCCTGGAACGCTACGCCCAGGCTTACCGCAGCGAACTGGACAGCTTCGTGAAGGCCATCCGCGGCGGCACCAGCTGCAGCCCCGGCTTCGACGACGGCGTCATGGCCCTCATCCTGGCCAACGCCGCAGACGAATCCGCCAGGTCCGGCCGCGTTGTCACCATCGGAAAGGAGTAGGGAATGAACAGCCCGCTCCTGGCTGACAAGGTGGTCCTTGTCAGCGGCGGCACCCAGGGCCTCGGCGCCGGCATCGCCCGCCGGGCGGCAGCCGAAGGCGCGGCCGGTGTGGCCGTCACCGGCCGCAATGCGGACTCCGGCGAAAGGCTCGCCGCCGAGCTGGAGAAGTCCGGCGTCAAGGCCCGTTTCATCAAAACCGATCTGGCCGACGTCGAGCAGGCACGAAACTCGGTGCTGGAAACCATCTCCGTGTTCGGGCAGCTCGACTGCGCCGTGAATGCCGCCGGGCTCACTACCCGCGGAACCATGCTGGACACTACGCCGGAACTGTTCGATGCGCACATCGCCGTCAACCTGAAGTCGCCGTTTTTCATCATGGCGGAAACGATCAAGCACCTGCGGGAGCGCGGAGCTCCAGGCAGCATCCTGAACATCATCTCCATCGCCGAACTCGGCGGCCAGCCCTACCTGGCGCCCTACGTTGCGGCGAAGGCAGGGCTGGCCGGTGCCACCCGGAACGCCGCCCACGCACACCGCTGGGACAAGATCAGGATCAACGGCCTGGACATCGGCTGGACGGCCACCGACGGCGAAGCCGACACCCAAAAGAGGTTCCACGGCGCAGGAGACGACTGGTTGGAGAAGGCCAACGCCTCGGTGCCGATGGGCAAGCTCGGACAAGTGGACGAGATCGCCGAATTTGCAGTTTTTCTCCTCTCCACCAGGAGCGGAGTGGTCACGGGCTCGGTCATTGACTGGGATCAAAACGTACTTGGAGGATCAGATTGAGCATCATCACCAGCCGCCTTGCCGCCGCCCCCATCTCCTGGGGCGTGTGCGAAGTCCCCGGGTGGGGGCACCAGCTTGAAGCAGACCGTGTCCTGTCCGAGATGACGGCCCTGGGCATCGCCGCCACCGAATTCGGCCCGGCAGGCTTCCTGCCCGAGGAGGCCAAAGCACGCGCCGAGGTCCTGCGGCGGCACAACCTGCAGGCCATCGGCGGGTTCTTCCCCATCATCCTGCATGATGCCACCAAGGACCCGCTCAAGGCAGTGGCGGCGGAACTGGACGCCTACCAGGCCGCGGGCGCCAGCATCATGGTGCTGGCCGCGGAAACCGGCGTGGCCGGGTATGACCAGCGGCACGAGCTCGACGCCGACGGCTGGCACCTGTTCGGCCGGAACCTGGACACCATCGTCAAGGCAGCCGCCGATCAAGGCATCCAGGCAGTGGTGCACCCGCACGTGGGCACCATGATCGAGACGACGTCGGATGTTAACCGGGTCCTGAACGACACCGCCGCCAACCTCTGCCTGGACACCGGCCACCTCCTCATCGGCGGCACGGACCCGGGCCAGCTCGCCCGGGACTACGCCTCGCGCATCGGCCACACGCACCTCAAGGATGTGCGCAAGGCCGTTGCCGAGCGGGTCCAAAAGGGTGAAATCTCCTATACCGACGGCGTCAAGACCGGAATGTACGTCCCCCTCGGACAGGGCGACGTGGGAATCGCCGATATTGTCCTGAACCTGCTTGAGGCCGGTTACGTCGGCTGGTTCACGATGGAACAGGACACCATCCTGGACGCGGCACCGGACGGCGACGGACCCGTCCGCGATGTCCGGCAGTCCGTGGCGTTCCTCCGGGACCTGGAAGCCGGACTCGCCCCATGAGCGCGGTGCGCTGGGGCGTCCTCACCACCGCCCGCATCGCCCAGGACAGGTTCCTGCCGGCCATGCAGAAGGCCCGCAACGCCACCGCCGCGGCCATCAGCAGCCCCAACGGCCGCGCCGCCGAGGTCGCCGCCCGCTTCGGCATCCCGGCCGTCTACTCATCGCATGAGGAACTGCTGGCTGATCCTGCCATCGAAGCCGTCTACCTGCCCTTCCCCAACGGACTGCACGCGGAATGGATCATCGCGGCGGCGGAGGCGGGCAAGGACATCCTGTGCGAGAAGCCACTGGTGGGCAGCCTTGAGGACTACGCCCGCGTCGTCGAAGCGTGCGCGCGGAACGGGGTGGGCCTGATGGAGGCCTTTATGTACCGTTTCCATCCGCAGCACCAGAAAGTCCGCGAGTTCATCGACGCGGGCCGGATCGGCCAGATCGTCTCGATGCATGCGCGCTTCCACTTTGTGATGGACCGCAGCCCGGGGGAAGTCCGGCTGCAGCCGGGCCTCGAAGGCGGCGCGGTCAATGACGTCGGCTGCTACGCCGTGGACATCATGAACATGGTGATGGGACGGGCACCCGCCAGCGTCTATGCCAAGGGAACCAGCCCGGCGGACCTCGTGGAGACCACCGTCGCCGCGGTCCTGGATTACGACGGCGTCCTCGGAACCTTGGACTGTGGCTTCGAAGGACCCCGCGTGAACACGTTCCAGATCATCGGCACGAAGGGGCAGATCACCCTCGACAACGCCTTTGACCCGCTTCCGGGTGAGGCGGCCCGCGTGACCGTTTCTCTGCGGGACGGCAGCACCGAGGTCTTCGATGTCATCGAAGACCCCTTCAAGGTCGAAATCGAACGGTTCAGCGTCTGGGCCCGCAGTGCCGGGCGGGAGGTGGTCCACCAGGAACTGACCGAGCAAAACCTGGCCGTCCGCCTCGCCCTCCATGAATCCCTCGCCGCAGGACTTCCACGGAACGTCGAGCCGGTGCACACCGTGGAACACCACTTACTACAGGAGCAGTAACCATGACCTTCATCAACCACTTCATCAGCGGATCCGAGGCTTCAGGTTCCGGGACCGACACCAAGCCCGTCTACAACCCCGCCACCGGCGCCGTCACCGCAGAGCTGCGGCTGGCCAACCAGGCGGACCTTGACGCCACCGTGGCTGCGGCGAAGGCCGCCGCCGCAAGCTGGGGCGATATTTCCCTGGCCAAGCGCACCGCGGTGCTGTTCAAGTTCCGCGAACTGGTCGCGGCCCACGTGGATGAGCTGGCGCAGCTGATCACCGCCGAGCACGGCAAGGTCCTCTCCGACGCGAAGGGCGAGATCGGCCGCGGCCTGGAGGTCATCGAGTTCGCGTGCGGCATCCCGCAGCTGCTCAAGGGGGAATACTCGGACCAGGTTTCCACCGGCATCGACGTCTTCTCCTTCAGGGAGCCGATCGGCGTCGTCGCCGGTATCACGCCGTTCAACTTCCCGGTCATGGTTCCGCTGTGGATGGCGCCGATGGCGATCGCCACGGGCAACGCCTTCATCCTCAAGCCCTCCCACCGGGTCCCGTCCGCGGCCATGCTGCTCGCTGACCTGTTCAAGCAGGCGGGACTGCCCGACGGCGTGTTCCAGGTCCTGCACGGCGACCGTGAGGTGGTCTCCGGCCTCCTCACCCACCCGGACGTGGACGGCATCTCCTTCGTCGGTTCCACCCCGGTGGCCAAGCACATCAACGAGGTGGCGACGGCGCACGGCAAGCGGGTCCAGGCTTTGGGCGGGGCGAAGAACCACGCCATCGTGCTGCCCGACGCCGACCTGGACAACGCCGCCGACCACCTGGCCGCCGCCGCGTTTGGCTCCGCCGGCCAGCGCTGCATGGCCATCTCCGTCGCCGTCGCCGTCGGGGACGCCGCTGACCTGCTGGTCAAGAAGGTCGAGGAGCGCGCCGTAGCCGTCCGGGTCAAGAACGGCACCGAACCCGACGCCGACATGGGCCCGGTCATCAGTGCGGACTCCAGGAACTTCATTGTGAAGACCATTGGCGAGGCGGAAGCCGCGGGTGCCGCGATGGTGGTGGACGGCCGCGACCTGGTGGTGCCCGGCCATGAGGAAGGCTTCTGGGTTGGCCCCACGGTCATCGACCACGTCAAGACCGAAATGAGCGCGTACACCGAGGAGATTTTCGGTCCGGTTCTCGTGGTGGTGCGGGTGGAGGACCTCGACGCCGGAATCGCCCTGATCAACGCCAACCCCTTCGGTAACGGCACGGCCATCTTCACCTCGTCCGGCGCCGCCGCCCGGAAGTTCCAGCGGTCCGTCGATGTGGGCATGATCGGCATCAACGTGCCCCTGCCGGTCCCGGTGGCGTACTACTCCTTCGGCGGCTGGAAGGCGTCGCTCTTCGGTGACAAGCACATCTACGGTCCAGAAGGTGTGTCCTTCTACACCCGCGGCAAGGTGGTCACGTCACGCTGGCCCGAGGCCAGCCACGCGTCCGGGGCGTCGTACAACTTCCCGTCCAACTGACACGGACCGCCGGACCCGGAAACCTGTGAATGCACGTAGTGGTCCGCCGGCTGGTGCCGGCGGACCACTTTGCGCTGTCGACGACGCGTATCTATTACATGATGCCGGTAGGCACCAGCAGGGCCCAGGCGAGGGCCGGGGCTACCAGCACAACACCGCCGGCGTAGGCCATCAGCTGCTTGTAGACGCGCTGCCGGTCGTCGGGGCGGGCGTTGGCGACCACCAGTGCGCCGTCGGTGGAGAACGGCGAGACGTCAACCACGGTGGCGGCGATGGCGAGGGCGGCAACGGTGCCGGATGCACTGAGGGAACTGGTGGCCAGCAGCGGGCCGGCCAGGGGAATGAATGCGGTGAGCAGTGCGGTGGAGGACGCGAAGGCCGAGCCGACGCCGATCACGTAGCAGAGGACCAGGGCGATCAGCAGGGGTGCGCCCAACGCCAGGGCCTGCTCGGCCAGGGTGTCGATGACGCCGACGTGCTGGAGCAGGGAGACGTAGGTGATCATGCCGGCCACCAGCAGGACGGTGGACCAGGAGATTCCGCCGATGAAGGTCTGGTGTTCCTTGATGTTCACGAAGGCCAGCAGGAGGCCGGCGGCGAGGGCCACAAAGCCGATCGGCATGTGGAAGCCCAGCGTGCACACCAGCATGATGGCGATCAGGGCCAGGGTGAGGATCTGCTGGCCGTGGGGACGGCCTGTCCGGGAGGTGTCCACGTCGGCGTGCTGGCCGCCGTGGCTGTCGCGCAGCTTGCCCAGGAGGGCGAACAGTGCCACGGTGAGGGCGGAGAGGATGAGGTTCAGGGCGAAGCTGGCCACGAACAGCGAGCCCTGGTCGATGGCGAAGCCGTTCTTGACCGAGATGTCGTGGACCAGCACGCCGGCGACGGAGAGCGGGGAGAAACCGCCGGCGTGGGCGCCGTTGATGATGAAGGCGCCCATCAGGACGGGGTGGATGCGGGACTCGTAGGCGAATCCGATGGCCGCGGGGGCCAGGAGTGCGATGGCTGCCGGGGAGAAGGTGCCCAGCGAGGTCAGGGCGGCAGCGATCAGGAAGAACACCCAGGGGAGCAGCATGGTCTTACCCCTCACCAGCCGCACGCACGTCTGGACGATGATGTTGATGGTGCCGTTCCGCTGGGCCATGCTGAAGAAGTAGGTGACGCCGATGATGGTCAGGACGATGCTGGCGGGGAACTCGTCGAGGATCTGCTTGTCGCTCATGCCCAGCATGAAGTATCCGACGCCGAAGGAGGCCACCAGGCCCATGACCCCGATGTTCAGGGGCCATTTGGTGGCGACGACAAACATCACCACCAGGATGACCAGGGGAATGATCTGCGTTGCGGTCATGCTCGGCTCCGATTCCGGGGTGGCTGCCGGGTTGAAGACGGCACCCCCGAACACGAGGGCAATCAGACCCAGGATCGCGGCCGCGGCTACCGCTACCAGCAGGATACGGCGGCGGCGGTTGGGACGCGTGGCAGGGGTTTCGCGGATGTCGCTCTTTGCTTCGGAAGCAGGCTCGTAAATGGTTTTAGTCATGATCTTGACTCCTCATTGAGTGGCTGATGCGAGTGAGGTTTCGACGGCGCTGCCGAGGGCCTCGGGGACGTGGATGATGGTGGTGGCGATGGTGCGGGCAGTGCGTTCGACGCCGATCAGCAGGGACGCGTCGTCCTCCTCGCTCCAGGTCTCGAGCACCCCTGCGGGGGTGCGGAGCCGAAGCCTGCTCCGCGGGGCGTCGCCGGTGATGCTGCTCAGGACAGTGCCCGGTGTCCGGGCGGCGAGAGTCAGTGCGATGCTTCCGGTGATGGCCAGGGCCGGGTGCGGCTTGCCCATGGAGAGCATCATGACGCTGACATCGGAGTCCGGGTCCGGCTGGGCCGGGGAGGCAACGATGGCGAGTTTGGGGATGGCGCGGGCGGCGGCGGCAACCGTTGACGCGAGCCCCATCCGGACCGCAGCCTGGCGACGGATCTGCTCCAGCGTTTCCAGCTGCAGTTCCACCCCTGACGCCCAGCTCCCGTACCGGGAGGGGTCCAGCCCCAGCTGTTCGGCGCGGACGATCACCACCGGTGCTCCGGCGTCGACCATTGATACTGTCCACCGCGTTCCGCCGGCGGTGATGGTGTCGGTTGCGGAGCCGGTGGGCAGCAGCTTTCCGGTCGTCTTGCCGGCCGGGTCCTGAAAGCCGAGGCCCACCCGGTAGCCGGGAAAGGCTACGCCCGGCATCTGGGCATCCGGAACGATCGGCAGCGCCCCCGCGGGGGTGGCCACGCGCTGGATGATGATCTGGCCGGTGTTGGTGTTGCGGGTGACGATCCGGGTGACGTCTCCGCGGGGGACCACCCAGCCTTTTTCGATGGCGTAAAGCCCCACCACCGCGGAGCAGTTCCCGCAGTTGCTGCCCCAGTCCACCGCTGCCTCTTCGATGCCCACCTGGGCAAAGGTGAATTCGACGTCGACCTCCGCGTCCGCGGGGCGCCGCAGGATCATCGCCTTGCTGGTGGTCGAGGTTGCCCCGCCGACGCCATCAATCTGCCGGTAATCAGGGCTCCCGAACAGCCGCGGCAGCAGCTCATCCAGGCTGGTGCGGGTCTGGTCCAGGTGCTCCGTTTCGAAGACCCAGCACTTGCTGGTGCCTCCGCGCATCCATTCAGCTTCTATCTTCATTGTCTTCCCACATCTCTCGGGTCATGCATTCTGTTCAGGGCGCCTGATAAGAGAATGAGCCGGATCACATATGAAGACAATGTTCAATATCTGAGGGACTATGAAGCATTGCTTCAATCATTGTGTCTACGATGCCTGAGATCCCATTGCCGGTCGATTACGCCCTGCGAATGGCCGTGCGAACGCCCCAATCCGTGCGCAGCTGCATAGAATGAACCAACGAAACAGAAGGGTGAAGTTTTGCTTCACGATGAGACCCAAGATTTATTCGACATCCGCCGCTTGGCCCTGCTGGTTGAGGTCGTGGAGCAGGGGTCCATCACCGCTGCGGCTGACCTGATGATGTACACGCCGTCGGCCGTTTCCCAGCAGCTGCGGAAACTGGAACAGGAAGTGGGGCAGCCGCTCCTCAACCGCCGCTCCCGGGGTGTGGTGCCCACCGAGGCGGGCCAGGTGCTGGCCGGGCATGCCCGCAGGATCATCGGCCAGATGCGGGCGGCGCAGTCCGATCTTGACCAGATCGCCGGGCTGCGGCGCGGCTCCCTGACCGTAGGTACGTTCCCCACGATTGCCGGTTCCTTCCTGCCGGTGGTCATCCGCGCCTTCAAGAAGCGGTACCCCGCCATCGGACTCTCGGTGCGCAGCGCCCGCTTTGACGAACTCGTGTCCGACCTCGAGTCCGGCGTCACCGGACTGTGCCTGCTCTGGGACTATCCCTGGAACCGGTTCCAGGATGATTCCATCCGGATCACCGAGGTCTTCCAGGAGAGCACCGTCATCCTCGTAGCCCGCGGCCATCCGCTCGCCGGCCGGGACGAGGTGAAGATGGAGGAACTGCGGAAGGAGTCCTGGATAGTCCGCGCGGAGGCCCACCCCGTGGTCGAAGTCCTGCAGCGTTCAGCGCACGACGCCGGGTTCGAGCCCACCATCGGCTTCCTCGCCAATGACTACCAGGAGGCCCAGGCCATGGTCAGCGTGGGCATGGGCGTGGCACTGGTGCCCAAGACCGCCGTCGCCCTCCAGCACCCGGACGTGCGGGTCATCAGCCTCGGGGGAGCCGCGCCCATGCGCCGGGTGCTGCTCGCTCAACGCCAGGACAAGGTGTACGCCCCGGCCGAGGTCGCCTTCCACTCCACCCTCCTGGAAATCGCCCGCGAGCACGCTGGGGACTATCTGTAGGGGTCAGAGCGGCGGATGGAAGGGGGCCCTCCGCGGCCTGAACGCTCATCACCCCGCTTTTGTGACGATGCCTACCAAGGGAACCACCCTCTCTACCAACGGTTCGATGTACCGCGCGGTCAAGGGTCCAATGACTGCCATGACCAGCACGTAGGCAGTCGCCATTGCTGCCAGTTCCTGAGTGACCGCGCCGGAGGCCACGGCCAGTCCCGCAATCACGATCGAGAATTCGCCGCGGGCGATGAGCGCTGCCCCCGCCCGGAGACGGCCCGGGCGCTCAATGCCGGCACGTCTGGCGGCCCAGACGCCGGTGGCCATCTTGCTGCAGGCGGTGACAAGGGCGAGGACCAGGACCCAGCCAAGTACGGGCGGAATGGTTGCAGGATCGGTGTGCAGCCCGAAGGCCACAAAGAATATCCCGGCGAAGAGGTCCCGCAACGGTGTCAGGACACGCGTGGCCCTGTGCGACGTGGCACCGGAAATCGCGATGCCAAGCAGGAATGCGCCCACGGCCGCTGATACTTGCATGGATGATGCCACGCCGGCTACGAGCATCGCCGCACCAAGGACGTTCAGCAGGAACACCTCGGAGTTCTCGCTGTGGACGGCCTTGGAGACATGATGTCCATGGCGCAGCGCAACCGTGAGCACCACGCTGACCACAGCCAGCGCAATGCCCACCGTTGTGAGGCCGCCCAGGAAGCTGGCGCCGGCAAGAATGCTGGTCAGGACGGGAAGATACACCGCCATGGTCAGGTCTTCAAACACCAGGATGGAGATCACCACGCGGGTTTCGCGGTGGCCCAGCCACCCCAGATCAGTGATCACCTTCGCCGCGATCCCGGACGAGGAGATGTAGGTGACACCGCCCATCACCACCGCCCCCACAAAACCCCAGTTGAGGAACAGGGCGAGAGCTGCCCCCGGCAGGAAGTTCAGGACGAGGTCAAGGACACCGGCCTGCCACGATCGTCGGAGTCCGGTAAAAAGTTCCGACGCCGTGTATTCCAGCCCGAGCATCAGCAGCAGGAGAATAACGCCGATCTCCCCAAAGAGGTGCGCGGATTCTGTCATGCCTTCAAGCTCAACTATCCCGCCGGTGCCGAAGGCGAGGCCGCCAAGGAGATAGAGCGGGATGGGCGACATCCCGATCCGCCCGGCCAGCCGGGCCAGCAGGCCGAGGGAGAAGACCACTGCACCCAATTCGATGAGGCTCAAGGCTAGGGGACTCATGGCCACTTCCCGGCATGGGGCGGGTTGCTCTCCGAAGCCTTCATCACGGCAAGAGAGTCCGTTAGGCCGACATGGTGGCAAACATCAGCGCCATGACAGCAGCGCCCAGAGCTTCAAGCCCGAATTCGAGCCGGACGGAGTGCCTTGACGTGGACTGCTGGCCGTGGGTGGCTTTGGCAGCCCGGCTACGCACCAGAAGGACTATGAAAACTGCCGTCGCGGTTGCGAAGAAAACCGTCAGCGGGATCGCCAGGGCAGATAGCTGGTCCAACCCTGGTGCCGCCGCACCGTGGGCGACGGTGGCGGATGCCGGTGCGGCTGCGTGATGTGCGTGCGACGACGTTGACAGTGCCGCTGCCGGCGCGACATGATTGCCGGCGCTGGCAGCAGGACCCATCATCGTCATCATGAGGGCTGCACCGGCCATGGTAAGGCTGTGATAAACACATTTCAGCCGGTCCTGACTGCCGTCGCAAAGGATTTTGAATTCCGGCCGGGCCACCGCCTGGATGACAAACCACAAAGCCGCGCCCGCAAGGACGGCGATCTGGGCCAGCGTTGTTGATGGAACAAGGTTCCAAAGCATGCCGGCCATGAGGACGTTCATGAGGGCATGGAGGCTTTTATTGGCCTGGTCCGTCAGATGCCGGGACCGTGCGGCCTGCAGCAGGTAAAAGCAGCCACTGAGTAGCAGGATGACTGTGAGGGCCCACGTAATTGCAGGGGAATTGAACACGCGAATCACGCTCTTACTAGGAGATGGATTAGGTGGTTCGGTCCCCGGCGCCGCTTTCATCGACGCCGGGGACCGCCTTCTGGGGCTGCTCCGTCTCCAGTTCCCTGGAGCCGCAGGGGCGGCCGCTGCTAGGTGAGGTCCAGGACTTTCTCCCGGACTTCGGCACCGTGCTCCGAAGCGGCAGCAGCGGCTTCTGCTTTGGCCTTCTCGCGGCGCGTTTCATGCAGGGAGAACAGCCAGATGGGCAGGTAAAGGGCCAGGACGAGGAAGCCCACCCAGGTTGAGGTCCAGCCGATCTCGAGGCTGTTTAGGTAGACCACGCCGATCAGGCAAAGGGGTACGTTGAACAGGCCGAAGACCATGGCCACGTGCTTCCAGCCCTTGGGGGCCTTGAAGGGCCGTTCCAGGTTTTTAAAGGCGGGGTGCTTTTTGGCCCTGACGTACGCGAACAGGCTGATGCCGTTGGCGCAGGTGTAGCCGATGGCCGAGGCTGCAAGGATCGCCGCGGCGTTTCCCATGGAGATCAGCACGAGGTTGAAGGCGCCGATGACCAGCATGGCAATGAACGGGGTGCCGTGGCGGTTGGTTTTGCCGAACACCCTCGGCAGGTTGCCTTCGGTGGACATGGAGTGCATGGCGCGGGAGGAGCCCAGGTAGGCCGTCTGGATGATCAGGACCATGGCGGCGATCAGCATGATGATGGTGATGACTGAGCCGGCCTGGCCGAAGACGGCCTGGGCCACGGGGATCAGGGGCGAGACAGCCTCGGCCTGAACGCCCTCCACACCGAGCACACCGATGACTGCACTCTGCAGCATGACGTAGAGGCCGAAACAGATGAGGCCACAGGCCAGCAGCGCCTTGGGGAGGTCCTTGGACGGTTTTTTGTATTCGGGGCCGTAGATCGCCGCCGTTTCCCAGGCGCAGGCACTCCATTGGGCAATCCCGAAGATACCGAACAGCATCAGGATGTGGTGCAGGTCCCAGGTCCAGTCGGAGGGCCACCAGTTGCCGGTGATGTTGGCCATATCGACGTGTCCGGTGGCAAACGGTGCCACGGCCAGGATGACCAGGGGGATCAGGGAAATCGCGGCTAGGACGTATCCCAGCATGGCGCCGTCCTTGAGGCCGAACCAGTTCACGATGAACAGCCCGCTGAAGATCACTACGCCGGAGATCAGTGCGAGCTGGTACTGGGTGAACGTCTCGCTCAGGACGGGAAACATGCCGTGGAGGTAACTGCCGGCCGTGATGGCAAAGATCGCAAGGATGGGGTTCCAGCCGAACCAGTAGCTCCAGGCGGTGAAGCCGCCGATCAGCTTGCCCTTGTCGTACTTGCCTTTGTAGTTCTCCGTACGGAACACATGCTGCGCGAAGCCTGGCAGGCCGGAGGCCTTGGGAAAGGTGGTGGCCATCTCGGCGTAAGCAGCGTTCTGCATAAAGCCTTGCAGTACGGATATGCCCCAGATGAGGATTGCCGCGGCGGATACATACATTGGCAGGTAGCCCAGCGAGGGCAGAATCAGCATGGGAACACCCAGCGCAATGGCCGCGCCCTGCTTCCAGTTGATTGACCTTTTCAGGTCACCCACTTCATCCAAATGCTTGTCACTCATAACATCTCCTTCGATGTACTGAACGTCTGTGATCTTTACTGTCCGGACGCCCTTTGGCGGCCAGCGAGTATGGGACGGACCCCGATGCGCGAACGACCAGGCACGTAGGAAGGTCCGAGAGGATTTCGCCGTTGTGGCGAGGCGGCTCCGCGGGAGCGCCGTGAAGAATCACTGCGCCCCCGCGGAGTCGGTAAAGGACTGTTAGTCCTTGGTGCAGCAGGTTTCGGTGGTGGTGGTGGTGCGGTTTTCGTTGGTGGGGAGGTTGAGGGTGGGGTTTTGGTCGAAGAAGCCGTGGGGTTCGAGCATGAAGCCGATGTTTTGGCGGGGCATGATGGGCCAGTCTTCGAGGCGGACGACGTGGTGCATGCCGAAGGTGTACCAGACGACGAGGTCTTGGTCGACGATGTTGCGGTCGGCTTTGGTCCAGATGTGGAGGCCGTCGTCTTCGCCGGTGGCTTGGTTGGGGAATTCGCCGGCGGCGAAGCGTTCGGTGCGGTCGTAGGCGGTGACCCAGAGGTTGTTCCGGGCGAATTGTGCGCGTTTGGAGACGTAGGATTCGTCGCCGGCGGCGAGTTGGATGCCGTCGGTGGGGATCAGGCGGTAGGCGACGGGTTCGTTGACGATGTTGCGGCTGTCGCGGTTGGCGATTTTCCAGAAGCGGTGTTTGGAGGTGTCGGTTTTGCGGATGGCGGCTTGTTCGGTTTCCAGGAGCCGGTCCACGGCCATGAAGGCGGTGTGGGTGGGGTTGTGTTCGGGGATTTCCATGTCGACTTCGTAGACGGCGTTCTTCGGGCCGTCGATTTCGAAGTCCATGCGGACGTTGAACATGTGTTGGTGGATGGGGGCGTAGAGTCCGTCGTTGTTCAGGTTCTGGCCGTAGGGGCTGTTCTCGCCGGGTTTCTGGCCGGCGGTGGAGAGGATGCCGGTGGCTTTGACGAGGAATTCGATGGATCCGTCGAGGAAGAGGTGCCAGTAGAAGGCGTATTCGTAGTTCGCGACGGTGGCGATGAAGGAGATGACGAGTTTGCGGGAGCGGCGGGTTTCGGTGGTGCCTTCGCGGAAGTCGAAGTGTTTCCAGAGGATTGAGTCGTCTTCTTCGTGCATGCAGATGGCGTTTTCGATGGTGAGGGGGTTGCCGTGGCTGTCGGCGGTGATCCCGTCGAAGTATTTGATTTCGCCGAGGCAGTCACAGCCCAGGGTGAGGGAGTTGGCCATGTTGCCGATGTTGTATTCGCCGGAGTCGAAGGCGTTCTTTTTGGCCTGGACGGGGGCGGTGTCGCCGTAGGGGACGACCATTTCGGAGAGGGAGGCGCGGTTGATGACGGGGCGTTCGACGCCTTTGTTGCGGAATTTGAGCTGGTGCAGGACCAGGCCTTCGCGGGGGGTGAAGCCGACGCGGAAGGACCAGTCGGCCCACTGGACGTGGTTGCCGGTGACGGTGAAGGATGCGCCTTCGGGCTGGGTGATGCTGATGGGTTTGAGGTCGGTGCGGGGTTCGCCGACGTATTTGGGCAGGTAGTTCCCGGACGCGGAGGGCACGGGGATGGCCTGGTCGTCGTTGACGGTGACGACCTGCCCGGAGTTCAGGTCCACGATGACGACGAAGTTCTCGATCGGGTGGGCGTAGGGGGAGTCGTCGGCTTCTTCGCGGACGAAGACCAGGGCGCGCATGAGGCGTCGGCCCTGGTCGTCTTCGCCGAAGTAGCCTACGGACCAGGGTTCGAAGCAGACCAGGGACATGTCGGTGATGCCGCGTTTGGCCAGGGCGGCCTGGACTTCGGGGTTGGTCCGGCAGGACTCTTCGCCTTCGGCGAATTCGTCGAGCATGAACGGGGGGTGGATGTGGGCGGGCAGCTGGGTCCAGGAGGAGACGATGCCGGAGTCGAGGTCCACGATCGCTTCGTAGGAGCGGGCCTCGGCCCGGTTGACCAGGACCGCGTCGGCCTCACGGGTGGTGGGGGCGCCGGTGCGGAGCAGTTCCTTGTCGGGTTCGCGCAGTTCAATGCTGATGAAGCGGAACGACTCAGCGGCGGCGGGGCCCTCCTTCAGGATCGACGCGGCCCGGGAGATCTCCTCGCGGGAGAGCGGATCGAGCGGGTGGGATACCCCTACCCCGGTGTGGATTTCAGTGTTGAGAGTCATGGTTTTCTCCTTGGTTCTTTTCAAAGGGGAGGCTCACTGGCCTGTCGCCGGGATGGTTTTCCTGGCCGACGCCGGTGGAATTGCCATTGCGGAATATACAAACGCCAAGATCTGCGGAATCACAGAATTATTTGTCCATTAAATTTCGGAACTGCTAATTCATAGGTCCATATGCGGCTGCGCTATAGGTCATTCTCGAGCCCGTTTGAGGCCGAAGAAATAAACCCGTTGCGATCAACATCCTCTATTTCCTGAGTGCCGGCCCGGCCCCACGCTGGGCCCTGTCGGCGTGATGCAGATCACTTGTATTCCGTCTGTGTAAGAAAAGCTACGTCATGCAGTTCGCTCGGGGCGAGCCTTTTCGGGATATTGACGTGAGAACTTCGCGGAGGTTTTTTCCCACCCCTGTTAACATGTTGGAAACATATGGGAGCGGGCCTGGAGGCGTTGGGAAGTGAGAAAATCCGGGTGAACTTTTCCCACCGCAGTTAACATGCCGGAAACATTCACAAAGGCGTTCGCTGCCGTCATTGAGGGGCGGGAATGCTAATGTTTTGCTCCTCTGGCCGGTGACCTGTGTCACGCGAAATCAAAGACGAGCCTGCGCGCCGGAGGGAAAGTTGGTTCCAGTGTCTGCCCGCGGTGATCGCTTCATCAGTCCCCGCTCTCCGGTGGAGGGCCTGAGGCGCCGGAAGCTTTCCTTCCTTCCGGTTTTCGCGCAGTCAGTAGCCAACGTGGCGCCCGCAGGGGCCATGACCGTCATCCCGGCCCTGATTTTTCCCGGTCTTGTCTTTGGATCCGGCGGGACGAATCTCCTGCTGACTTTTGGCGCAGCCATGGCCGTCATGGTTCTGGTTGCCTTCTGCCTGAGACCGATGGCAAAGCGCATGGCCGCTGTTAGTGGCCTCTACAGCTACACCGCCAAAGGGCTCGGCCAACGAACGGCAATCACGGCCGGCTGGTCAGCCATTTTCGGGTACGGCCTTGTTGCCATGGCAAGCCTGCTGGCCGTTGGCACCTATGTGGTGGAACTGTTCGTCAACCTGGGACTCCCCGCCGCGGATCCGAGAGCTGTCACGGTGCTGGTCATTCTTGCCGCATCCGGCGCCGCCTCGTTCCTCATGGTGAGGGGGATCCAGCTGTCCGCTTGGTCAACCCTGTTGATGGAAACCATCTCCATCGCTATCCTCGCCGTCCTGATGGTCGTCTACTTTGCCGTCAATGGGCCGGCGCTCAATTTCACGAGTGTGTTCGCCTGGAACGGGCATCTTGACTCGCTGTCGATCGGCATCGTGGTGGCAGTTAGTGCCTTTGTCGGCTTCGAGAGCCCAACCACTCTTGGCGGGGAGGCGCAAAAACCCTTTGTCAGCGTGCCTCGCGCCATTACCTGGACCCCCATTCTGGCCGGCGTCCTCTATCTCCTCGCCGCCACCGCACAGGACGTGGCTCTCAGGGGTGCGCCGCCGGGCATAACGGCCAGCTCCACACCGCTGTCCGACTTGTTTTCGCAGACGTCCCCTGTGTTCGCGGCCCTCCTCGATCTGGGAATCGCGGCATCGTGGTTTGCGTGCGCCATCGCCTCCGTAAACGCCCTGGCCCGGATATTTTTCTGCATGGGCCGGGAAGGCGTTGCCCCGCGGGCAATCGGCCGGACGCATTCCCTCTTTCGGACGCCCTCGACGGCCATCCTGGCGGTGATGCCTGTTGTTGCGCTCGTTCCCATCACGATGATCATCTCCGGGGCCAGCCCTGAACAGGGCCTGGCGAACCTCTTTACGTTGGGCGCCTATGGATACCTGGGGTCCTACATCCTTGCCAGCGCGTCCATGCCCTTTTTCCTGCGCAGGATCGGAGAGAACACGTACGCCAGCTGGATGCTTGGGGCGGCAACATCGCTGGTTCTCGGGGCGGTGCTGTGGACGGCTGCAGCCGCGTCGATAGGGACGGGGAACCTGCAGACCCTGATCTACGGCGGTGTCCTCCTTGCCAGCGTCCTGTATGCCATGTACCTTCACCGCCGGCGGCCCTTGCGCCTGGCATCGGTGGGCATCTACGACGAAACCCGGGAGTCGGACCTCTTTCATGGCGGGCCGATCAAGTGAGCTACAGGCCATCTCACGCCGGTTCAGGACCGGCCACAAACTCGCTCAGGATCCTTGAGACCGTGGCTCGGTTCGGGACGGGGACAACAGCGAAAGAGATCACCGATGCGCTGCGCATGCCTCCGGCGACCGCCTACCGGCTGCTGAATGCGCTGGTGGGGGACGAATATCTGGTCCGCACATCTGATCTCCGAGGCTTCGCCCTCGGGCACGCCCTGTCGGGTCTGGTTGCGGCAGCGACGCCGCCAACCGTATGCACTGCAGCCCGCACCACCATCGACGAGTTCAGGCAGGGGGTTCGTTTCGCCGTCCACCTCATGATGTTCAAGAGTGCGTCCCTCAGGGTGGCCGAAGAAGATCCTGATTATCCGCTCCATTCAGTATTCGAGCTGCTGCGGTATCCCCACGCTTCGGCGGCGGGCAAACTGATGCTCGCCGAACTTGATGACCCGGCCTCGGCGATTCCGGGTGGGCAGCTGGTGAAACTAACGGAGAACACCATCACGGACAGCGGCCGGCTGAAAGAACAACTGGCGGACATCCGGGCCAAGGGCCAGGCCTCGGAGGTGAACGAACTCGAAGTAGGATCCGCCAGCCTGGCACTTCCCGTCCGGCAGGCCGATGGCTCAGTGGGAGCGGCCGTGTGCCTCACCGGACCTGCGGAAAGGTTCTCGGCAATCGCAGAACACACGGAGGCGGCCAGCGACCTGACAGTACGCCTGTCGCCGCTCCTGTTCTGATTCGGACCGGACCCGCACGCCATGGACAACCCCCGGCGCCAGGCTTAAAATTGCTGGGCTGGGGACCCCGACAATGGCGTTGGAAAGGGTTCGCAATGGGCGTTCAGGAAGACGCCGCAGTGGTGCGGCGCGGCTATGAAGCATTCAATTCGGGCGATATTGAAACGCTCAAGGACCTCTTCGCCCCTGATGCGGTCTGGCGCGTCGGCGGAAGCGGTGGCCTCGCCGGGGTCAAACAGGGGAAAGAGGAGATTCTGGCCTATTTCGGCGAGCTGTTTTCACGGTCAGGCGGCACGGTAAAAGCTGAGCTTCAGGATGTCATCGCCGGCGAGAGCCATACGGTGGCCCTGCAGACCGCCCAGGCTGAACGGAATGGCCAGTCCCTGTCTCAGCACGGCGCCTTCGTCTTCACGCTCAGGGACGGCAAAGTCACCGAGGTCAACGAGTTCCAGGAGGACACGGCCAAGACCTCGGAATTCTGGGCCTAAGGGCCAAAATCCGCCCTCCGAGAACTGGCCACTTTTCCCCGGCGGGAACAGGCCCACTTCCCAGCCTCCGGACGTAAACTGACCTCCGCACCACAAATCGCGGGACGGAACGTTTGGGGTCTGATGCTCTGGAAACTGCTTGTTGAATACCTGCGGCCGCACCGGCAGCTGCTGATCGCCGTCGTGGTTTTCCAGCTGGCGCAGTCCATCGCGTCCCTGTACCTGCCCACGCTGAACGCGGACATTATTGATGAAGGTGTGGCCAAGGGCGATACCGGCGTCATCCTCAACCTGGGCACCCTGATGCTGGGCATCACCCTGCTGCAGATCATCTGCGCCACCATTGCCGTCTACTTCGGGGCGAAGGCCGCGATGGGCCTGGGCCGGGACCTGCGCGGCGCGATCTTCGGACGGGTGGGTGAATTCTCGGAACAGGAGGTCACCAAGTTCGGGGCTCCCAGCCTCATCACGCGTTCCACCAACGACGTCCAGCAGGTCCAGCAGCTGGTGCTGATGTCCGCCACCCTGATGGTGTCCGCTCCGATGCTGGCCATTGGCGGGGTGATCATGGCGGTCCGGCAGGACGTTCAGCTGTCCTGGCTGATCGCGGTGGCCGTGCCCGCGCTGCTGGTGGGCATCGGCCTGATCATTACCCGCATGGTGCCGCTGTTCCGGAAGATGCAGAAGCGGATCGACACCGTGAACCGCGTCCTGCGCGAACAGCTGACCGGCATCCGCGTGGTGCGGGCGTTTGTGCGCGAGGACATCGAGACGGCCCGGTTCGGCCGCGCCAACGAGGATGTTACGGACACCGCGCTGCGTGCCGGCCGGCTGATGGCGCTCGCGTTCCCCGTGGTGATGCTGGTGCTGAACATCTCCAGCGTGGCCGTGATCTGGTTCGGCTCGTTCCGGATTGAGGACGGCTCCATGCAGGTGGGCACCCTGATCGCGTTCCTGAGCTACCTGCTGCAGATCCTGATGTCCGTCATGATGGCCACCTTCATGGCGGTGATGATCCCGCGCGCCTCGGTGTCCGCGGACCGGATAGGGGAGGTGCTGAACACCGAATCAAGTGTGCGGCCGCCGAAAAACCCCGTCACCAGTGCCGTGTCACCGGACGGCCGGCGCCGCGGCACGCTGGAAATGCGCGACGTCGGATTCGCCTACCCGGGTGCCGATCAGCCGGTCCTGTCCGGCATCAGTTTCACGGCCAAGGCGGGGCAGACGACGGCGATCATCGGCAGCACCGGCTCCGGCAAGACCACGCTGGTGAACCTCATGCCGCGGCTGTTCGACGCCACCTCCGGTGCGGTGATGATGAACGGGGTGGACGTGCGGGAGCTGCACCCGGACCTGCTCTGGGGCCACATCGGGCTCGTCCCGCAGAAGCCGTACCTGTTCTCCGGGACCGTCCGCAGCAACCTGCAGTACGGCAAGCCGGACGCCAGCGAGGACGAACTCTGGACGGCGCTGGAGATCGCCCAGGCCCGGGATTTCGTGGAAGAGATGGAGGGCGGCCTGGATGCGGAGATCTCACAGGGCGGCACCAACGTCTCCGGCGGGCAGCGGCAGCGGCTGGCCATCGCCCGGGCCCTGGTGAAACGGCCCGAGCTCTACATCTTTGACGACTCCTTCTCCTCCCTGGACACCGGCACGGACGCCCGGCTCCGCCAGGCGCTCAAGCGCAACACCGCCGGCGCCACCCTGGTGATCATCGCCCAGCGCGTCTCCAGCATCGTGGACGCGGACCAGATCCTGGTGCTCGACAACGGCAGGATCGTGGCGCACGGAACGCACCACGAACTGCTGGACACATCCGAAACCTACCGGGAGATCGTCTCCTCCCAGCTGTCAGCGGAGGAAACGGTATGAGCTCAACCCACCGGCCGCCGTCGTCCGCTGCTCCCGGAACAGCAGGTGCCCCGAAAACCGGCAGCGCCGAGGTGATTCGCATTCCGCGCCCGCGCGGCGGTCCAGGGCACGGCGGCCCGTTCGCGGGAATGAACGTCCCGGCGGAGAAGGCGATGGACTTCTGGCCGTCCGCGCGGCGGCTGCTGGGCACGCTGCGGCCGGAATGGCCCTGGCTGATCCTGGTGCTGGTGATGGGCGTTGGGAGCGTGACGCTCTCGGTGATCGGGCCGCGGCTGCTGGGGGAGGGCACCAACCTGATTTTCGCGGGCGTGGTGTCCAAGCAGCTGCCGCCCGGCCTGAGCAAGGAGCAGCTGATTGCGCAGCTGCGGGCGGCGGGTGAGAACCAGAAGGCGGACATGCTCACGCCCATGGCACTGACCCCGGGGCACGGGATCGATTTCGCGGCGCTGTCCAGCGTGCTGGCGTGGGCGCTGGTGCTGTATGTGCTGGCGTCGGTGTTCATGTGGGTGCAGGCATATGTGCTGAACGGCGTGGTGCAGCGGACCGTGTACGGGCTGCGGGAAAAGATCGAGGCGAAGATCAACCGGCTGCCGCTGCGGTATTTCGATTCCGTCCAGCGCGGTGAACTGCTGAGCCGGGTGACGAACGACGTCGACAACATCTCCCAGAGCCTGCAGCAGTCCATCAGCCAGGCGGTCACGTCGGTGCTCACCGTGGTGGGGGTGCTGGTGATGATGGTGATCCTCTCGCCCACGCTGGCGCTGATTGCGCTGGTGACCATCCCGCTGACGCTGGGCATCACGGCGCTGATCGCCAAGCGCTCGCAGAAGCTGTTCGTGGCGCAGTGGAAGAACACCGGCGAGCTGAACGGGCAGATCGAGGAGACCTACACCGGGCACGCCCTGGTGAAGGTGTTCGGCCGGCAGCGCGAGGTGGAGGAGCGGTTCCGGCAGAAGAACGTGGAGCTGTATGACGCGAGCTTCGGCGCGCAGTTCATTTCCGGGCTGATCATGCCGGCCATGACGTTCATCGGGAACCTGGTGTACGTGGGGATCGCGGTGGTGGGCGGCCTGCAGGTGGCGTCCGGGGCGATGCAGCTGGGCGATGTGCAGGCGTTCATCCAGTACTCGCGGCAGTTCACCCAGCCGCTGGCGCAGCTGGGGTCCATGGCCAACCTGCTGCAGTCCGGGGTGGCGAGCGCCGAGCGGGTGTTCTCGCTGCTGGATGAGGAAGAGGAGTCGGCGGAGCCTTTGCCGTCTGCCGGGCCGGTGTTTGGGCGGGGGCGGCTGGTGTTCGAGGACGTGTCCTTCTCGTATTCGCCGGACAAGCCGCTGATCTCATCACTTTCTCTCGTGGCGGAGCCGGGGCAGACGGTGGCGATTGTGGGGCCGACCGGGGCGGGGAAGACCACTTTGGTGAACCTGATGATGCGGTTCTATGAGCTGGATGCGGGGCGGATAACGCTCGACGGCGTGGACGTCACCTCGGTGCCGCGGCGGGAGCTGCGCTCGCGGCTGGGGATGGTGCTGCAGGATACGTGGCTGTTCGGCGGGACCATTCGGGACAACATTGCGTATGGCCGGCCTTCTGCATCTGAGGACGAGATCCTGGAGGCGGCGCGGGCGACGTACGTGGACCGGTTCGTGCGGTCACTGCCGGAGGGGTACGACACGGTGCTGGAGGACGAGGGTTCCAACGTGTCCGCCGGCGAGAAGCAGCTGCTGACGATTGCGCGGGCGTTCCTTGCGCGGCCGTCGGGGCTGATTCTGGACGAGGCGACGTCGTCGGTGGACACCCGGACCGAGGTGCTGGTGCAGAAGGCGATGAGTGCCCTGCGGTCCGACCGGACGTCGTTTGTGATTGCGCACCGGCTGTCCACGATCCGCGATGCCGACCTCATCCTGGTGATGGAGGCCGGGCAGATCGTGGAGCAGGGGACGCACGCTTCACTGCTGGCCGCGGGAGGGGCTTATGCGCGGCTGTATGAGGCGCAGTTCGCGGCTCCCGCGGCGGAGGTTTGAGGAACGGGCGCGGCCTCTTGAGACCGCGCCCGCCGGAAAACACCGCCACCGGATGGCAGTTACGTCTCCCTATTTAGGCGTTTCGTTGGCTGGAGAGCCTGCGGCGGCCTTCACTGCAGCCACGAGAGAGCGGACGTCGGTCTCGGTGGTGTCCCACGAGCACATCCACCGGACTTCCCCGCGTGCTTGGTCCCAGTCATAAAAGCGGAAGGATTCCCGGACTTTCGCCGCTGCCCCGGTTGGCAGGACGGCGAAGACGCCATTGGACTGGGTTGGTTGCGTCAGCGAGACGCCGTCAATGGCCGAGACTCCTTCGCTGAGACGTTGGGCCATTTCGTTGGCCTGAGAGGCGGACCGCAGCCACAGCCCATCCGTGAGCAGGGCTATGAGTTGCGCAGAGACGAAACGCATCTTTGAGGCCAGCTGCATGTTCATCTTGCGCAGGTAGCTCATGCCTGGGTCGGACTGTGAGCTGAGCCAGACAACGGCTTCGCCGAACAGCAGCCCGTTTTTGGTGCCGCCAAAAGAGAGGACGTCCACACCGGCGTCGGTGGTGAATGCCCGCAAGGGTAGCCCGAGATGTGCTGCAGCGTTGGCCAGCCGTGCTCCGTCCAGGTGCAGTTTCATGCCCTTCGCATGGACGTGCTCAGCAATCCGTCGGATTTCGTCCGGCGTGTAGCAGGTGCCCAGTTCGGTGGTTTGGGTGATTGATACCACCAGCGGTTGCGCCCGATGCTCATCTCCCCATCCCCAGGCTTCGGCGTCGATCAATTCCGGGGTGAGTTTGCCGTCCGGTGTGGGGACAGGGAGGAGCTTTATGCCGCCAATCCGTTCCGGGGCGCCATTTTCGTCGGTATTGATATGCGCTGTTGCTGCGCAGATGACAGCGCCCCAACGCGGGAGCAGGGCTTGCAGTGCAAGGACATTGGCCCCTGTTCCGTTGAAGACCGGAAATGCGGTGGCAGCTGCCCCGAAGTGGGACTTGATGACCTCTTGAAGCGCTGCCGTGTAGGCATCCTCGCCGTACGCGGTGACGTGGCCTTCGTTGGCTGCCTGAACTGCTTCGATGATTTCGGGGTGAGCCCCGGCGTAGTTATCCGAGGCGAAGCCCCGGTAGGTCGGATCGTGCAGGCGCGTCGACAGCTGCCGGACGCCTGCTTGGGCATCAACGCTGACGCTCATGCCGGGAGGCCCACGAGCTGGCCGGCGGTGAGGGGCAAACGCTGCCCGTTGATCCTTTTTGCCTCTATGCCAAAGATCTGCTGAACAGCGTCGGCAAGGACACTGACATCGGTGTAGCCCGGAAATTTCCGTTCCGGCTGGGCTGCACGCATCCGGTCATCGACCAGGGCCTTGACCACGAAGACCACGGCGGCTGAGTGCTGAGCGGAGCGGGGGCTGTCATCTCCTTCCTGGAGGTGCCGGAATCCGTCGGCTACTGCCAGGGTCCATGCCTCAGCGGCGGACTTGACGGCGGCGTAGGCGGCGCCGTCCGCTGTCGGCGAGGAGGCGGACTGTGCGGACACGACGGCCAGGCGACCCACAGGGGAGGCAGCCAAATCCTCGTAAAAAACGCGGCTGGTGTTCCTCAGTGTTGTGAGGACGCTGGAGTGCAGGAATTCCCAGTCGTCATCTGACTGGCCGGTAATTCCGGTGCCGCCCCGCCACCCTCCTACAAGATGGATCAGGCCGTCCACCGGACCCAGATCGTTCCGGACAGACGTCGCCAAGTCCTCAACGGCTTGCAGGTCCGCGAGGTTGCAGGCATAGCCCGTGACGTTGTTGTACCCCACCGCGAGCTCCTGCACCCGGTCCTCAAGGATGTCCACCGCGGCCACGCGTGCCCCCGCTTGCGAGAGGGCACGGACTACCGCGACGCCTGCGGCGCTTGTCGAACCGGCGACGACGACCGTACGCCCCGAGAAATCCTGGCTCATGCGCCCGTCTCGCTCTCAGTCTTCACAGGGCTCTTCCCGGTGATCCCGGCAGTTGATTCAATGACCGAGGACATCTTCTTCTGCAGCGCCTCATAGAACATCGACAGGGGGAATTCGTCATCAAGGATCTGGTCCGTCAGATTCCGGAGAGGTCCGTTCAGCGGAAGGGCCTCCGGTCCCATGGCCCACACGGAGACGGGGTGGGGGGTGAGGGTTTCGGAGACGAGCTCGTAGGCAGCGAGCCAGTGTGCGATCTTCGGCCGGTCGATTGAACGCCAGTAGAGTTCCTCGATGCGGAGACCCAACTCGATCACCACGCCGGCGACGTCCGTCCAGTCGATGCTCAACTTTCCATCGGTCCAGTGCAGGACCCGGTGCTGGTGCATCCAGGCGAACAGCAACTGGCCGCCCACGGCGTCGTAGTTACGGACCCGGTTCCCTGTAATCGCGAAACGGAAAATGCGGTCGAAAATCACGGCGTACTGGACCAGCTTGGCGTGCTTGCGGGCGTCGTCGGAGGCCGTTTCGTCCCGCTCGATGAGCACGGACTCGCGGAAGGCGGTCAGATCGCAGCGGAGTTCCTCCAGGGAGTACAGGAAATACGGCATCCGCTGCTTGATCATGAACGGGTCAAAGGGCAGGTCACCGCGCATGTGGGTCCGGTCATGGATCAGGTCCCACATCACGAAGGTCACACCTCGGACCTGCCCCGGCTGTGGGAATGGGTCACCGGTGGGGAACTCATGATGACCAATGGACTGTCCATCCCTGCTGATGCGGCCGGGCAGGTGGCGCTCGCGGAGGCCCTGATGGATTCGGGTGCCAGCGCCTTGGCCATCGGCGAGAAGATGCATGCGCCGCCGCTGCTTCCGGAGTTCCTTGAAGCGTGCGACCGGCTGCCGTTGCCCTTGATCAATATCCCGTACCCGTTGCCGTTCATCGCGATCGCCCGTTCGGTTGCCGAGTCTTCCCTGCTGGAAGAGTCCAGGCGCCTTCGACAGACAGCCCGGGTTTACGATCTGCTCAGAACGGCGGGGGCCTCCGAGGACCATTGGCAGAGCCTCGTCCAACGATTGGCGACAGAACTGGACGCTGAACTCTTCGTGGTGGATCGTCGCTGCCTGCATCCGTGGCATCCTGACGGGCAAGCCCTGCCGGTGTTCCTCTCCGACGAGTGGGCTCCGCTGTCCGGGCAGGTGTCCCTGGCGGGCAAGAACTTCCAGTGGCATCGGATCAGGGGCCACCACGTGTTGACCATGGATATCCCGACCCACGCTAACGCGCTCCTCGTGGTGCTGCCCAGGAGCGAACCGCACCCGGACGCCGTCGTACTTTTGCACGCGGCAACCGTGCTGGGACTCCAGCTTTCGCGCGTAGTCCTGTCGCTGGAAGGGCAGCATCGGCTGGCTGGTGAGTTCCTGCTGCAGGCAATTGACGGCCGGCTGGGGACGGCGGAGATGGAAAGCCGGTTGGCGTCTTTCGACGTCCCGGCGCAGGATTGCATGGTCGCCTCCATCGCAGCGAACGACGGCGAACAGCTGGCTAACGTCCACATCGAACTTTGGCGTCACGGAGTTTCAGCCGCCTCCTTGAGGCGGAACAACAGGCTTCACGTAGTGATTCCGGCGGACGTCGCCGATGACGTGCTGGTCCATTGTGCCGGGTCCGGCGCCGCGATCGGCATCAGTGCCCCTACTACGGTTGCCGGCATTCAACGGGCATTGCAGGAGTCCCTCTGGGCGCTGGGATCGGCCCGGGCCAACAAGCTGGGCCTAGCCCGTTACGCGCAAGGTCCATCGTGGCTGGGGCTGACCGGCTTTGAGGAGGGAACTGCCCTGGTCCGTCGGCTCCTGGGCCCGATTTTTGAATACGAGCAGAGCCAGGAAGGCGATCTGATAGTCACGTTGAGGACGTATTTGGACTCGCAGCGTTCATGGCAAAAGACTGCTGCTGCCCTATTCGCGCACCGGCAAACCATCATCTACCGGATACGGAAGATCGGTGAGTTGACGGGGTTGGACATGGGTGAAACGTCCACGGTTGCGCAGTTGTGGTTCGCCCTGCAGATTCACGAGGCGATGCGGCGCTGATCCGGCGCGAGGCGGGGGGCGGCTGGTGTTTGAGTCTGTGTCGTTCTCGTACTCGCCGGACCAGCCTCTGATTTCCCCTTTGAGTCTGGTGGCGGAGCCGGGGCAGACGGTGGCGATGGTGGGGCCCACCAGGGCGGGTAAGACCACGCTGGTGAACCTGATGATGCGGTTCTTCGAGCTGGATGCAGGGCGGATAACGCTCGACGGCGTGGACGTCACCTCGGTGCCGCGGCGTGAGCTGCGCTCGCGGCTGGGGATGGTGCTGCAGGATACGTGGCTGTTCGGCGGGACCATCAGGGACAACATCGCGTACGGCCGGCCTTCTGCATCTGAGGACGAGATTCTGGAAGCCGCCCGGTCGACGTATGTGGACCGGTTCGTGCGGTCCCTGCCGGAGGGGTATGACACGGTTTTGGAGGACGAGGGTTCAAATGTTTCGGCGGGTGAGAAGCAGTTGCTGACGATCGCGCGGGCGTTCCTGGCCCGGCCGTCGGTGCTGATCCTGGACGAGGCGACTTCTTCCGTGGACACGCGGACGGAGGTGCTGGTGCAGAAGGCGATGCGGCGCTGCGGTCAGACCGGACGTCGTTTGTGATTGCGCACCGGCTGTCCACGATCCGCGACGCCGACCTCATCCTGGTGATGGAGGCCGGGCAGATCGTGGAGCAGGGAACGCACGCGTCGCTATTTGCCGCGGGCGGGGCTTACGCGCGGCTGTATGAGGCGCAGTTCGCGGCTCCGGTGGCGGAGGTCTGAGCCTTTCCTCCACGCCCAGCCACCCTTATCCTCCTTCATTACCACCGTCTGAAATGAACCCACGTCCTTTCGGAGCTATAGATCCCCCGGCAGTAGGCTGTTGTGGTGCCTGCCGCCGATCACTCCTCCGCTGACGATAAGAAGCTTCTTTATGCTATTGAAGGAGCCGAACGTTACAGGACACGTGCCCGCTCCGTCGCAACCATCACGGCGACAGGTGCAGGAGCGCTCGCCGCTGGACTCGTCCTGAATTCGACCTCAAATTTTTCCTCGTTCACAAAATTGTGGGGTCTTTCTTCCATTATCCTTTTGTTGCTTGCGACTGTGGTATTTGTCATCGCCTCGCTTGTGCACAGCCGGACTGCTACGACTGAAAAAAGAAAATGGCTCAGAATCTTTCTGCGGCCCTGGGAGACTCTGTATTCACCCCAAGCTGATTCCGGGGAATCCGGGCTACTGCAGCAATCAAATGCGGTACTGACGAGGATACTAAAATCGATGGATGCCGGCATGTGGTTAGCAGGTGCTGCAATTATCGCACTGGTTGTCGCCCTGGTTTCAATTTCGATTTCCTCACCCACGACTCTCCCAGTGGAACTAACAATTTTAAAAGAGCGACCTCAGTTTGCAACCTGCCCCACCTTGCCGCAATCATTTTCGGGGACTGCGCTAAAGGCTGATCTGGATAGGGGCACAACGTCTATTCTCGTAACCGTGGCTGCGGAAATTTGTGGCAAGGCTGAGAGTGAAGAGGTTTCCCTGTACCTAAACCGAGAAAAACTCCAAATAGTGATCGGCAAAAACGCCCTGTGAGTAGGCAACTCATTATTGGTTGGCGGGCTGTGCTGCCTATTAATGATCTCGGATGGCGGGATGCGGTCGATTATGTTGTCGACGATCTTCAGCAGGAGCATGGTCGAGTCTTGCGGCCGGCATCGCACGCCGAAGACCATATTGATTTACTATTCGTAGCCTACGTTGCCGTTGATCACGAGCGAATTGTCGAGGAGGAACTCTTGATCAAATGCCTCTCAAAGGTCGGTGCAAATGTTGGCACCGTGATACTCGTGGCCTGCGACAAAACAAAACGCGGAGCTGACGTTGATAACCATGGTGTCCGGGAACTTCTCATAAGTCAGGGGTCGGCTTTAGGGGCCGATCAGCTTGCTTTTCGACTGCCGACTATAGAGCTCTTTCAAGACCAGGCAAGAGCTTGCATTGCTAGTCATGTCCGGCGCATTGGTCTGATTGGCTACTACGAGGAAGGGCCCGAGAATCCAACCACGACCAGCGATTCGGCAAGTCTTATCAGAGCGGAGTATTTATGAGTGACGTCAATCATGACATTGAGTGGGTGGTGGCAGCGCTGGCACCTTGGACTATCTCACCGCATCCGAATTTCAAGGAGAATACGATCACTCGGGTTTCCGAGTTGGCACTTGTTACCGAGCGGCGTGACCAACGTGAGCTCGATCGTTATGAAGTTGAGGAAATTCGCAAGGGTCACGAATGGCAGAATGAGTTAGTTGAGGCCGCCCGAGGATCATTATTCGTGGAAACCCAAGACGCGTCCACAGATACCCTTTGGCGATTGGCTCTAAAAGCCAGCCTTCCACTCGGTGCCCGAATCTCCGCTGCCCTTTATGGAAGCCTTGGCCTGACCGAATTGGAACGGCCAGATATTGCAGCCTCGCGCCTCATGGAATTGTTTGATCATTTGAGTGCCGGATCCAATCCTCGCGAGCATTCATCCAGTGTCCGACTTGGAATTGCAGCAGTTCTCCAGCAGCGCGTTGCCCGCCTCGAAGATGCCTGCGCTTACAAGGAGGCGCGTGTAGCAGTGGAGAGCGTGCTGAAGTGGCTTCCTTCGGATACCGATACCTACGACTATGACTTTCCGGTCTCGCAAGGTATTAGCTGGTCCGCGCCGAAGGTTCAAGCAGACATTGCGGCATCATTGCGGTACCACGCGCTTGCGTCTAAAGCGCACCTTGAACAGTTGAGTGGCGACACCTGGGTACAAGTTGTCACGGGCCGTGGTAGCTGGGTGGATGAGCGTCTTAGCTCCCGTGCCGCAGAGCGGGACGGCATGATGCTTCGTGATTCTTTCGAGAAATTCTTTGAGTCCACTTCCGGTACGCGTTATCTGATGCGGGATGAAGCATCAGAGAAAGGTTATGCGGCTCTGCTGGTGGCAGAGTTGGCAGGGCACACCAGTCGCGTGCGTAATTGCCGAGAAGCTTTGGCAAAAGTGATTCTTCTCGAAGAACACGAAGATGTCCATAATGCTCGTGAGGCGTTACGACTTCTGCGCCAAAGCAGAGCCACAAAGTCGCTGCAGTCGGTTTTGAAGTGGATCAGAAGTCAAGGCCCTACCGCAGCGCTAAAAGCGGATGCCGAGAGAGTGATTAATAGAGCCAGTGATGCCAAGTGGGTCACTGAAGCGGATCTTTCAGTGATGGAGGCCGCTTCTGATTTCTTGAGCCCTACAGATTTGAGTCGGGCCATCAGCGCGACCTTCCTCCTCTCGGAAACGGAGCAACTTTCGGGGCGCGCAAATTGGGCCGTCCAAGAGAAGATGTGGAAGACAATTGCTCGCCTGGTCCCGGGCAGTGGAGAAGACGATCTTATCGCAACACGTGCTGCCCAGCATCTGACCGACCCCAAGATCTTGTCTCAACCCTTTTCAAGTACCTTGGCAAAAGTCGTGGAGGCCGTCGATTGGACGTCAGTCGGTCCTGAGACGCTCAAATCATGGAAAGCTTGGATCGCCTCGGATGCGGAAGCTGAACCCGATGAGGAAGAACTGCGGCGTATTTCTGCCCACTTCATTCTTGGAAACGTTCCAAATATCGAATCGGTTCAGGGCATAGAGCGGGCCGCATTTCTCGCTGATAATGGCCTCCCGAATGGCGATGACCCTGAGGTCGTTGAGGAGGCTCGTTCTAGCATTGTCACTGCCTTAGCGGCTGAGGCTGAGGCTGCGCGGACAGGGGTCCTTTCATTCGGAGGCCTCTCAACGAGCAACGTTGCTGCCGCCTTCGCCTTCAGATTTTCGGATACTGAGGTGTGGATAGCGCTATCGAATTTTTTGACCGATCCCCTTGTAGACGCGGTTTTCAAGGATCGGGCGTTGGATCGTTTAGCGAGCCGGCCTGATGACGTTCCCGCTCCCGTGCGAAAAGCACTGAAGCTTCAGTGGACTTCCGTCATCAGCGGGGCACGCAGCGACCATTTTTTCGGGCCCAAGCCTCTACCCGTTTTCGCTGCGGCGGTGCGGTTGGGGAGCGCACTCGAAATAATGTCTCACACTGAGTCACTGAGTTCGGTTCTTCAACTAGCAGCATCTGATGACCCCGCTCGCGTTGAAGCCGCTAGGACTATACCGTTCGTGCTGTCGTCAAGCGATGCGACTTGGGGGCACACCATGCTGCTCCAACTCGCACGAGACAAGAACCCGGAAGTCCGCGCCGAGGCAGGCCACTCCCTGGTCCTATCTTTGCGTCAGCACTCTGAGGTCATCCCTGCTGTAAGGGCTCGCATCACTGAACTCATTGAATCTGACGGAATTCGGGTGCCGCTGAGAATTCTCCACGCCATTCAGAGGCTCGCTCCGGATCAGGAGGAATTGGTTCACTTCACGAGACCAAAGCTTGATGGCCTCAACCAAGATGGGCATCCGAGGATTATCCGATCGGCGGTACGTGAAGCTCTTGCTCGAATGGAGGGTGAGAGCTAGGAAAACCATCCCGAACAAAGTCACCTTCGAGGGAGGCTCGACGGTCCAGATGCGATGGCTAAACGGCCTTTCCTGAGTTCCGTTCGCAGTAGAGGCAGCCTTAACTTGCGTGGCAGCGGACAATGGATGGTTGACTGTCTTCCATGACTGAAGAGTGGACCTCCCCGCCGCCGTGGAGCGATGAATCGCTGTCAAAAACTGACATTGCGGGCCGCAGCGAATTTGCTAAGGCTGTCGCCGCGCGCATTGACTCTTGTGCCGACGGCCAAGGCTCAACAGTTTTTGGGCTTGTAGGTTCGTGGGGGAGCGGCAAGACCACGCTCTTGAAGGACATAGTTGGGCAACTGGACGACTGGAAAAGTGTTTGGTTCAGTCCGTGGTCGGTCGCAGATGTCGGCTCGATTACAGCAGAGTTTGTGTCCGCCCTCTCGGAAGCTTTCCCAAAGTCGCCGTCAGTGAAAGATAGACTCGCGTCATATTCGCGCTTCGGCACCCCCGTGCTCAAGATGATCCCGGTAGTAGGGGACGTAATGGCCTCTGTCACCACAGAGGCCATTACTGCGCTGACAAAAAGACCAGCCTGGCATTCGGAGTTCGGCGCGCTCAGCGAAGAGATTGCAGGGCAGCACCATCGGGTGCTGGTGATAGTCGACGATGTTGACCGGCTCGACGGTGACGAACTGCGCTCACTGTTGCGAGTGGTGCGGCTCCTAGGGAGATTCGTTAATGTGCATTACCTCATGGCCTATGATCAGGCCACGATTGAAACCGTCCTCGCTTCAGCGGGTGCGAAGGGCGAAAGCTCTGACTTCATGGAGAAGATCGTTCAATACCCATTCGAGGTTCCGCCAACACCGATGGTCGTGCGCCGTCGTTGGAGTAGGCAGATTCTGGACGAAGTCAGCCCAGCAGATGAAACCATAGCTGGCCTGCACGCTGAGCATCGCGAGGAGCTCGTCAGAATACTTGCGTCCGGACTGGAAACTCCCCGAGCAGCAGAGCGACTACGTGAGCAGATGCTTAGTCTTTCCGGTCTCGTTGCCGATGCAGAGGTAGATGCCTTCGATTTCACTGCTTTGACCTGGCTTCGTATTGCACATCACCAAGTTTGGGATGAGATCCGTCGGAAATCCGACGAATACCTGTCATGGCGGGAGAGCGATTCCGTCGAGACGCATCAAAGAAGGATGGAACGCGTCGAATCCCTAGTGGTACGCGGACATGCCAAGCCAGTTCAGGATGCAGTCAGCTATCTGTTCGAACCGATGGGCGTTATGGGGGCGCTTGCCGGCCGACAAGGCCGGATGCAGAAGGCTCGATACTTCGACCGCTACTTTCAAGTGGGACTTGCCGACGATGACGTGAGTGAACGAAAAACGCAGAATGCGCTGAGAGAACTCTCCAACGGAATTGGTGGTACTCCGGAAATTGCAGCTCTGAAGGCCATTATCCTCGGACAGGATGTAGAGCGGTCGGCACTCGCGCTAGAGGTCGCTGGCAACCTGCGTAGCGCCAGTCTTACGACCTCGCTCGCCATTCTCGACTACGTGGAGGATATTTGCTCAAATCTTAAATTGAGCGGGAAGTTGCACCCCTTCCGCCTCTCAACGGCAGAACGCTGGCTAGCCAAGGAGATTTTTCTCGCGCTCGACACAAAGCTCATGTCGGCGGGGAAAGTGATCGCACGATTTGGCTACCAGTTTCTCACCGATAGCGCGTACGCCATTAAACGGTCTGGTGGTCACGACCATGCTCAGATTAAGAATCTGTACGCCGATGTCGCGCGACATTGGGTCGCCGAGGTGCGCTACGAGCCGTTAGCGTCAACTCTCGTCAGGCCCGAATTAATCTTGATGACGTCCTTCTGCGTTTGGATCCGTGATCTCGAGGACCACATAGGCTTCTTATCGGAACGCATAGTTGACGGAAGAAAGCTCATTGATGCCGCTACCGGATACGTATCTTTCGACGAATGGGTTGGGGCCGACGTTACGTATGATGTTGTCTTTCGAGAACAAGAGTTTCGGTTTGCCGTAGGTGAGGCCCTGAGAGAGTCAGTTCTGGCCGAGATTTCTCCCGTGGGTGGAGTTCCCGATTACGCCGTATCAGACCTGGCTAGCAGGGAGCAGACGGAGGCACAACGGCGAGATTTCGCCATCCGCAGTGTTCTCGCGCTGGATACTCGTGAGCCTCCTGGATAATCGACACAGACGTCAAGCCGGAGAATTTGCCGCGCCCGCCACCCCCGTCGTAGTACACGGACACACAGCGCAACCTTCCAGCCCCCAGACGTAACCTGTTTAGATGCCTCGGTTTGCGCTTGATATTGAGTCCGTGCCCCGCCCCGTCCGGGCCCAGAAACTCCTGGACTCGGTGAACCACCGGGTCGTCATTGCCGATGGGGCGATGGGCACCATGCTGCAGGGCCGCGAGCTTTCGCTCGAGGACGACTTCCTGGGGCTGGAAGGCTGCAACGAGATCCTCAACCACACGCGCCCGGATGTCCTCGCGGACATCCACGACGCGTACTTCGCCGTGGGCGTCGACGCGGTCGAGACGAACACTTTCGGCGCGAACTGGTCCAACCTCTCCGACTACGGCATCGACGACCGGATCGAAGAGCTCGCCCGCAAGGGCGCGGAGATCGCCCGCGAGCGTGCCGAAGCGGCAGCGAAAACGGATGGCCGCATGCGCTGGGTCCTGGGCTCCATGGGCCCGGGCACCAAGCTCCCCAGCCTCGGCCACACCACCTACGACTACCTCAAGCAGACCTTCGCCCTGCAGGCCGAGGGCCTCATCGACGGCGGCGCGGACGCCTTCCTCATCGAAACCAGCCAGGACCTCCTGCAGACCAAAGCTGCGGTCAACGGCTGCAAGCAGGCCATCGTCACCCGCGGCATCCGGCTCCCCATCTTCGTGGAAGTGACCGTCGAAACCACCGGAACCATGCTCATGGGATCCGAAATCGGCGCGGCACTCACCGCCCTCGAGCCGCTCGGCGTCGACGCCATCGGCCTGAACTGCGCCACCGGGCCGGACGAGATGAGCGAGCACCTCCGCCACCTCTCCAAGCAGTCCTCCGTGGCCATCGCCTGCATGCCCAACGCCGGCCTGCCCGTCCTCGGCCCCAACGGCGCGCACTACCCGCTCTCACCCACCGAACTCGCCACCGCGCACGAGCAGTTCGTGCGCGAATTCGGCCTGGGCCTGGTGGGCGGCTGCTGCGGTACGACGCCGGAACACATGGCCGCCGTCGTCGAACGTCTGTCACCCTTCCGCACCGAAGCCGCGGTCACCAGCGGCGGGCGCGGCGCCGACGGCAGCCGCGTCCCCACCGAGCGTGAAGCCGGCATCGCATCCCTCTACCACCACGTGAACTTCGACCAGGAACTGGCGTACCTCGCCATTGGCGAGCGCACCAACGCGAACGGTTCCAAGGCGTTCCGCCAGGCCATGCTGGAGGAGCGCTGGGACGACTGCGTGGACATCGCCCGCGAGCAGGTCCGCGTCGGCGCGCACCTGCTGGATGTCTGCATCGACTATGTAGGGCGCGACGGCGTGGCCGACATCAAGGAGATCGTCTCCCGTTTCGCGTCTGCCTCCACCCTCCCACTCGTCATCGACTCCACCGAACCGCCCGTGCTGCGGGCCGGGCTCGAACTCATCGGCGGCCGCCCCGTGGTCAACTCCGTCAACTACGAGGACGGTGACGGCCCGGACAGCCGCTTCGCCCGCATCATGCCGCTCGTGAAGGAACACGGCACCGCCGTGATCGCCCTGACCATCGACGAACAGGGCCAGGCCCGCACCACCGAAGGCAAGGTGGCCATCGCCTCCCGCCTCGTCGACGCCCTGGTGGGCGAATGGGGGATGCGCGTCGAGGACATCATCGTGGACGCCCTGACCTTCCCCATCGCCACCGGCCAGGAGGAAACCCGCCGGGACGGCATCGAAACCATCGAGGCCATCCGCCAGATCACCGCCAAGTACCCCGGCATCAACACCACCCTCGGCGTCTCCAACGTGTCCTTCGGCCTGAACCCGGCAGCGCGCATGGCCCTGAACTCGGTGTTCCTGCACGAGGCCGTGCAGGCTGGCCTGACCAGCGGCATCATCGACGCCGCCAAGATCGTCCCGCTCGCCTCACTGCCTGAGGAGCAGCGCAAGGTGGCCCTGGACCTCGTCTATGACCGCCGCGAATACGACGCCGACGGCAACGTCACGTACGACCCCCTGAACATCATGCTGGACATGTTCGCCGGCGTCGACACCGCAGCGCTCAAGGACCAGCGCGCTGCGGAACTCGCGGCGCTGCCCACCGGCGAACGCCTGCAGCGGCGCATCATCGACGGCGAAGGCAAGGGCCTCGAAGAGGACCTCGACCTCGCCCGCAGCGAGGGCATGTCACCGCTCGGCATCATCAACGACCAGCTGCTCGAAGGCATGAAGGTCGTCGGTGAGCGCTTCGGCGCCGGCGAGATGCAGCTGCCGTTCGTGCTGCAGTCCGCCGAGGTGATGAAGAACGCCGTGGCCCTGCTCGAGCCGCACATGGAGAAGTCGGATGCCTCGGGCAAGGGCACCATGGTGATCGCCACCGTCCGCGGCGACGTGCACGACATCGGCAAGAACCTGGTGGACATCATCCTCACCAACAACGGCTACAAGGTCATCAACATCGGCATCAAGCAGGGCATCGCCGAGATCATGGCCGCAGCCGAGGAACACAACGCCGACGTGATCGGCATGTCCGGGCTTCTGGTGAAGTCCACCGTGGTGATGAAGGAAAACCTCGCCGAACTCCAGTCCCGGGGCCTGGCGAAGAAGTGGCCCATCATCCTCGGCGGCGCAGCCCTGACCCGCGCCTACGTGGAGCAGGACCTGGCGGAGCAGTTCGACGGCGTGGTCCGGTACGCCAAGGACGCCTTCGAGGGCCTTTCCCTCATGGAGCCGCTGGTCCGCGTGGCCCGAGGCGAATCGCCGGACGACGTCGGCCTTCTGCCTTTGAAGAAGCGCATCCACAAGGGCGGCGCGAAGTTCACGGTGACCGAGCCGGAAGCGATGCCCGGCCGGTCCGACGTCGCCACTGACAACCCGGTGCCCGCCCCGCCGTTCTGGGGTACGCGCATCGTCCGCGGCGTTTCACTCCACGACTACTCGGCGTTCCTCGACGAGCGCGCCACGTTCATGGGCCAGTGGGGGCTCAAGCCCGGCCGTGGCGAGGACGGCGCCTCCTACGAGGAGCTGGTGGAACGCGAGGGCCGGCCGCGCCTGCGCTACTGGCTGGACCGCATCCTCGGCGAAGGCATGCTGGACGCGTCCGTCGCCTACGGCTACTTCCCGGTGGTTTCCGAAGGGGAGCAGGTGGTGGTGCTGCACCATGGGGAGGATCGCGACGGCGTCCTGGGCACTGCGGGGCTCCTCGCCCCGGACGGTGGTTCAGGCGGTCCGATCGGCACCGACCGGCTGAGCTTCAACTTCCCGCGCCAGCGCCGCGACCGGCACCTGTGCCTGGCCGACTTCGTGAAGTCCCGCGAATCCGGACAGGTGGACGTCCTGCCGGTGCAGCTGGTCACCGCCGGCTCGAAGATCGAGGAGTTCACGTCCAAGATGTTCGCCGCCAACCAGTACCGCGACTACTACGAGCTCAACGGCCTGGTCATGCAGCTTACCGAGGCGCTGGCGGAGTTCTGGCACGCGCGGATCCGCAAGGAACTGGGCTTCGCGGCCGAGGAGCCGAAGGACACGGCAGGGTATTTCAAGCTCGACTACCGCGGTGCCCGGTTCTCGCTCGGCTACCCCGCCTGCCCGGACATGGAGGACCGCCGCAAGGTGACCGAGCTGTTGAAGCCCGAGCGCATGGGCGTAATCCTCAGCGACGAACTGATGCTGCACCCCGAGCAGTCCACGGACGCGTTCGTGTTCCACCACCCGGAGGCCAAGTACTTCAAGGTGTGAGTGCAGTGCCGCTGTGAAAGGCTGCAGTCATGGACACCTCATCTCGGGAACATGACCTCGTTCTTTATGGAGCGACGGGTTTCGTTGGCAGGCTGATCGCCGCCTACCTCGCCGAGCATGCACCAGCCGGGATTCGGGTTGGGCTCGCGGGCCGGTCCACGTCCAGGCTCGAGGCGGTCCGGTCGGAGTTGCCGGCCGCGGCGCACGGGTGGGCCCTCATCGAAGCCGACTCGGGGGATGCGGACTCGATCGCCGCCCTGGCTGCGGACACACGCGTGCTCTTCACCACCGTGGGTCCCTACGCGAAACACGGACTGCCCGTCGTCGAGGCCTGCGCCCGGGCCGGTACCCACTACGCCGACCTCGCCGGTGAGGTGTCCTTCATCCGGGAGGCGATTGATCGCTGCGACGCTCTGGCCAGGACGACCGGGGCCAGGATCGTTCACTCCTGCGGCTACGACTCTGTGCCGTCCGATCTCGCCGTACTGCTGCTGCATCAGGCCGCAGAAGCCGATGGCGCTGGCGGTTTGGCCGAGGTGCAACTCGTTGCGAGGGCCAAGGCCGGCATCAGCGGAGGCACGCTCGAATCGATGCGCGGGCAGCTCGATGCGATGCGATCGAGCACCGCCCTGCGGTCATTAGTCGCTGACCCCTACGCTTTGAGCCCCGACCGCACACGGGAGCCGACGACACCACAGCCTCCTGACGCCGGTCCTGTGCGCCGTTCCGCTGACGGCACCTGGACCGCGCCGTTCATCATGGCCCCGTTCAACACCCGGATAGTGCGCCGCAGCAACGCACTGCAGGGCTGGGCCTACGGCCGCTCCCTTCAGTACGGCGAGGTGATGGGGGTGGCCCCCGGACCGGCGGGAGCGGTCCTCGCCAGGGCGTTGACCCTGGGGCTCCGGGCATTCACGGGCGCGATGGCATTTCCACTGACCCGGAAGGTGCTCGACCGCTTTCTTCCGGCACCGGGTGCGGGTCCGAGCATCAGCATGCAGCGCGGGGGCTGGTTCCACTCCCAGGTCACCGCCCGCACCGAGGACGGCCGGCGTTACCAGGCGATTGCTGCTGGCCCCGGTGATCCCGGCTATGCCGCCACCGCCGTGATGGCAGGGGAGACTGCACTCGCTCTTGCCCTCGACGGTGACCGGCTGCCGCCCGCGAAAGGGTCGCTGACACCGGCCACCGCACTCGGCAGCGTGCTCATAGAGCGACTCCGCGCGGCCGGCCACACGTACGCGGTAAGCAAACTCGCCTGAACCCGGATCTGCAGGTCACCTGTCAGGAGCGGGTCTCGAGGTAGTGCAGAATCGCCCGGGCTGTTTCATCCGGGGCACTGACGTGGGGGCAGTGCCCGGTGGCCTGGAGCTGCACCAGGGTGCTGTGTTCCAGATTCTTGTGCAGGTAGGCACCCACTTCCGGCGGGGCAAGCCGATCGTTGGAGCACTGCAGTATCAGGCAGCTGGTGCGCACCTTTTTCAGTTCAGGGCGGGTGTCGGAGAAGAAAGTTACCCCCGCGAAGTGCCGTGCGATGGTCGGATTTGTCCGGCAGAAGCTAACGCGCAGGTCCTCCGCTAATTCGGGCTCCTGCGGGTTGCCCATCACCACGGGGGCCAAGGCCGCGGCCCAGGCGAAGTAGTCGCTGTCCAGGGATGCCAGCAGGCCCTCGATGTCTTCCCGCGAAAAGCCGCCCACGTAGCCGTCGTACGGGTCATCCGTATGACGGGGCGAAGGAGCAAGCAGGACCAGGTGGGAGAAACGGTTGGGGTCCTGCACGGCGGCGATCACGGCGATCATGGTGCTGACACTGTGTCCCACCAGGATGACGTCCTCAAGGTCAAGGGCGGCGCAAATCTCCAGCAGGTCCGACGCGTACCCGTTCAGGGACCCGTACTTCTCCCAGTCATAGGCGCTGATGTCGGAGTGTCCCGCACCAACATGATCAAAGAGCACCAGCCGGTAATCGTCAGCGAAATAGGGCAGCAGCTTCCGCCACATAGCCTGGTCGCAGCCGAAGCCGTGGGCAAACATCATGACAGGCCCATCATCCCGGCCGGATATGGTGACGTTGTTCCGGCCGATTACGGCGGCAACTGCTTCCATCACGTTCTCACTGACCCTCCGTCGGGTGGCGTCCTGTCCCAGACTATCGACGGGAAATAGCGAATCCTAGCGATCCTCCCACTATGACCTTCAAGGCGACGTCCGTTCAGCCCCTTGCATGCGCCGCGGCTTACGCGGCTCCCCGACTCATCCAGCGCATGAGTACTTGGGACATAGCCTCGCTCGTTACTCGGCTACCAGGTCGGACGGCAACTGGGCTTCAGGTCCGGCCTCGCCACCCATTGCAGCGACCAGCCGTTCACGGGCGCGCCCCAAATGGACGTCGAGCAGGCCGGCGGCCTCGTCGCCCCGGCCTTCCTCAATCAGTTCCAGCAGCCTCTGGTGCTCCGCCTGGATCAGGGCGGTGTCGAGGAGGTGCAGCGACTGTACACGGGACATGCACAGGCGGACTTCCCCAACGAGCGACCGGTACATCTTGCTGATGCGCGTATTGCCCACAGCATCGATCAGGCTGGTGTGGAACCTCATGTCCGGTTCCACCACGTCCAGCGGCGCTCCGCTCTTCACTGCGGCAATGTCCTTGTTCGCCTGTACGGCTCCGGCCGGAACGGTCCGGCCGGAGGCAAGCCGGCGGAGCACTTCGCTTTCCAGGTAGGCCCTGGCCAGGTAGATGTCCCGGACCGACTCCGGTCCCAGATCCACCACGCGTGCCGTCTTGTGCGTTCCCCTGTCCAGCAGCCCTTCGGCCACGAGCTTTTCAATGGAGGCTTTGGCGGTGGGGCGGGCCACCTCGTAGGTGGAAGCGACGTCCGTCTCGGTGAGCGCCTCCCCGGAACCGAGCTCACCGGAGAAGACGCGGCTCCGCAGATCTGCGGCGATCGCCTCCACGATGGAGACTGCTGCAATGCGACCGGGCACGTGCGTTCCCTCCCAAGGTTCTTTCCGACGTACTTCATCTTGCCAGACAGAACAACATCGATACTTGACCAACATGTGTACTTGTTAGACAATCGAAGGGCGCCACGGTGTTGTGACGCCTAACACAATCTGGAGACACATGTTTCAGCAGATCCTCGACCCCCTCGCCGGGTCCCTCGTGATTTCAGCCCTTTGCGCGGCACTTCCCCTCGTCCTGCTTTTCGTCCTCCTTGGCGTCTTCAAGGTCAAAGCACCTTTCGCCGCCCTGGCCGGCCTGGCCCTGTCACTGGTGCTGGCCGTCGTCGGCTGGCAGATGCCGGTCAACCAGGCCCTGAGCGCCACGGCGGCCGGCATCTTCTACGGGCTGTTCCCCATCCTGTGGATCCTGGTGAACGCGCTCTGGATCTACCGGCTCACCGTGGCCACGCCGTGGTTCGAGGTCCTGGGACGCACCATCCGTTCCATCTCCAACGACCTCCGGATCCTGGCCATCCTCATCGCCTTCTGCTTCGGTGCGCTGCTTGAGTCGCTGGCCGGCTTCGGCGCACCCGTGGCAATTTCCGCCGCCATGCTGATGGCCGCCGGCATGAAACCCCTGAAGTCCGCAATTGTCTCGCTGCTGGCCAACACCGCTCCGGTGGCATTCGGCGCCATGGCCGCACCCATCATTGCCCTCAACGGCGTCACCGGCCTGCCCCTGAATGAGCTGTCCGCCATGGCCGGACGCCAGACGCCGTTCATCGCCCTGATCGTCCCGCTGCTGCTGGTGTTCATCGTGGACGGCCGCCGCGGCGTCAAGCAGACCTGGCCCGTGGCACTGGTGGCAGGCGCCGCCTTCGGCCTGGCCCAGTTCGTCACCTCCAACTACTTCGCCGTGGAACTCACGGACGTCGTCGCCGCCGTCGTCACCGTGGCCGCGGTCCTGCTCATGCTGAAGGTCTGGCAGCCGAAGGAAACCGTGGGCATGGGCGGCGCCGTGGAGGCTGCTGCGGTCCCCGCCGTCGTCAGCGCCGGCGGAACGGGCGGCTCCGCGGCACAGGAAGGTACGACGGCGGCACGCGGCAGCGCCCTGTCTGCAGACCCCGCCATCCCCACGGACAACTCCCGGCCCGGGCCGCGCCAGATCTGGATGGCAATCGCGCCCTACCTGATCATCATTGCGGTGTTTTCCGTGGCCCAGATCCCGATCATCAAGGCCTGGCTGACCCAGGTTGGCAGCGTTACGTTCGCCTGGCCCGGACTGGACATCACGGACTCGGCCGGCAAGCCGGTGGCGGCCACCAAGTTCAAGCTGGACCACCTCAAGGCCACCGGCACCCTGCTGCTGTTCTCCGGCCTGCTCACCATGCTGCTCTACAAAATCAGTGCATCCCAGGGCCTGCGCATCTACCGCGATACCGTGGTGCAGCTGCGCTGGACCATCGTCACCGTCACCGCCGTGCTGGGCCTCTCTTTCGTGATGAACCTGTCCGGCCAGACCACCACCCTGGGCTTCGCCCTGGCCTCCGCCGGCGGGTTCTTCGCCCTGCTCTCGCCGCTGATCGGATGGATCGGCGTGGCACTCACCGGCTCTGACACCTCCTCCAACTCGCTGTTCGGGCAGATGCAGGCCACCGCAGCGGAGCAGACCGGACTTTCACCCGTGCTGATGGCTGCGTCCAACTCCTCCGCCGGCGTGATGGGCAAGATGTTGTCCCTGCAGAACCTGGCCGTGGCCTCGGCCGCGGTGGGTCTCGACGGTGCCGAGGGAACCTTGTTCCGCAAGCTCATCGGCTGGAGCCTGGGCCTCCTCGCCCTCATCACGGTCCTGATCTTCCTGCAGTCCACCCCCGTCCTCGGCTGGATGGTCCCCTGATATGGCACCGCTGGACCTCGCAGCCCTCCGCTCCGCCGTCGCCGATCCCGCCCACGTCAAAAACCGGGCCATCGACCTGCACGCAAACGCCCACGATGCCTCCCACTTCCTGCTGATCCCGCAGGCCGTGGTCACCGCCGGAAGCGCAGCCGACGTGGGCGGGCTGCTCCGCGCGAGTGCCGCCCAGGGCGTGCCGCTCACGTTCCGCTCCGGCGGGACCAGCCTCAGCGGACAGGCCGTCACCGACGGCGTGCTGGTGGATGTGCGGCGCAATTTCCGGGACGTTGAAGTGCTCGACGGCGGTGCGCGCGTCCGGGTGCAGCCCGGCGTCACGGTGCGGGCGCTGAATGCCCGGCTGGCACCCTACGGCCGGAAGTTTGGGCCCGATCCGGCCAGCGAGGCCGCGTGCACCATCGGCGGTGTGGTGGCGAACAACTCGTCCGGCATGAACTGCGGAACCGTGGACAACGCCTACCGTACGCTCGAGTCCCTCACCGTAGTGCTCCCGTCCGGGACAGTCATTGACACCGGCGCCCCGGACGCGGACACCAAGCTGCGCGCGCTGGAGCCGGAGCTTTACCAGGGTTTGGTCCAGCTGGCGGAGCGGGTGCGCGGAAACAGTGAGTCCGTGCGCAGGATCCGGCAGCAGTTCGCCATGAAGAACACCATGGGCTACGGCCTCAACACGCTGCTGGACTTCAGCAGCCCGGTGGACATCATGGCCCACCTGATCGTCGGCAGCGAGGGAACCCTGGGCTTCGTGGCCGAGGCCGTCTTCCGCACCATCCCGCGGCTGCAGCACGCCGCCACCGGACTGCTCGTCTTCCCGGACCTGCGGGCGGCCAACGCCGCCCTGCCCGCGCTGGTGGAAACCGGCGCAGCCACGGTGGAGCTCATGGACGCGCTGTCCCTGAAGGTGGGCCAGACGCTGAAGGGGACTCCCGCCGTCGTGCGTGACCTGGTGGTGCGGGACCACGCTGCCCTGCTGGTTGAATACTCGGCCGAAGGGCAGGACCGGCTCGCGGAACTGCAGCAGGGCGGTGAAAGCATCCTCAAGGAGCTGAGCCTCTCCGCCGAAGCCCACTTCACGGGTGACGCCAAAGCACGTGCGGGGCTTTGGCATCTGCGCAAGGGCCTGTACGCCTCGGTGGCGGGAGCCCGGCCGCAGGGGACCACCGCTCTGCTGGAGGACATCGTGGTCCCGGTTCCCGTGCTCGGCCGCACCTGCCAGGACCTCATCGGGCTGTTCGACAAGTACAGCTACAGCAACAGCGTGATCTTCGGCCACGCCAAAGACGGGAACGTCCACTTCATGCTCACGGACGGGTTCAGCACCGCGGAGGAGCTGGACAGGTACAGCTCGTTCACCGAGGACATGGTGGACCTGGTGCTGGGGGAGGGCGGCTCACTCAAAGCCGAGCACGGCACCGGACGGGTGATGGCGCCCTATGTGCGGCGGCAGTACGGGAATGAGCTGTATGGCGTGATGCTCAGGGTCAAGGAGCTGTTCGATCCGCGCGGGATCCTCAACCCCGGCGTCATCCTGGACGACGATCCCGAGGCGCACCTCCGGCACATCAAAACGGCGCCACCCGTGGCCGAAGAGGTGGACCGCTGTGTCTCCTGCGGCTACTGCGAGCCGGTGTGCCCCAGCAAGGACCTCACCCTTACGCCGCGGCAGCGCATCGTCACCCTGCGTGCCATCGAGGCCGCGCGTCTGGCCGGGGACACGGCACTCGTGGAGCAGCTGGAGAAGGATTACGACTACGAGTCCGTGCAGACCTGCGCGGTGGATGGCATGTGCCAGACGGCCTGTCCGGTGGACATCAACACGGGGCTCCTGGTCAAGCGGATCAGGCGTTCCGACGCCGGGTCCGTGGCCAACGGCGCCTGGAACGCGGCTGCCAAGCACTGGGAAGGGGTGACCCGCGGCGCTTCGCTCGCGCTCACCGTGGTCAACAAGCTGCCGGCCGCCGCGCTGGTCCCGCCAAACAAGGCAGCCAGGGCGGTCCTGGGCACCGACACCGTCCCTCTGTACTCGGCCGAGCTGCCGGGCGGCGGTTCCGTGCGGAAACGTCCGACGCCGGACCGGGCACCGGACGCCGTCTACTTCCCCGCGTGCGTGGGGACCATGTTCGGGCCGGCCGGTGCGGATCAGTCCGGCACGCCCGGGCCGGGCGTCCAGTACAGCTTCGAGCAGCTGTGCGAACGGGCCGGGATCACCCTGCTGGTGCCGCAGGGCATCGATGGCCTGTGCTGCGGCACCCCCTGGTCCTCCAAGGGCATGGTGGCCGGCCAGGCGACCATGCAGGAGAGGACCCTGGCCGCGCTGCGGGAAGCCACCCGGGACGGCGAACTGGCCATCATCTGCGACGCGTCGTCCTGCACGGAAGGCCTTCGCCAGGCCGTGGAATCGGATGTTCCCCTGGTGGGGCAGCGTCCGCTGCGGATTGTGGATGCGGTGGACTTCGCGGCCGAACGCATCCTGCCCAAGCTCCCCGACCACAAGAAGCTGGATTCGCTGGCACTGCACCCCACCTGCTCGTCCACGCGTCTGGGGATCAACAGTTCCCTGGATGCTGTGGCCGGTGCTGTGGCCGAGAAGGTGGATGTCCCCGTGAACTGGGGCTGCTGTGCCTTCGCGGGGGACCGCGGCATGCTCCACCCCGAGCTCACCGAGTCCGCCACCCGGAAGCAGGGGGAGGAGGTCGCGGAGCTGGGCGCGTCAGCCCATGCGTCCTGCAACCGCACCTGTGAGCTGGGGATGACCAGGGCAACCGGTGCTGAGTACCGGCACGTGCTGGAGCTGCTGGAGGAAGTGACGCGGCCCGGGGAAGGCGTCGTAACGACCCCTGAGTTTCGCAGCTCGACGGGTGCATAGGATGGCTTTCCTGGGCAGGAGAAACCGCCCCGACCTTGAGGTCCGCGAGCAGCGCCCTGAGTTTCCCGCAGCGCGAGTGTGGGTCCCAGCGGTGTGCTCAGACCCTAAGGTGCAGCCGGTCCCCGGCCTGGTCGGATGATGCCTGCGGGGCGTGCCCGCCGGCGCCTCCGCCCGCGCTGGAGACCGGCTTCACCCGCCGGAGCGCGGCGAGGATGGCCCGTCCCACCACGGCGATGCCGATGATGGTGGTGACGGCGCGCAGGGTGTCCCAGCCCGCCGTCGACGTCACCAGCGAGTAGAGCAGGAAGCTGCTCAGGTTGGTGCCCAGCGGTGCGCCGGGCACATAGGAGATGCCGGTTCCGGCGCCCACGGCGAACGGCCAGAACCACAGGTTGGTCAGCAGGCCGAACAGGTAGGACGCCACAATGCCGTAGCCGCACAGCATCCACAGTTCCGCCTTGCCGCGGACCCGGCGGGGGAGCAGTCCGGCGCCCGCGCCCACCCACGCGCAGGCGAAGATCTGGAACGGGGTCCACGGCCCGATCCCGCCCCACAAAGCGCTCGAGAGGGCGATGGTGGCCGCGCCGAGCAGCATGCCGAATCGCGCACCGAAGGCCCGGCCCGCCAGAATCAGCAGGATAAAGACTGCCTCCACGCCCCCGACGCCGGTGCTCGCCACCCGCACCGCGGAACCGACAGCGGCGAGGACGCCGAGCAGCGCCACCGTGTGTGCGGAGCGCACCGAGCCGTCGAGGGACACCACGACGGCGACGACGGCGAGCGGCGTGATCGCCACCGCCGCGTAGGGGAGGGCCGCGGCGGAATCGCCCGGAAAGGCTGCGGCGAGCAGCGGCCAGCAGAAGGCCGCGAGGGCGAGGGCGTTTGCCGCCGCCAGTACCGCGAGCTCGACGCCGCGTGGCATCCGAATGCGGTGCTGCCGCGCCGTCGTCAGGGCTGATTCTTGGATGACCCGTCGCCTCGCTCCGGCGCCCGCTGGCCGGAGAGCTGCGAGGGGCGGTTCGGTCGCTTCTGTCACCGGGGATGAAGGCACGACGCCGTCACTCATCGGGAGGATCCGGGCGCCGAGGCCGAGGGCAAAGTCGTGGTCGTGCGTGGCGATGAGGACCGCCGCGCCGGAGTCCGCCGCCGCCCGCAGCGCTGCCGCGACTGCTGTGCGCGCCGCCGGATCGAGGCCGCGGGTGGGCTCATCGATCAGGAGAACCTGCGGATCGTCCATGGTCTGCAGCGCGAGGGCGAGGATCCTGCGCTCGCCCGCCGAAAGGTCCCGGGGATGCTCCTGTCCGATGGGAATCCGGAGGTCACCGCGCAAACGGGCAAGACGTGCCGCCGCGAAGCCGGGCGTGGGATGCCCTCCGTTCTTTCCGCGCACACCACTCCTCCCACGAGTCAGGCGCCGCTCGGCTGCGCGGAGCTCTGCCGCGGCGGTATCCCTGGTGAAGAGGTCGTCCGAGGCGTCCGGCACCAAGGCGACGCGGCCGCCGTCGACCGTTCCTTCACGCACCGTTCCTTCACGCACCGTTCCTTCACCCAGGGCGAGCGCCACCAGGAGCGACGACTTCCCGGCCCCGTTCGGGCCCACGAGGGCCACCACTTCGCCGCGGTTCAGGGTCAGGGATGCGTCACGCACCAGCATCGTGCCCTTGCGGTGCACCCCGAGGTTTGTCGCGGTCAGCACGGGCGTGGGATCTGCCAGCGCCGGCGTCGAATGCGCAACAGCCAGGGATGCCGGGGCGGAGGGCGCGGCGCCCGGTACCAGGGCGCCGTCGTCGATGGTCCACCACGAGTCGGCCACAGGCACGAGAGACTCCGCACGATGCTCTGCCACAATGACGCAGACGCCGGCGTCGCGGGCCAGAGCGTGGAGCACGGCGATGACGCGGGTACGGGCGGCGGTATCAAGGTCGGCCAGGGGCTCATCCACCAGGAGCAGGGCCGGATGGTCCGCCACCGCGGCGGCGATGGCTACGAGCGTCGCCTCGCCCGCAGAGAGAGTGCTGACATTCCGGTCCAGCAGCGCCGACACCCCGATCCGTTCCGCGACGTCGAGCACCCGTGCCTTGGTAGAAATGGATGGCATGCCGCGCAGTTCAAGGGCAAGGCAGATTTCGTCCCGGACCCGGGTGCTGGCGAACGCGGCGCGGGGATTCTGCAGGACGACGCCGACGTGGCGGGCGGTATCGCGCGGCGGCGTGGTGGCGCGCGCCACTCCGGCGACGCGGATGGTGCCGGATATTTCGCCGCCGTCAACGTGGGAGAGCAGGCCGGCGATGCCCCGCAGGACGGTGGACTTGCCGGAACCTGTCGGGCCGGTGATGACCGTGATGGACCCGCGTGCGGGCTCGAACTCCGGGACACGCACCTGCGCGTCGCCGATGCGGAACTGTGCGTCGCGCACCAGAAGCGGGCCGCCGTCATCGTTCCCGGGTTGGTGGGATGCCCGGCTCCCGAAGCCGCGCAGCTCCAGGGCCGCGGCAACCCGACTCGCGTGTTCCAGGGTGCGTTCGAGCACGGGCACCAGGGCGCGGGGGCCGAAGCGTTCGCCCCGCAACCGGAACGCCAGGCGGACGGAGGTTACGGCGTCGGACAGCGCCGGAAGCGCCGCCCACGCCACCACCAGGGTCCGGGCCACGCCCTGCATGGGACCCCGGCGGGCCAAAACCACAAAGCCGCGGGCCACATCCACCCAGGCGTTGAGCAGGCCGAAGGCGAGGAACATCCCGGCAATCGGCAGGGCGGACAGGACCGCCTGCCACAGGCCTTGCCCCGTGACCGGACCAAGAAATACCACATGCGCGTACGGGGCAGGCAGCCGCAGCGCCGGCAGGTCGAGCAGTACCGGCCCGCCAATGCCCGTCCCGTTGAAAAGGATGCGGTAAATGACCCGCGCCGCGACGAAGACGACGGCGAGAGCCGCCGCTGCACGTAACGGCGCGGGTCGGAAGGTCATGCTGCGGGGGCGGCCGGTTCGCCGTCGACCGTAAAGAGCAGTTCCAGGCTCTGGCCCGGGCTGACCTGCAGGGTGGTGAGGCCTTCCTGCGCGTAGGCCCAGTCACCGGAGACAGGTCTGACCCAGAGACCCCAGTAGGCGAAGGCTGCGGGCATCTTGCTGCAGTCCTCGCGGTAGGTGCCGTCCTTGTGCTTGATGTCGAAGTCCGCGGCAGGCACACCGTTCACACGGCAGACGACTTCCGTGGGGTATTGGGTGGTACCCTCGGTCTTCACCTTGGCTTGGTCGAGCACCTTCGACGCGGGAGTCGGCGCGTCCACGGGAACGCATACGGACCGGTCAGCAGCGGACTGCTTGATGGAGCCCGAATCGACGATGACCTTCACACCGGCGCAGGGCTCGGAGGCGCTGGCTGAAGCAGTTGCCGGAGAAGGCGCAGCCGTGGACGCCGGGGCAGAGGCACCTGGCTGGGTGGCCGGCGCGGAACAGCCGGCGAGGGCAAACAGGAGGCCGGCGGCGGCGAGGGAGCTCGCGGCGGTGCGGATCGTAGTCAAAGTCACCTGTCAAGGGTAGGGCGTGGGTGATCCGGATGCGGAGGAGGTCACGTTGTGTGACGTGAACGTTCCAGGCGATGACGACGCTGACATCCCTGGGGGATTTCCGAAGGTCTGGACACGGGCAGCCGCCGGACTTATCGTGCAGAGGTGGCGGCTGCCTGACTGGCAGGATGGCACACTCTGCCAGCCCGTTGTTGCGGCCGCCCGTCATGACAGGAGGAAGCAGATGGAACACGTTGAAGAGACCGTTGAGGTCGCAGTTCCGGTCCGGACCGCGTACAACCAGTGGACTCAGTTCGAATCATTTCCGCAGTTCATGTCCGGTGTGGAATCCGTAACCCAGCTGACTGACACCACCAATCACTGGGTGACCAAGGTGGGCGGCGTCCAGCGGGAATTCGACACCGAAATCGTTGACCAGGAGCCTGACGACCGGATCGCCTGGCGCAGCACCGACGGCAAATCCCACGCAGGCATCATCAGGTTCACCCCGTTGGACGCCAATCACACGAAGGTCAGGGTCCATTTCGAATGGGCGCCCGAAACCGCCACGGAAAAGGCGGGCGCGGCACTGAAGATTGACGAGATGCAGGTCAAGGCTGACATGCGGAAGTTCAAGGACTTCGTCGAATCGCGCGGCAGCGAAACCGGCGGCTGGCGGGGTGAAGTCAAGGACAGCGGCCCCACCGGGCAGTTCTAAAACTGCAACGGGCGAGGAACCGACCGAAGCCAAAGGCCGACGGCGGCACTCAAGGTGAGTGCCGCCGTCGGACTTTCCGCTGGGGGCCGCCGGCGAGGGTCAGGACGCCGACCGGGTGTCGAACCCGGCCGCTGCTTCCCGCAGGAGGCGCGCGACGGTGTCCACGGGCGTGCTGGCTGCCCGCCGCCGGTCGAACCGCCGCAGGACGATGCGCCGCGTGCCCAGTCCCGGGACGTCCAGGACATCCACCCCGTCGTGGCGGACGCCGCTCAACGCCAGAGTGGGCACGATCGCAACGCCCTCGCCCGCCGCAACGAGCGCCAGCGCGGTCAGCGTGTCATGGTACTGGTGCACCGTCTCCAGCCGGGCGCCCGTTGACTGACGGAGCCGGCCGAGCACGGATGCGTTGGCCGCTGAGGAGTCGACGCCGAGCCACGGAAGCGGCAGGTGGCCCAGATCAATGTTCTCCGTGGTGAGCAGGGCACCGGACGGCACCACCAGTTTCCACGGCTCGTCCAGCAGGGGCTCCTCGATCATTCCGGCGGACAGGGAGCCTTGGCCCGGCGTCGTCGAATCGAGCTCCACCACCACGGCGTCGAGCGCCCGCTGCCGGAGCAGCCGCAGCAGGGCCGGGAAATCACATTCAACCATCCGGATCTGCACTTGCGGGTACCGGAGGCGCCACTCGGGCAGGCGGGGGATCACCACGGTGCGGAGGAAACTGGTGAATCCACCCACCCGCACCACGCCGGCCACTTGGGCGCCGCCCTGTATCCGGGCGCGGGCCACACTCAGTGCGCGCTCGATCTCCTCGCCGGCTTCCGCAACGGCCAGGCCGGCTGGTGTCAGGACCGAACCTTTGGGCGTGCGCAGCACCAGCGCATGCCCGGTTTCGTCCTCCAGTTTGTTGAGCTGCTGGGACACCGCCGAGGGCGTGATCCCCAGTTCGTCAGCCGCGGCGAGCACGCCGCCGGTGCGGGCAACGGCAAGGAGAACGCGCAGCCGGCGCGGGTCAATATCCATGTTAAGTATTTCTAAACCACATCTTCAGAGGAATGCAATTGATCTACAGTCCCGGCGTCCCCATAATTGCTGTTGAAAGCCAAATCCAGGGTGCCTGACTCACTCCGCAGCAGCCCCAGACACAAGACTCTTAGCCCGCCGTTCTGCGCGCCCCGCCGGGCGACGGCAACCGGGCATCACCCCCCGAAAGGACACCATGGAACTGCTCTGGGAAATCGCCGGGTGGACCGGCGCGGCCCTGATTCTGAGTGCGTACCTGTCGGTGTCCATGGGGTGGCAGGCCGCCGGCAAGGGCTTCCAGGCGGCGAACCTCATCGGTGCCTGCGCCTTTATTATCAATGGTGCGGTTCACGAGGCGTGGCCGTCGGTGGTCACGAACATCGCCTGGTTCCTCATCTCCGCAGTGGCACTTCTTCGCATGCGGTCCACACAGGCTTCGCCCGCGGCCGCTGCCGAAGCTCCCCAGGTCCAGTTTCCGGGAGTCCCTGACACCACCGGCCAACTGGCCATCGTGGACGCGTCCCGGGCACCCGCCTTTAGTTAAGCTGACGATTAGTTAAGCCGACGACGGCGGGACGTCCCGCCGTCGCGCGCTATCCGAACCGCACGGCATTCCACTCCAGGATTCTTGGCTCGGCGAGTCCCTCGATGACGAACGGGTCGTCGGCGATGAAACGCTCGGCGTCCTCGCGCGAAGTGAAAATCACGCCCCCAATTGATGTGTCGGGATTTTCCGACATATACTGACTCCGTGCTTCCTGATGTCTTCGGTGCCCTCTCCAACCCGGCCCGGCGCGTCATCCTCGATGAGCTCTGCCACGGGCCGAGGACGGCGGGCCAGCTTACCGGGCTGCTGGACCTGAGCCGCTCGGCGGCGTCCGAACATCTGGGCATTCTTCGCGAGGCCGGCCTTGTCCGGGAGGAGCGGCACGGCCGCAACCGGCTGTACCATCTCCAGCCTGCAGGGCTCGCCGAGGTCAGCGGCTGGGTCAAGCACATTGAGCAGTACTGGAACCGGCGCCTGGACGCGCTGGGAGAACTTTTGGACGAGGAGAAACCTTCATGACCGAGAACGCCATCCTGCTCGAGCGGCGCTTCCCGCACCCCAGTGCAGCCGTCTGGAACGCGCTGACCACACCCGAACTGCTGGCCCGGTGGTGGGCCCCGGGCGACATCGCTCCGGTTGTCGGGCACCGCTTCACCATGGACATGGGATCCTGGGGCCAGCAGCAGTGCGAAGTGCTCACCGTGGACCCCGGCACATCGATCAGCTTCCTGTTCTCCGAGGGCATGCTGGACACCACCATCACCTGGCGGCTCGAATCCGACGGGGACGGCACCGTCCTTCAGCACGAACACGCCGGTTTCCGCCTCGACACCCCCATGGGCAGGCAGGCCCTGGAAGGCATGGGCAACGGCTGGCCGGGCCTGCTGACACGGATCGACGGCGTCCTCGCCGGGGTCTCGTGACACGTAGGTCAGCGGACGCGCAGATCAGCTCGGGGATCTAAATGGCGCACATGCCCCCAGCCACGGTGGACGTGAACGACGCCCTCGTGCGGCGGCTCCTCCGGAGCCAGCGGCCCGACCTTGCGGGCCATCCTTTGGTGCGGGTGGCGAACGGCTGGGACAACGCCACCTTCCGGCTCGGCAACGCCCTGGCCATCCGGCTGCCGCGCCGCGCGGAAGCCGTCCCGCTGATTATGCATGAGGAGGCGTACCTTCCCGCCATAGCCCGCCGGTCCCCGGTGGCGGTTCCCGTCCCCGTCCACGCCGGCCGGCCGACGCCGGAGTTTCCGTGGCCGTGGAGCGTCGTGCGGTGGGTCCCCGGAACTGCTGCGGCCGACGTCGACCCCGCCCGCCGCGGCCCTGCCGCTGAAGCGCTGGCCGGCTTCCTCCGCGCCCTTCACGTGCCAGCCGAATCCGGCGTCCCGGTGAATCCGTTCCGCGGGGTGCCGCTGGCGGACCGCGACGCGGCGGTAGTGGAACGCCTCGGGGACCGCGAACGCTACCCGCAGGCGGCAGCCCTGAGGGCACTATGGGCGCAGGCCCTCGCCGCCGAAGCCTGGGATGGTCCGCCGATAATGCTTCACGGTGACTTGCATCCCGGCAACATTCTGCTGGCCGACGACGGCGGGCTGGCCGGTGTGATCGATTTCGGCGATGTCGGGGCCGGGGACCCCGCCGTCGATCTTGCGCTGGGGTGGCTGATGTTCGACGCCGGGGCCCGCCGGCGCTTCAGGGGCGCCTTTGGCCGCGCGGTGGATGACGACACGTGGGCGAGGGCCCGCGGGTGGGCCCTCAACCTGTCCACCGCCATGCTGAGCAACTCCGATGACAACCCGCGGATGTTCGCCGTCGGCGAGCTTGGGGTCCGGCAGGTCCTGGACGGCTGACTGTTGGGCTGCCGGTTATGGCTCCACAAGCGTCAGGACTGTGTCCGGACGGACGCCGTCGGATTTCATCGCCTCGGCTGCCGTTTCGGACTCCATGAATCGCTGGAATGTTTCCATGTCGGGGACCTCGGCGATCAGGCCTACCCGCTGGCTCTTTGCCGGGTCCACGAACGTTCGGACCGTGATGCCCAGGGGCCCGAAGACTTCTTCTCGCTTTGGTGAGTTGAGCCAGTGCTCAACGTCGTCGACCTCGTGGAAAATCAATAGAGTTGGCATCGTTGCCTTCCCTTTCAGGGGTTTGCGCCAGGAGCCGGGCTGGATTGGGGGGCCGTATGGGACATCCTGATCAGGCTGAAAGTACCACGGCGTTGCAGGCAGCGGTAGCAGGACCGGGTGACTGTTCCGCCGTCGCGATTTTCCCGCTCATGGTGTCGCGACTATTGAAGTCTTGGGAACGATTCGCAAGCATGAGTTATGGGATGGGCGGCCTCGCCAAGCCGATGGGGAAGGGGCGCGTCCACCCGGCTGAGGGCGGGCGTGAAACGGCGGATAACGACCTGGATCAGTGCGCTGGCCGTGTTGGGCGCATGGCTCCCCGGAGCAATACCAGTGATCCAGGTGGCTCGCCCTTGGCTGCTCCGTGTCTCCGGTGTCCGTGCTCAACTCCGCAGCAGGTACCTGGCTACGCCGTCGGGGTTTGCCAGCGCGAGGAGGTGACCGCCCGGCAGTACGTCAGGCTCGATGCCGAGGCGTTCACGCGCAATCCGGCGCTGGAAGTCCAGGGGAAAGAACCGGTCTCCCTCGCCGGAGAGTACGCGCGTCGGGATCCTGGGCCACGCGGCGAAGTTGCACACCGATTCGAAGGCTGCGTTTGCTTCAGGCCGCTGATGCGGCTCGCCTTCGGCGGCGATTTCCGGGGGAACGTCGTGCAGGAAGTAGGTTTCTGTGTCGAACTCCGTGCTGTAGCCGTGCGCCTTCGCGGCAGTTTGCTGGGCCGCACTCCATCCCGTGTTGTCCCACCACGCGCCCGGGGTCTCGCCCGGCACGGGGATCATCGCGTTCACCAGCACCAGCTCGCCGACGGAAGCTTTTTCACACACCAACGGCGCCGTGAAGCCGCCCAGCGACTGGGCCACCAGCACCACGCCCTCATGCTCGCCGACGGCGTCCATCACGAGGTCCGCGTACTCGGCGAGCCCGGCGCTTTCGTCGTCTCCGGGCAGATCGACGGCGATGGCGTGGTGGCCGGCCTCCTGCAGCAGCGGAACGACGCGGCTCCAGTACCAGGCGGTGCCGCCTGCTCCCGGGATCAGGACGAACGTGCTCACCGCAGCACCCGCTGCGCGACCAGCCGCACGCCCGCGCCGCGGCTCCGGACTCGGAGGGGTGGGCTTCCGGAACGGTTTCGAGTCGACGCTGAGCTCATGCCACCATTGTCGCCCCGATTGCGCACCAATGATTCATGCGGCATCCCCCTTGTCAGTTTTCGAAGTCGGCTGCACGGAATGTCCAAAGCCGATTGCACAGCCCCCATTGAGGACGTGGGCTGCCTTGTATCGCTTGGGTTTCGAGTGGGGGCCTTAGTGTCACTCGTCGGAGGCAAAGCACGCGACGAGTCGGCAGAACCGTAAGGGCGCCCTGTCAGCGACGGGCGGACTCAGTTCGTGTTTAGTCCGTGGAGACTCGAAATGAGGATCCATAATGATGCGCGGTGAACGATTCCCTTGCGGGCGCAATCGACAGGCAATTCGGCCCTCAGCAACTTCGATAGCGGCCGGGCTTTCTGCGATTGGTCACTCCGGCTCGAGGCCCGGGTCGCTTCGAAACCTTGCATCTAGTGGTGTGTCTCCAAAATAGTTGATGCTTTGAGCGTTAAGCTTGTGTCATGGCGAACATTGCTCCTGCTTTGGTGGTTTCTGATTCCCAGCGTGCTTTGTTGGAGGTGCTCGCGAAGTCGCAGACGGCGTCCCATCGCGAGGTTCAGCGGGCGCAGGTGTTGTTGATGGCCGCGGAGGGGTTGGCCAATGATTCGATCGCGAAGGTTGCCGGGCTGAGTCCGGGGACGGTCAGGTCGTGGCGGGCCCGGTTCGAGGCAGAAGGCTTGGCCCACTTGGGCGAGGTGCGTGCCGGGCGTGGCCGCAAGCCGGTCATTCCACAGTCCAAGATCGATGAAATCGTTGATCTGACGCGCAATTCCAAGCCCGAAGGACACACGCACTGGTCGGTGCGGACGATGGCCGCGAAGGTGGGTGTGTCCCCGGCGCAGGTTCAGCGGATCTGGGCGGCCCGGGGCTTGAAACCACACCTCGTGGATACTTTCAAGCTCTCCAACGATCCGAAGTTTGAGGAAAAACTCATCGATGTCGTTGGTCTGTATCTGAACCCGCCGGAGAAGGCGATCGTGCTGTGCATGGACGAGAAATCCTCGATCCAGGCCCTGGACCGCACCCAGCCGTCCCTTCCGATGACGAAGGGCCGGGCCGAAACAATGACCCATGACTACAAACGCAACGGCACCACCACCTTGTTCGCCGCCCTGGACGTGGCCACCGGAAAAGTCATCGGCTCGTGCCTGCCCAAGCACCGGCACGAGGAATTCCTGGTGTTCCTCAAAACCATCAACAAGGAAGTCCCGCGCGGTTTGGACGTCCATCTGATCCTGGACAACTACGCCACCCACAAACACCCGGACGTGAAGGCCTGGCTGGTCAGAAATCCGAGGTTCCAGCTACATTTCACCCCCACCTCATCCTCGTGGCTGAACCTGGTCGAGCGCTGGTTCAGGGAACTGACCGACAAGGCATTACGCCGCGGTGCGTTCCATTCGGTACCGGATCTGATCACCAAAATCGAGGAGTACCTCGCCGCCCACAACACCGAACCCAAGCCCCTGGTATGGACCGCGACCGCAGACTCAATCCTTAAGAAAGTAGCCCGCGGCCGCGTCGCCCTCGAGACCATCAAACAAAACTGAGACAGACCACTAGTTGTTCGAACCTGGAAACGTGCCTGTAAATTCTTGCCGCATCCTGTTCGGAGTTGAGCCAAGGCTTCCGCTTCCCGATCAGGAGAACGTCGCGCGGTCTGCCACCCATGTCGAAGGGTGTCGTTAGTGGAAGTAGGCCGTTCAATGCTTTCGATTCCACCGTTTCAGGCAACCGTGCACGGAGCCAAGCGAGCTGCTCTATCGTGAACAGATTGAATGGTATCCGTAAGTTTTCGAGGTTGGTAAGCGTGCCAAGCGGCTGGATCCGGCCATCGTCGATGCGTTTCGGCAGCAGGCTTAGACTCAGTAGTCCCGGCAGCGAGGCAAGGGGCTCCAGCGTCTCGAAAGTGCTTTTGTCCCATACCGCGTCACCGAGGATGAGTTCCTTCAATGCGTGCCCGGACAACAGGTCATCCAGCCTGTGGAAGCGGGTGAAGTCCTCTACCCGCAGTGCATTCAGATGCGGAGTACGGGAAAGGTTCCAAAGTCGCGTGGACCGCTGATTCCAATAGAACGAGACCATCCGGAGCCCGGCCAGGTCCTCAATTGGGGTAAGGTCCTCAATTCTGGGGCACTTCCAGAACTCAATCGCAGTGAACTGTCTTCCGTAGCTGGAGACCAGTCGCTCAAACGCGGCCTGGTCCAGCCCGCTGAGACGAAGGGAGGTCGCACTAGAGTGGCTCTCGATTTCTGACAGGTATCCCGGATCAAATCTCCCGCCGCCGATCTGCGGCTGGACAAGGTCCAGGAACCACGAGGGCTGGAGTTCGGCCGCCCCTCTGAGCTCCAACAGGTTTTGGGGGCCCGGTTCCATAGTTGCTCCGTCCCTGGTCAAAAACCCATCAACAGGCTACTTGTGAACTTACCAGTCAGGCGCAGAAGGAAGCATGGCAGCTTGAGAAGCGTCATCTTGGGACGTGTCCGTATCGCTGCGCCTCAGACTGCCTCGAAATCCTAGAGTTTCGAGGCGCGGCGGTTTCGAGACACCGAAGTGGACGAGGAGAAGGGCGGTCGCCCTCAGATGGAACCTTGACCGGGCATTAGACGATGCGTAAAAAGGGCGCAACGGAGTAGGCATGACCTCACGGTCCCGAAAGTTGGGCGGCACCCTTTCGGGCGAGGTGAACACCACCAATGCCCACGTGATCCAACTGCATAACCCAGCGGTCGCATGTATTAGCATCAGGGTGAATATCGCATTTGGCTTCGTCAGAGCAGCCCATACCCCGGGGCCCTGAGGGCCTGGGGCACCTTTCCAAGCAACCACGGTAGGGATTATGGAAGCCGACAGCATCGAACTTGTCCCTGCTGACCCACAAGGATGGGTAGCAAGATTTGACGTCGTGCGCGGAAGGCTGGCTTCCCTGTTACCGGACGCGGAGATCGAGCACATCGGTTCGACCTCCATTCCGGATCTTCCTGCCAAGGACGTTGTCGACGTATTGGTCGGCGTGAACCTACACCAATGGTCTACCGCAACGGACCTGCTCAACTCGGATGGATTCGACTGCGAGGGCCACAGAGAAGGACACGCCTGGTTCAGCCTGCCCAACAGGAAGAACAGAGAGATCATCGTCCACCTCGTGGAGATCCAGGGGCGCCAATGGCTCCGGCGCATTGTGTTCCGGGACATCTTGAGGAGGGACATCAAAGCAAGGGAGCGCTACCTGAGCGTCAAGCGCGAAGCAGCGGCCCGAACCAAAGATTGGGGCGCGTACACAACACACAAAGCGGACGTGGTGGCGGCGATCCTCAAAAGCGCCGGAGGCCTCGACTAGTGCAGACCGGCGTCCCGGAGGACGAAGGCTGAACGGACGTTTCTAGACTTTGGACGGGCCGGCCTCTGGGCGGCAGGTGGCTAGAGTAGGCGGATGCTCAGCATTCGTCAGGCACGCTCAACTGATACGCCCAGTCTCATTCGACTGCGGGCCGCTTGGGTCGCGGAACTAATGGGGGAATCGACCGAGGATCCAGACTTCGATAACAATTATCGAACCTGGGAGGCGAACAACGCGCGCACGATGTTCGTCGCGGATCTGGACGGCACGCCTATCGGAATGCTGAATCTCATGGTGTTCGAGCGCATGCCGAAGCCCGGCAAGAAAACCATCGTGCTGGGTCTATCTCGGGAACGTATTCGTCGTGGAGGCTCACCGCAACGGCGGGGTCGGTAGCATGCTCCTTGACGCGGCGATTCATTTTTCGCAGAACATCAGAGCAGCCCGCATCGTGCTTTCTCCTTCGGATGAGTCACAGACCTTCTATGTCTTGTCAAGCGGTAGGAGTCAGGCTTGGCAGTCTCCCCACCAGCTTTTTCTCCCCGTTGTGTTGGTTGCTGGCGAAGCTTGCGGAGCTGTGTCCGACGGAGGCCTGTCTACCCTTCGGCAAGTGCCGGGAAGTTCCCGGAGTAAATCAGCGATGCAGGAGCGCCCGAACGCCGGCGGCCAGTAGATCCACTCGCTGCCGGTCGCGAGGCTCGCAACCCCAAAAAGCCTTCAGCCGGATAGCCGGCTAATTATTCGGAATCCGCACCTTGACTGCGTCGGAGATCTACATCGGCTTCGAAGTTGGATGTTGTGTCGGTTGGCCCGTTGGAGTGCTCAACTATTGAGCTTCCCGGGGTAAAGCCGAACATTCTTGATTGGACGGACACCGAACCGATAACCGGAGCGGCAATCCTCGAACGCCAAGATCGGATACCGGTTAGTACGCGAATCAGGATCAGCACCCCGAGGGCCGCTGCGAGCGGACGGATCCACCCGCCCAGGTCCATCTCAGTCGCTTGGTCCAGTATCAAGATCAATAGGAGTGCCCCCAGCAGAAAGACTGTGGCGGCAGTCAAAACACGCGAGAGTCGTGTTGTCATCAACCCACCCTACTCAGAAGCTGCTACTTTTTCACCCGCCAACTTCCATACGGTGAGGGTCCGTGGCGTGTCGCTCTTGCGGCCAGAGATAGCCACTCAGGGATTTGCTGCAAATGCCTGGTAACCGATGGAGGATGCAGTCTGCAACACTGAACTGATGAGTGAGACGTTCAGACTCCCTGCTAGCGTGAGCCTGCTAATCATGTAGGGGGAACGAGTGGGTGAAGGCGTATTTTTCGTGCTGGCGGCGGTCGTTTGGTTCTTCTTCCGTAAGCGGATAGCGGCATATCAGGTGTTCCTGATTACACAGAAGTTCAAAGTCCTTCCTGCCAGAGACAAAGCCGAGCAGGTGCGGGGCATGGAACTTCTAGGAACGTTTTTCTGTGTCCTGCTTTTCGTTGCAGGTCTGTTGTTGATGGCTCTCCACGCAAAGCTTGGGTAGACCTCTTGGGCCGCGCCCGTTCAGGTTTCCTGCAGAGGTTCCTCGGATAGACCGGCTTGCATCCAGATGCTTTCGACCCCGCAACAGCAATCCGCGACCAGCAGGATCGATTCAGGGCTGCGGTATCACGAAGTGCGCGACGACTGTCAGGACCAGGATTACAGGCACTGCGAGGACGACGCTTCGGTACATGCCTCCCAGCCAGGTGCTTGCCCGGGACGGCCGAAGCAATAGTCCGATGATGACCGTCGCGAGCAATGCCACGAGGATGCCTGCACTAATTAGCGAGGCACGAACAGGCAGCAAATGCGGTGGGCACATCGCCGAAAGGCTGACCGCGCATCCCCAACTGGGCAAAATAGGCTGCGCTATCCAAAGGACAAGCAAGCCTAGAAGGACGGCGCAAGCCGCGACTACAGGAGAGCGCGTGGCGCCGCGTGTCTGAATGGGCATGTTGCCAGACTATCGAGTGACACCCAGTTGCACGCCGAGGGCTACTGAATGTCCCGGCAGCCCCCAAAGGGTTCCTGAATGGATCCCAACAGTCCCGTAAGCCGGTCCATTCGGGAACCCGTAGCGTGAATTTCCGTCTCGGCCTTTTTCAGATCACGGAGTAAAAACGTTGACGCTAGGCTGCAGGTATGGGGCATTGGGGAAATGATGAACAGCGCTCGGCCACATGGGTAGGAGTAGCGGGATTGCTGCTCGTAGCGGGCTACGCAATTGCCGGTGCTTTACAGGTTCTAGTGTGGAATCCTCTGGCTGCTGTTCCAGGCGCCACGCTGGCTGAAATCCAAGCAGTCATGGATGGGGCGAATGAATCACTTGCCGCGCCGGCGGTTCTTATATGGGCAGCCACTGGAACTGCCTTGGCGGCAGTAGTTCTGATGGCCGGACTGAGGCGTTCCATCTCAGGAAAAGCCGTTGCAGCCCTCGACCTATTGCTGCTGGTGCTAGCAGCGCCGTCACATTGGATGGCTTCCTTTCCAGCTGGCATGGGACTCGCTGATGCCTTTGGAATATCCGGCGCGGATTACGCGCCCTGGGGCAAGGTTCTGTATACCTTCAGCGCCGTTTCATTGATAGTCCTGCTCGCGGTCGTCATCCGAAGAGACCGTACCCCACACGCGCCAGCCGTCTGACGTTGCCTCCTGCGCCTGTCAAAACGTCGCAGGGAGCGCCCACTCCTGGGCTATCTGCCAAGGATGCGGCGCTTGGCGGCGCTAAATTCCTCGTCAGAAAGCGCGCCACTTCTATGGAGTTCTGCAAGGAGGGCAAGTTCCGCCGCCAGGGACTTCTTACCCGTTATCTTGCCGAACATCACTTGGCGCTCCCTAATGCGTTTAGTCGACGCTGGCCTGCACTCATGTGCCCGTGATGAGCTGGTGACGGCGTAGGCGATTAGCAGGGTGATCGCGAGGACTCCAAGGGCAATTCCCAAAGGGACGCGAAACGGCTCCGTGGCGTTTATCAAGACAGCAAGGATTGCCCCGGCAACGACTGCACACAGCCCAGCTATCCGAAGTGTCGTTCGGCTAATGCCGAACGTAAATGTGTATCCCTCGGCCTCGGCCGAAACCAAGTGTTCGTTCATCTGCCGAGAATAGCTCTGCGAACGCTTCTTGAACATGCTGCGGACCTTGTACGGGGGCATGCGCCCGCAACTGCAACCCTCTGCGGCGCGGTCCGCTTGGGCATCCACCTGCGGCAACGCCCCACGGCTCGCCAGCGTCTTGTTTCGCTGATGCACACGGTAGGGTCCGAGTATGGCCGCAGCACCTCCGAGGGTTCAAGACCACGCCCGCCGCAAGCTCTCAAAGTTCCTCAGACGTTCGAGCCCCGGATTGGGTGAGCCAATCACTGCCCTGAGGGACGCGGGTGGTCACATTCCACTCCTCGAACTCACATGGCAGCGGCTTGACGAAGACACGTGGCGCATTACCGGGGTCGAAGACCAGCGGCTCGACAAGCGAATGGTGGACTCGACAATCGTTGAGTGCCGTGTGTTCTTCACTCCTGGCGAGGACTGCTATCTGCCAGGAATCGTCACTGCGCTTCAGAGCCTCCTCACACCTGAGCAGGCGAAGGCTAGGCGCTCCTTGAAGCAGCACGTGGCGCAGGTAGTCATCGGCCCGCGCATTGGGGCGTCAGGCCCGATCTTTCACTCGGGCCGCCTCGAAATGGACAACGGATTGGGCCCCGGCAAATTGCTTGGCAGCGATCTGGTCGCGATGGATTACATCTACGGGATTGCCCTGCACGAGGACGACGATCGTCTGGCCCGCCTAGAGAACGTGAGCCTCGAATCCGCGCTACAGGCAGTCGTCTACCACTTCAACGACCTTCTGCACGTGATCGCGAACGTTCGTACTCAGATCGAGCATGATCTTGAGATGGGCTACTTCGAGCTCAAACCCTAGTTCGATCGCGCCGAAGAGTATTCGATCCGTCGTGCTCGAACCTGCCCGGTGAGGGATCCTGAGCGGGCGCGACGCACTTGGCTAACTAATCCCTTTGGTTGACGCTTAATTCGTCCAGTTCGCGGATCGTGACTCGGGCAGGTTCTGGACCCAGCACCTGTTGCGCCCGACCGTAGCTACGCCAGCAGGAAACGCTGATGATGCTGAAAGCGATAGCACCGGCAACTCCCAGAGCGATGGACATATCGAGCAGGGAGTGCGCTTCGTCGTAGCCCGGATCGTCGAACCCGACTTCGCCAAGGGCGGACCAGGCTTCGTAGGCCTGCACCCCGGAGGCAACATTGGTCACCGTCGCGACCAACATCCACAGGAGTACTGCCCCCGCCGCGAGGTAGGTGACTTTAATGATTCGCCTCTGCCGGTTCCAGGCCTTGAAGGTCTTCGGACGCAGCTCCGCCGGCATTGGACCCAGGGCTGCCGTGGAGCGTTTCCACCAGCGGTGCAGCAGGACTGAGGAGAGAGCCAATGTCGCGGTCAGCACTCCCAAGGCTGCGACAAGCAGGTCTTTCGAGCTCTGCAGATACTCGTAGGCAGGATGGCCGAATGCGACGTCCCCTCGCATAAGCGGCCCGGCAACATTCAGGAGCCAAAAGCTGAGCAGGAAGAGACCCACAATCAAAGGCAGCTGGAAGACAAGAACTGCGACGCCGTAGATCAGCGTCATGCGCCGATAGCGCCGCGACCACGTCGTTGTGCTTTCAGATGTCTCGGCGTGCTGAAGATCTGTCATTGAGGTCCCCCCACCTAAATGGCTACGTGGCTCCAGCTTAGCCGGGGGAAGGACACCGGCGCCCCCGCCGGGGCGCTGTCCAGGCATATTCCGGCAAGAGACCTGGACCGATCGAAAGGCATGTCGTAGGCGAAGTGTCTCATAACCCAGATGCCTCGAATCGCTAGGGATTCGAGGCGCCAGGTTACGAGACACGTTGCGTCTGGTGCGCGCAGCTTCGGTACCCCCGTTAAACGGGATCCTGCCGCGGACGCCGCGGCCGTGTTCAGCAAACGGAGAGACGGACCGCGGCCGTGAAAGACTTACCTTCGTGAACAGCGATACCAAGGGGACCTTGCACCACATCGAGCTGTGGGTCCCTGACCTCGGTCGCGCCAAAGATGAATGGGGGTGGGTGTTGGGGGCGCTGGGGTACTCGATTTACCAGAGCTGGGCCACAGGCCTCAGCTGGAGGCTCGGAGGAACTTACATCGTTGCCGAGCAGTCTCCCACCATGAGCGGCCACGAACACGAGCGCACGTTGCCAGGGCTCAATCATCTTGCCTTCCATGCCGGCAGCAAAGAGGACCTGGACACGTTCGTGAAGGAGAGCCGCCTGCACGGATGGGTGCAGTTGTTTCAGGACAAGTACCCCCATGCCGGCGGCCCCGATCATTACGCCGCGTACCTCGCCAATTCCGATGGGTTCGAGCTGGAGCTCGTCGCAACCCCTGATTGATACAGGTCTGGCCAAGGATGCTGTTTAGTGTTCCCATTCACGCCCGGTGCTGCTTCGTCAAACGCCGCGCGATGCCCTGCAGCTCGAGTTGGAGACTCGGCCTAGTTTTTCTCGTCCGTGGGTTTTCGTGCTTCCAGACGGTCTATCCTGCGGTTATTGACGATAGTAAAAGCAATGGCGGCTAGGAGAACTATCGGCGGCCAATAGCCAAATCGGCTGTCATCTGAAACAGCTATGAATAATGAGATACACACGATCGCCGACAAAATCAGGGTCACAGACGGTGTCTTCTTGTTCCAAAAACTGGCCATTGTTTTCCTTGACTCCCACACGCCATCGAATGGGTACGCAGGTCCATCAGTTGACTCAGGCTCAAGTGTCCCTTACCTACATGATGAAGTCGATGGTGCCATGCTCCCGGGGCGCGAACCTCGCCATTGAACGTTCCCTATAAATGGAATGTTGCGCTCCGCTGAAGGTGGCAGATCGATCTCCGGGAAGTGACTTCTATCGTTGGATCATCCGCCTTAGATTGAGTCACGAGTGACTTATTTACCGAGAAGACGAGGTGCCCGATGATGATGCCTGAAAAGTCCGGGAGAGGCCATGGTCGCATACCACCCGGGACGCCTAGGTGGATTATCCCCGCCCTCACGATCGCATTTGCTGCGGCCGCGCCTATTTCATTGGTCATCGCAGCAACCTACACGGATGGTGCTGTCGTCAATGTCTTGTCATTAGTTTCCGGGCTGATATCGCTCGTGCTGACCGTTCAGATGGCGCTGCTGTGGCGGCGGCAAAGGAATAGGCCACGGGAACAGAGTAGGGAGTGACAAGAAGTTTTTAGGCACTCGCCCGCTCGACCGCCCTTGCTATTCCTAACCTCCTGGACGGCGGCTACCGTAAGGCCATGACGGGTAGCGGGCCACGCAACGCCTGGTTGCGGATGACGGACATGATGGGTCTGACCGAGCCCGGGAAGAAGGCTCCGAAGCCCAGCCGGCGCGCCCTGCTGTTTTGGACGGTGCTTTGGTCGTTAACTTCGTTCTTGTGGTTGACCCTGACGGTTATGGAATTCTCCCGAGGAACCCCTGACTATCTGCATCTCATTCTTACCGTCATCTCTCTCGTGCTGGCCGTTGCCTACTTGGTGATGTGGTGGCAGTCTAAGAAGGCTCAGTCCGGTTCCAACGCGGCCTAAAAGCTTGACCCGACGTTCGCCCAGGTCATGCCCGTTGAGGGTAGCTTTCCTCTCGCAGGCTCTTCCTCGCCACTCTTGTCACTCACGCGCCGTTGACCCAAAATTCTGCCCGGTCAGGGTTCCTGAATGGATCCCCTTGTGGGTCTCAGGTCGCCACAAGGTTCTCCGGGCGTGGTCAGGACTGAGGTGCCGAGCCCCACGTAGACTCAGCTTGAATGACATCGGTTTGGGGGACAAATGGTTTTCGGTAAGAAGCGGAATTGCGGGATGTGCGGGCAATCTCTGGCGGCGCATGAAAGGGATGTCCGGTTCCGCCTCCCGGACCCTGTACTTAACAGCCCTGAGCAGCATCGTACTGAAGGCAGCTGGCTGAGCGACCCGGATCCGACCACGGCCACGCTCATGCAGATCCCGAACATCGGCCCGTTCGTCCGCGCCCTGCTGCCGGTCAAACTTCAGGGCGGGCACGAGTTCCGGTTTGGGGTTTGGATCGCCATCCATCCGGATGACCTGCAGCATGCCTGTAGGGTTTGGAACGCCCCTGAATATGCCGACCTGAAACTCACAGGCTACCTGGCTAACAAGATCCAGCCTTGGGGTTTCTTGGCCGTTCCAGTGAACTTGGCCGTGCTGAACACGGAGCAAACACCTTACTGCGTGTCCAGCCCGAATGAGGAACTGAACGACGTGCTAACCAGGGAGTGGCCGCACGACATCCTGACTTCGCTGCCATCATGACCCGGCAGCCTACCGACAGGCACGTTCGCCTCGGTGTGCGTCATGATCCTCGCGGGAAATAGCGCTCCAGGCGCCGCCCGAAAGCCGGTCCATCAATAAGCCTCAAAAATTGGCAGAGCGCTCTACGCTGAGGCACCACGAGCGTCAGAGAAGTATTTGAATTGCGGGCATGGTGGCTGGCGGTAGCGGCAATACCTTTTGGCGTATCTTCGGCTGGATCGTAGTACTGGTAATTGTGGGTTTCATTGTGGCGGGGTTGTGGGCCATGACCATAGTTAGGCCAGCAAATTTGTGCCCCGACCGGACGAAAAAGGACGCCGTGTCATTCCCGAGTCCACTCCGGTGTCGCGAAACCTCTGCGCTTCGAAACCCTAGGGGTGCAAGACAGCCCACGGACTCATTGGGCGGGCTGCGCAGACGGCCTTCCCGTACAGACTCGAAGTGTGAGTCACTATTCCTATGGACTGGGAAAAAGCAGGCAGCATAGCGGATCGGAAATTGTGGAGAGCCATGTTCTGGGTCGGCGTGTTACTACTCGTCGGTGCGGTCGCACATGTTGCTTTCATCCTTTCTGACCCGCCGCGAAATTGGTGGCTCTATTTGTCCCCAGCTCTCAACGTCTTGGCAGGTGTAGTGATGATTACCTACTGCCGCCGCAGATATCGGTCCTGATCCCGAGCACCCTGCGACGAGCTGTCGGGATTGGTCCTCACCAGTCGAAGGGCGTTCTGCCCGGTAGAGGTTCGTCTCACGACCGGCTTTGCGGGCGCGTTCTTCCGTAAGCAACTTTGCTGCTATCTGGTTTCAAATCTTGGCCTGCCCGACCATTGACTATGAGAAGCTATCTTCCTATTCTTTAGCAATGGGCCGCAGAAAACAGGGAACGCTACTCCCACTCGAAGTGCGCATCCTGGAGATCGTTGAAGAATCGAAACTGGCAGGTCGCCCGGCATACGGCTTTTCTCTAGCCAGCACCCTGGCAGCAAAGGGCGGAACGATGCTGGCAGCACACGGGACGCTATACAAGGCCTTGGCGCGACTGAGCGGGGCAGGTTTCTTGGAAGCGGAGTGGGAGAGCCCGGAGATCGCAGAAGGCGAAGGCCGTCCCCGGCGACGCCTTTACAGCATCACGGCACCTGGGAAAGCTGCACTTCAGTTAGCGAAAGTAGTGCCAGCGCGGAATCCCGCTCCAACTCAAATGAAGCCGGCGCGAGCATGAATGAGCGGCGGCCGTACTTGGAATCCTGGACAGCGAAAGCGGTCCTGTGGTGGGTCACCGCTTATACGCGCTCAGTTCCAAAATTGATGGCTCAAGGCCGGCGGGAGGAGCTACTGTCGGACCTCTACGAGCAGTACGCGGCGGCCGACCGCAACGGTCTTTCTCGGAAAGCAGTCAGCCGATCCATTGCATGGCGGGCACTCCGAGGTGCAGTAGCAGATCTGCGTTGGGGCAGACTTCATAACCAGAGAAAGGCAAGAGTCATGCACACAGCAGCAGGAGATTTGGGAAAGAGTCGAGGCTTTTTTCGTGGCATGAACGCCGTTTGGGCCCTGTTCGCCGTTGCCTTCGTCATTAGCTTTGGCGCTTGGCTTCTGGAGTACTTTGTCTTCCATGGTGATCTGCTGGGCCGCGTCGAGCTCGACAACGGGTCGGGCTATGGGGTGTCTGGTCTTCTCATACTCGGAATAGCGATCGCTTTTGTCATCGCTCGATTTACCCAGGTCGCGGCTCAGCTGATAGCCCGCAAGCGGCATTCGCAGAAACCAAAACTTCCCTAGTTCTTCTTCAGAGGGGCCCTGGTGACAGCCCCGCAACTAATGCACCACGCAGCCTGGCTGGCTTGGCACGGGGCGGGTGCCCGCTAAGAGATGCAGCCGCGTGACGTCACCGACGCCTACTACGACGAGCGGGTCCCGGGCGTAACAATCACCGAGGGGCAAGCAAACCTGAACGGCCAGACCGGTGTCGCCATCGGACACACAGACAATTCAGGGTTCGGAAGTAAGGAGATCATCATCGATCCCAGGACTGGACAATTGATTGGTGAGCGAGAAGTGCTCAGTCAGGCCTGCCAGGTAATCCCGGCAGGGACGGCCGTAGCTTGGACGGCCATCGAAACATCCGTTTCGGATACAGCCCCCTAATGCCTCGCGTAAAGGGGGCTTTGTTGGCATCGTCCGTACCCTGCATGTCGTATTCGAGGAGTCCTGGTCTCCCTTGGGCTACATCATGTGGCCAATCGAACTGACGACTAGGTTCTGGTTTCCACCTAAAAGATAGGGGCACCATATGGACTTCCTTGAAACCATCATGTTTCCGTTCTAGTGGCTTGTGTCCATCATCATGGTGGGCTTCCACGAGGGCCTGAGCATCTTAGGCCTGCCCGAGGCCTCCGGCTGGACCTGGACTCTGTCCATCATTGGCCTGGTGCTGGTGATCCGTGCCGCCCTGATCCCGGTGTTCGTCAGGCCGATCAAAGCCCAGCGCGGCATGCAGCTGCTCCAGCCCGACATGAAGAAGCTCCAGGACAAGTACAAGGGCAAGACCGACCCGCTGTCCCGCCAAGCCATGGCGAAGGAACAGATGGCCATGTACAAGAAGCATGGGACCAACCCGTTCTCTGCGTGCCTGCCGATGCTGGTCCAGATGCCGTTCTTCTTTGCGCTGTTTACCCTGCTGTCGGGCATCAGCGGTGCTTCCGCCGCTGGGAACGGCATCGGGGCGATGAGTCACGCACAAGTGGTGCAGTTCGACCAGTCGAGCATTTTCGGCGCACCGCTGTCGGCGGCGCTGCTATATAGCGATGGACATATCGCGGTTACGGTCCTGACCATCGCGATGATTTTGACGATGACGGCCTCGCAGTTCATCACGCAGAAGCAGATTATGGCCAAGAACATGTCGGAAGAGGCCCTGGCCAGCCCGTTCATGCGCCAGCAGAAGATGATGCTCTACATCCTGCCGATCGTCTTCGGTGTGGGCGGCATCAACTTTCCGATCGGTGTCCTGATCTACTGGACCGTCACCAACCTGTGGACGATGGGTCAGCAGTTCTTCGTCATCCGTAGGATGCCGACGCCAGGGTCGCCGGCGGCGAAGGCCATGGCCGAACGCCGGGCTGCCAAGGGAATGCCGGCACTGCCCATTCTGGGTGGAAGCTGGGGTGAGGCTGCATCCATTCCCTCCGTTACTGAACCCGCGGGCCAGCGCATCCAGCCGCAACGCAAGAACAGGAAGAAGAAGTAGCAGCAAGTTGCCAATCTGGGTGTCTCGAAACCTATGCGCCTCGAAAACCTAGGGTTATTCAGCGGAGGCTTGCGGTCTTTCGGAACTGTGCGAGATTTGTGCCGTGGAGGGTTCCCCGGTTGGGGAGCGTGGATCGGATGCCAGCTGTTCCCCGGCACTGCGACGCATGGTCGGTTCCTCGGAGCTATTTGTCGGATTGGTGGCGCCCCAGGTGCGCCCGGTGGGCTGGGCGCCTGGGGTGGCGTGTGGTCAGATAGGTTGCGGCTGTCAGTAGCAACGGTATGAGCAGAAACGTGATGAATCCCTGGCCGCCGCTGCTAAAGCCGCCTACGTAGGTGTAGCCGGAGACTCCGATCCACCAACACACGAGTGCTACGAAGGCGTTGATGACGACAAGAGCGTCACGCAAGTCCTTGCGTTCAACACGGATGACTCTATCTTCCGGCTCAGCCATGGCAGCTCCCTTCTGTCTCGTATCAGCATCCTTAGATCAGGAAAGTACGGAGGGGGCAGCCGGTTTTACCGGGTGCGATGGGTTAATGTGCTCCAGGTGCCGCAATGGAAGAGTCACCGTGGCGCGGAGTCAACGATTCGGTAGTCGATGGCCGTGTGGCCAACAACTTCATTTGAGCCGAATCCGAAGGCTGCGTAGGTCATGATGGTTCGTTCGCCGATGACCAGCCCGGTACCGGGGTCGATGATCATTTCTGCCCTTTGGCCGGCGCGAAGGGGTTCCGTCCGTCCGATTGCCACGCCCACCTTTCCGTCGAAGTTGGCCTGCTCGCTGGCGGTGACACCGGGGATCAGAGCCAGCGCCTTGTAGAGTCCCGCGCGCAGGTCGGCAGGAATGAGTCCCATCCTCAGGATGTCGGTGATACGGACGAAGTTGTTCTCATCCCGTGATGCTGAACCTCCCTGATAACTGGAGTTGAAGTGGTCATACAAAGCCTGCCCGTCCCTCGGCAGGGCAGCCAACTCATCATCTGACATCAGGGTCCATGGGCCGCCATAGAACTGTCCGTCCTTCGCCCGAATGACCTCAATTTCCATGGGCACCGGCTGGCCATCGCCCCAGTCGCGCCTGAGGACCCAATCCTCGGCGGGGTTGCCTGGACGGTAAACGTCGATGGTCTGGGCGTTCATGCTGCTTTTCATATTTCCCGCCTGGTCGACGCTGGAGATGAGCCAGTTGGCGTGCGTGTGCACGAGCAGGTACTGGCCCGGCCCGGGCAGGGGATCGACGAAGGTCATCGACTGGTCCGCCACTGACCTCAGGACCCCTGCCGCGTGCGCGCTTTGCGCGGTTATGCTGATCTGCCCTACGGCCAGCGCCCCGACGGTCGCTGCCGCTGCCGCGAGCAGGACCCGCCGGGTTGGGCGGGGGCGGGCGCGGGCCGGGACGGCAGGTTCCAGCGAGACCAAGGAATCCTTGTTTCGGCGGCTCCTGGGGCCGTGACGGCGCGCATCCTTCCCAGGCCTATATCTGGTGGGGTCCTCTGCGCCGGCGAGAGTTGGCAGCGCCACGAGTTGGCTGCGCAGAGCTTCACGCCTGTCGGCCTGAAACTGGGGTGTGTTCATGATGTTCTCCGTCCAAGAATTGCCTGAGCAGCAGGCTCTTGTTCATGCACTACCTGGCCATAGAGCGTGCCTAGCCGGGATTTGGCCCGGTGCAACCGTGACTTCACTGTTCCGTCCGCGATGCCTAGGGCAGCACCTGCCTCTTTCGAGCTGAGGCCCTCAATGATGCAAAGAGTCAGCACATCGCGCTCCTGGGGCTTTAGTTGTGTAAAAGCCTTCCGCAGGGCAGAGGTTTTGAAAGTGAATTCATCAGCCTCTGCGATGTCATCAGCAATGTCCGCCGCATCCGTGGGCGGCGGGAGCCGGCTGAGGAAGTATCTATAGCGGCGTTGCTGGCGAACGTGGTTTCGAAGGATGTTGTTCGTGGTGACCAACAGCCAAGGCAATATCGAGTCATTGACCATTCGGACGTTGGCCCGTCGGCGCCACGCCTCGTAGAAGACGACGGCAGTAACCTCCTCAGCCAGATGGGGCAGACTCAGCACTTTTAGAGCGTGGCGCCAGACCCTGTCATGGTGGCGGTCGAAAAGCACACCGAACGCGTCACCGTCGCCGTTGACAACCTGGCTCCACAACACTTCGTCCAAGACACCTGATTCGTCGCCCATACTCCATAGTGTCCGGTCACCCCGATCGGTTCCATTATTCGAGGTGAAATCTAAAATTGCCCGGTAAGGGTTCCGTCTGAGGGCGGCCGCCCCTTCTCCTACTCCACCTTTCTGTCTCGAAACCTCTGCGCCTCAAAACTCTAGGGTTTCGAGGCGCAGAGGTTAGTAGACACCAGATCGGGGTTAGGAAGAGGAACCGGCTGACCCAAGGCCCATGGTCATGACTGCTGGGAGAGATAGAGGACAAACATCCCGCCGAACCCTAGGACGCCCGAGATGATTATCAGCATGACAACGAGATTTCTCCGCCGAAACATCGCACCGGTTCGTTCGCGCTCCACAAATCCATAAACAGCAGTTGCGGCCAAGATGACAAAGCCAATAGCGAATAGCGTGAGCCCAAGTGCCGTCACTGGTCGTTCTCCTTGAGGGGGACTTTGCGAATCCACAGGAGCATGATCACGCCCACCAGGACCGTCCCTGCTGTCCATGGCCACTCACTATTGCCCATGGCGACAAAGGTGACACATCTGATGAGCGCCAGCACGGTGAGAATTGACGTGCCGACCGTCAAAATCAACTTCTGTGAACGAAAAAACGGGCCTACTCCAAACATCCCCACCCCAATGTTCAGGACCGAAACCAGACTTAGCCGAACGGCAGTATCACATGAACGTGAGGATACGGGATAGAAAACCCGCTGGCCATCGTCCCCGTATCCCTAGGGTTTTTAGGCGCAGGGGTTTCGAGACACCGAGGGGCCGGAAACCGTGCCCAGATCCTCTTACGGCTCCGCGAGTCATATTCGCCTTCCAGGATGGATTATTTTTTCAGGCGCTCCTCTGCAGCCTTCCGCTGTTTTTCGCGCAGCTCTTGTATCCGGATCTCAAAACGGCCGGGAGGGGCAGGGGGTGACGGGGGGTGCACTCGGACAGGGAACCAGTCAAGGGTTTCAAGGTCGGGGTGGCGCCGTAGTTCTTCGATGAGTTCCTTGCTGCCGAAGACTTTTGACCCAAGCAGGTCCCAGTCTGTCCAAACAGCCCATGTCCGGTCCTCTGGCCACCAGAATTCCGGTGTCACGTCCGGGAGGCCTGGCCGCAGCATGGTGGGAATCAGGTCTCCGAGCGTGAAGGAGAAAACTCGTGGGTGTACTTCGCTGTTGACGTCCAAGACTCGGCCCAGGATTTCGTCTTCGAATGGGTCGGCGGCGGCGAACATTGCTTCCATCTGATCCGTTGTTGTCGCAGCGCTCAGCAGCGGCAGGAGTGCCTCCAGCTCCACTTGGCCGATGGTTGCATCCACAGGCTGGTACACGAAGTCAGCACCCGGCAAGACGAGTGATGCTTCGCGCCAGCTTAGGAAAGCGTCCCACCTGAAGCACGGAGGAACTTCAAGCCCATCCCAGAATGACCCGCGCAATGGAACACCTTTGATTTCAGCTACTTCCTTCCACCGCACCCGCACAAACTCGGGTGGTGGGGCGACCGGGTAGGGGTTTGGATTCTCATCATCGGCCAGCGCTCCGGGTTCGATGCCTGGTGGGCAGATGTACTGATTGTGAAGGATCCAGACACTGTCCTCGCAGCCCGGCGGATGGACATCCGTTTCGGCGTTGATAATGACGTCGTCGCCAAGCCAGCACAGGTCATCCGCGAAGCCCTTAACTGACCAACCGGCCGGCATCGAAGGACGGGGCCGGTCTGGCCAGGGCCAATCCATCACGTAACACCCTGCCGGCAACGCCGCGTCTTCATCAATCATGAGCCGAACCTACCACCGGGTCACACCGCGTACCGCTCTCCGTCCAACCAACATCAATGTCTTCTCTGCGGCCACGAAACTCTAGCGTTCTGAGGCACACAGGTTTCGAGGCACCGAATTGGATGAGGAGAAGGAGCCAGCCGCCCTCAGACGGAACCTGGTGCGGGGTCAACGTGCGTGCGGGTGATATCGGGCGCTCAGGGCGACGTTGCGGAGCCGATGAGGATATTGTCGTGGATTTTCCTCCAGCCCGCGGCTTCAAGGTCGCTCGTATCGAAGCCCGTTGTCACCAGCTTCGCTGTCGGCTGGCCGGTGTGGCTCACCGTGACAACTTCACGGTCACCCGTAATCCCTTCGCTGCATCCGATAGCCCACTGGTCTGGCTTGTCGACGGGATAGACCGCTATGCACGCACGGGTGAAATCTTTGCTCTCGGCAGCGAAGTACTTTACTCCGGCGTCCTCGGCCAGAAGCTTGAAGTCAGAAGGTAGGTCGGGGTTCGAGTTCCGAACGGTTGCAGGCAAATTGTCCCGCGCGTCCATTTCCCGATGCACAGCCGTGATTCCCTGGTAGCCGGAGCAGGCAGTCAAAGACAGTAGTAGTAGTGCGGCGATGGCCGCCGTTTTTGAATTTTTCATATGTCCCCCAAAATGACGATGTCTTTGAACCTATCAAGAATCCCTTGTTCCCGATGCAGCCACTGGGAACCCTTTGCGGTCACTTCCGAGTCTGCATGGCAGCCGTCGTGCAAAAAGGGGCCAGGCTGGCGGGCGCTCTCCTTGTTCTCCCATATCCTGTGCTTGTTCCGGCCGACTAAAAATTGGGGAAGAAAGTGAACGCAGACTGGAGTTTCAATATTGATGACAAGAATGCGCGCCTGAATTTGCCGCCCGATGAAGTGAGGCTTCCTGTGCAGGAAGCTGCGACCAGACTGCGCGAGGCAATGGACGCTTGCCGGCGGGCTGCACTCGATCTCGGTGCCGCTGTCCGCACCTCAGGAGAAGCTGGCTATGGCACGAACTGGATTCCGGACGCGGCCAGCCTAAGTCGCACAGATCTGGAAAGAGTCCTTCGCGGTGAAGAGCTCTTCTGACCGTTGACGAACCGAATTCCCAGTTTGGCAACCCTTTGCGGCCACTTCCGAGTCTGCATGGCAGACGTGGCGCAAAGGGACCAGTGCTGGGGTTAGGGCTACGGAATTTCTGGGTCGGCCTGCGCGCGGGTGAGTGCCAGGAAGCGGCCCGCCCGCCGAAAGTCACGGGCGAGAAATCCAAGCCCTATGACCAGTACTGCCGCGCCGATCGTCATCACCCACCCGAATAGGCTGTCGCCTCGTGTGGCAAAGTTCAGGGCTTGAGGAACGAATACAAGGGGGATCATCGGCTGGATGAGCAGAAGCGTTGCAAGGTTCTTCCGTAATTGCACCGCGGCGGCCCGGATCACCGGGAGATGTTCTTGGTCAAGGGGCGCTTTTCCTGCGATTTGCCGGCGAACGCGCTTTCGTTCGTCGGGCTCCAACGAGACCAGTACGTCAATCCTCCCGACCTGGGCGGCAGGTGCCACTTTTTTGGCGTTGTAGATCAGCCCGCTTATCAAGACAACGATTGCTCCGAGTACGATTCCAAACGCGAGAAAGGTCGGCCTCCCTTCCGGGGCATCGGGAAAAATTAGGGCTCCGATGACCGTTCCGGCAGCGGCCGAGAGGACCAACGCAACCGGAAAGTAGCGGGTGTAATAGGTTTTCATGGCCTCACCGAGACCGTTGTCCTGGATGCCCTGAGCTCGTCTAATGGCCTCAGTCCAACGCTCGTTGGACTCTGCCATGAGTCCGTCAATCCCGCTCATCGTTTTCTTCCCATGAACATTTCTAACGCAATTAGACAAATGCTGTAACCCCTGCTCGAAACGTCCTCTCGCTGGAAACAACTTTTGCGCGCCTTTGCGCCGGTGGCCCGGACACGTCTGTCGGCCTATGTTTTGTGGACTGTAGGATCCTTGGGCACCGCCCGTAAGCCGGTCCGTTCGGGAACCATCTGCGGGTTTGGGGGCCGTTCGTGCCGGTAACTGTGTGCACAAGGGTGAGGCCTATTTGAGTTGGATCTGGCAGTGCTTCCCGGTGGTCTCACCATCGAGGGTGAATTCAAAGTTGATGATTCGTGCGCTCATCGGCGGTTCCGGAGCATAACCCCAACAACCATCCCACTCCGTCCCGGTACCGGCCACTTTCCCACCCACGCAGCGGTACTCGGTGCCTAAATCGTCCGATATTCGCGCATTGACCCGTTCGAGAACCGGTGCTCCGGGCATGATTGGGAATCGCCCAGCCGCCTCAGTACCGTGAAGCTTCCGCCGCTCAGCCCATTGATCAATTTCCTTGAGATGAGATTGATCCCGGTTGCGAGTCTCCAGACTCGGCACGCCCTCAAAGTACATGACAATACCGCGACTGCCTGCTTCGCCTACTCCTGGTGGAAGTTGGAATGTTGGATCTATGCCCGCGAAGCGCACATCTATGCCATCGCTGGTCGCAATAATGAGATCACCCGGGGCCGAAATAATCGTCGTCATGGAACCCACCCTAACGCCGCGCCAGAAAGAGGACTTCTCCGGCCAAAATCACCACACGAGAGAGATCGCTGGGGGCCCTTAAGGGGTGTCCCGTATCGCCGATACCAAACAGTCCCGTAAGCCGGTCGCCTCCGTGCCACTAGCGGAGGGTGCTGGCCGCTCCAGGAAGCCGCCATCGAGTCCTAGATGATGCCCGGCCTGTCCCCGTCGGGTTGGGTTGGAACACTTCGCTCACGACGTTTCAGTTCCAACCAAGCAAGCGTCGCTTGGTAGAAGCAGACGAGGGCACAGGCAAAAGCTGCCACAGCTACCCATGTGTTCAGCGAGGTGTTCCACTCGAAGAGCAGGATGCTGCCGAGAACCAGGCTAGTACCAATGAGAAAGCGGCTCAATCTCAAGGAACTCAGTTGAGCAATTGACGATCGCCGAATCTTTTCTCGATTCATGCCTAAAGATAACAGGGCCGTTCCGGAACTTCGACAGCTTCTAGTGGCCACGGGTTAAGTGACCAGTAACCCAGCGGCGCCCACTGTCCGAAAAGTCGTCAGCCCGCAGGTCGTCCGAATGGAGGTCCCACTAGAGGGTCGCGAGACTAACCCGCAACGGGACGACCCTGACTCGGTCGTCGCTAGAAAGCTAGGATTCAGGACGTAGCGGGATACTGCCCGTTCGTATTGGGGGAAACATGAAAATGGTCATTCTGGCAATTGCCGCTTGGGTCTTGACGGCCCTCATTGCATTACTCGGAATCAGTGCCGGTGCAACCATTTGGTTCTACATGGAGCCGGTAGTTGATTCCGTACCGGACCCGGCGAGTTACCTTGTCGCTGTCGTTGCCGGATTCTTGGCACTGTTCCTAAGCTTGGTTGTCAGTGTCGGCGTTACTGTCCGTGTAGCCCGGTGCCGGATCGGCCGGCAGACCGCATCGGAGGACAGGCTCTAGCCCCTCGCGACATTATTCTGTCCATGTTCTGCCGACTAAAAAGTGGGAAAGAAAGTGAACTCAGACTGGAGTTTCAACATTGATGACAGCAATGCACGACTTACTGTCCCGCCCGATGATGTGAGGCTGCCGGTGCAGGAAGCTGCGAACACATTGCGCGAGGCAACGGACGCCTGCAGGAAGGCTGCGCTCGATCTTGGCGTTGCCATCCGCACTTCAAGCGGCGCTGGTTATGGGACGAATTGGATGGTGGATACCGCGGGTCTCAGCCGCGCCGATCTCGAAAGAGTTCTTCGTGGTGAAGAGCTCTTCTGACCGTTCACGCCGGAGGCATCCCTCAGGGGAACCGTCCGCGGGACCGTGCGCCTCCGCCGCTGGCACTACTTTGAGAACTGCTGGACCAAGCTCGGTATGTACCCCAGAGTGTTGATCAATGCCAGCGTGGCTATGCCATACCCAATGGCCAGGGCAGTAATAGCTAGCCCGCGGCCTCGTTCGCCTCTCAGCGGGATCTGGTTAAGGGCAACGTGTCCGGCCCCAACTGCAAAAACAGCAAGGACCGCAACGCCGAATACCCACAATCCCGATGCGGCGATCACGGCGAAAATGACGGCTACAACGGCCAGCTTGTTCAATCGACCAGTTGATGTGCGAGCTGGCACCATCGGCGTACTCGTTTCGGTTCCCCCAACCTCGTTAGTACGAGTGAGTCTAGCTGGCCCCGCCCGCACAGGACTGGCCTGAATAATTCCATTTCGGGAAGGCCGTCTGCAGCCGCCCAATGAGTCCGTGGGCTGTCTTGCACCCCTAGAGTTTCGAGGCGCAGAGGTTTCGAGACCGAAGTGGACGCGGAAAAGGCACCGGCCGACGTCGACGGAACCTCTAACGGGACTCCGCCCCAGGAACTTGCCTGAAGACGTCTGGGCAGTTGTCCACGACCTTTAGTCGGCCGAGGGGATTCAGTGGCTGGAGCCTTTCCCTCAACGTCAGCGAGATTGATGAAATCGCCGTTGGCGTCCTCCACAGGACCGCATACATGGACTTGAGAGTCGGTCTCAAGTCCACGCGTAACCGTTAATCCGAGACGGCGCTGAGCCGGAGCTCTGAACTGCCGGTTTCAACTTCCATTCGGAAATTAGGGTATCCGGATGGGCTGCCCTTTCTCATCGAAGATGATGGGAGCCCCTCTCTCGTCAACCAGGAAATCTTCGATGACTTTGCCGGAAGCGGTATCGATGATGACTATTGAACTTGCGGGCCAGTTCGGGTCGGGGACGACGTCGAAGTCGACGTCCGAGATCAATGTGACTTGGCCGGCGTCGTTTCTCGCCCTGTTGTTGGCGTCGACGATTTTGCCTGTAGTGGTGTTCACGGCCACCGTTTCCTGCGGCAGCCCTTCGGTATTTCCCGAGACGGGGGTTGAATTCCACCACCCCTCGTAGCCGGCGATCCCGCGATTTTCCATTGGCGCTTTAACCAAGGGCGTCTCCGCCTTCGCAGTCGTCTGGATCCCAACAGCTACCGCCGCGATAATCACTACGGCCGCGCCCATCGTGCACATTACAAGTTTCATGTTTTCCCCCTTGGCGAAACGCGACAGCAGGATGCCGCCGCGGTGTAGCGACTCGTGAAACCTGGCGGTCACTGATGAACAAACCGCACCAAGCAGCAGGGCAGATGTTGATATGCCCATCCCGGGACCATCCCGAAGATCCGCCCTCCACTGTTCTTCCCGGAGGGCCCGGAGCCGCCGCGGCGTCAATGCCACGCAAACGGCCAGAACGGCCTCATCCCGTCTCATGCCCCGCACCACTGGTTCACACGCATCGCAGGCGACGGCCGGGGTGTCGAAGGGAGCTTTGACTGCTGCTCTCTGACGTACTGTTGCGCCAACGGACGGGCTTCAGCCATCAGCCGGTAATAACGCCGACGAGGTCCTTTGCGGATCTCCGTTGTGTCCCATTCCCCCTGAACCCACCCCGCCGATTCGAGGCGATCCAGAATCGGATAAACCGTCCCAGGCTTCTTGCCCGTGTCCTTAACGATCTGGAGCCCCCAAACGCTTTCCGCGGACAGCAGCGCCTCCAACACCTGCGCGGTGGCTGGCGTTACGCGTCCCAAATTCTCCATGCAGTAAAGCTAACTATATAGATTTAGAAGTCAAGTCCTGCCTCCGAATTCCTAGTCATCGCTACGGACAGGGCCACGGCCTGTCGCTCGGAGCACGGCATCCGCGCATATAGGAACCTCTACAGGGACAAAGTTCTCGGTAAACCGTTCCAGCTGCGAGCGGCCGACGAATCCCGAGAGAAATTGCTCTTGTCCATGGTGTCCTGACTACAGTTCAATAGCTCAATGGGGGCAGGTATGCGATCAATTCTGAGAAAACAAACAGTGGTGCTGATCGCCGCAATGGCACTTACGAGCTGCACACCGGCCCCGCCGGTCCCGAAGGAAAGCACGTCGGATCTAGCGCCGCAGCTCGCTGCCAGCTTGAACTGCGCAGACGCCTGGGAAGGTACTGCACTTCCAGCCCCCGAGGCTCCTACAGCTGAGGGCGTTTCATCTCTTTCGTGGACCGGCAGCCCTTCGAGCTATTCCTGGCCCATCCGGGACCAGATGAATGGCTATCCCTACACAGGCAACGAAGGGAAGGAATACGGTGCCTGGAAGACGCCAATCTCCGTGGAAGCAGGATCTGGGGAGCAAGTCATTACTGTCGAATCGCCGCCTGACGCCGCCTTGATAGTTGCCTCTGCAGCAAAATGGGAATCCGGCGAAGCCCTTCGCGAAGGCCAGCTGGGCCTACCAGATTCCTACACCGTCAGGGCATGTGATGATCGCGCCGCTCAGTTTCCGGGTATGACCCTTGTCCAGGGGCCGACCTGCGTAGTTATCCGAGTGACAGATCGAACGACCGCGGAATCCTCCACCGTTTCAGTGCCGATGTATGGAGGCAAGTGCCCATAATTCAGAGAACATTCGACACCCACTTTAGCGACGTCGTTTCTGATGGGCAGCCCTCCACGGCCCAGATCTCGCAAAGTTCCGAAAGACCGCAAGCCTCCGCCGCATGAACCTAGCGATTCGAGGCACGGAGGTTTCGAGACACCGAAGTGGAGTAGGAGAAGGGGCGGCCGCCCTCAGACGGAACCTCGATGGAAACCTGCAGGAGGCCTATATGCTCCGATCAGCGTCCTCCTTAAAGGAGCACAGTGAAGCACAATCGGTTGTGGCTAATACTCGTTTCCTCAATGCTTCTCACAGTGCTACTGACTTCCTGCGGTGAGACAATGCCAGGCGGACAGGGAGCTGTGGAACCCGCGTCGAGTTCCCTTGGATCCGCTTCCTCAACGCCCACGTCGCAACCAGAGGAAACATGCGCGGCATTTTTGCCGGCGGCACCATGCGCGATGTACACCAGTGTTTCCGGGACGGCCGGTGACAAGGATTTGCCTTGGGTGGCATCGGGCAGTTTAAAAGCTTCCATGCATACCGTCAACGGACAACTGATGCTTGGGGTACGAACTGAGTGCGCACCGTTGAGTGGTCTGGCTACCATCACGGGGAGCACGCTCACCGCGAAGGACATCGTGACAGGCGCATCCGGCTGTACTGATGTCAACGCTGGCGAGCACCACTTGTGGGTAACAGACTTCCTGAAGCGGCCCATCGAAATGACACTCAGCCAAGGCACTCTTACCTGGAAGAGCGGAGCAGACTCGCTGAGCTTCCAGAGTGAGTGACCTGCCAGGCCCGAAACGACTTGAACAAAGTCCAATGTTGGCCTTCCCTACAGGAACCCTGACGGGGCTCGCCTTAAAGGTGTCGCAGGTATCTTTCGGGTGAGTCCAGGAATGATCGCCAGTTGGAAACCAGATCGAGGTCGGACCATTTCTCCTGCCGAAGTCCCCAGGGGCCGACTTCGAGAATCTGTGCGCCGGGAAGTGCTGCAAGGACCGGAGAGTGTGTGGACATGATGACTTGCGAGGAGCCTTCGGCGAGGAGGTCTTTCAAGACCGCGAGGAGGCTGAGGCATCCCGCGAAGGACAGCGCCGATTCCGGCTCATCGAGGACCCACAGTCCGCGTCCTCGGAATCGATCTATCGCCAGTTCCAGGAACGATTCGCCGTGGGACATGTCGTGGAACGAGATGTCCGGACCCGAGGTGCTCGGGTTCTTCTCGAGGTAGGTGAAGAAGCCGTGCATGGTTTCGGCGCGCAGGAAGTAGCCGCGTCTTGTGGCGCCGGCGTTGCGAACTAGCTGCAGGTGATCGGCAAGTATGGATTCAGTGGATCTGGTGCTGTGACGGGCCCCTGTGGATCCGCCTTCAGGAGACAGGCCGTAGGCCAGTGCAATGGCTTCCACGAGTGTGGATTTTCCCGATCCATTTTCGCCTACAAAGATAGTGGCCGGGGTCATATCGAGCCCTTGATCTAGAACTTGGGCGACAGGGGGCAGGATCGCTGGCCACCGCTGGCGGTCAAGAACGTGAGCCGGGTCTTCGGCTAACCGCCTGATCGGATAGTTATGCGGGGGCATGCCCCATTCTTACAGGCATCTCTCGCTGTCCCGCCCCAACGCAGTAGTCGAACCTTTAGCGGAGACCGCGCGGAGATTGCTGATGCAGGCTGGGGGTGCCTTACCGCGTCCAGTATTGAGTGCGGATTAACCGCCGTGCGGGGCAACACCCCCGAATTCCACTTTGACCGGGCACCCAGCTGCCTTCGAGTACTTGCGCTCCAGACTTGCAACGTCCGATGCGGCCCTGACTGATTCGTCCAGCGTGAGGGTCAGGTGTGAACCGTCAGGCGATACCGCAGTGATGTTCACAGCAGGGTCGGAGGCCAACAGCTCGCTGGCAAAATCGGCGAGTTGCCCGGGGGAACAGGCTGCTGTCTGGACTGAAATGTCGACGTTTGGAAACCGGGCCAGTAGGTCCTGTAGCTTCGCGCCCACCGGGCCGTGCCAATGAACGATAATCCGGTTCCCCTCGATCACTTCGACTGAGGCGAATTCAGCATCCCCTGCCAGCTCCCCACTCAGCGTGCTGGCCGCATGAGAGATCGTTCCGTCCGCAGGCGCAGATTCAGGACTGACCAGTGAGCCAGTAGGCGGTTGGATTGGCGTCGGCTCCTGCATGGGCGGCTGGGCAGCTTCGCCGGCCCGACCCGCAGGCCCAGTTCCGGCGCAAGACGTAGCGAAAAGAGAGAGACCGAGCAGGACTACCGTTAGGCGCCTGATCAACTTTGAACTCTCACTTGGCGTGGCCACACCTCATGCTATTGATCGGTGCGGAATAGGGCTACCCCGCCGCCGCGGCTGGAGCCTTTTGGGGATCCCCAGGCGAACAGTGATGGTGGACGGCACGAGAATGCTCGGAGTGTTCCCAAATATCGCGACGACTTGTAGCCTCGGCACATGGCAGAGCCGGAACCCCTTAGGCGATTGCAGCCCAAGATGACTCGCGGTGCCTTCCGCTTTCAGCTTGTCCTGTGGTCGATCTGGACCGCGCTGCAATTGGTAGTGATCGTCATAAACCTGGCCGCAGGAACTGTTTGGGATCTGGGGGATTACCTAGCTGTCACAGGGCTGGCACTAGGCGTGGTGTACCTGGGGCGCCTTTTGTACGTTCGACATCGGGACGGCCATTTCTGGGAAGAGGAAGAGGCCAAGAGAGCTGATTGGGACCGGCGAGGGCGGGCCCTGTAGCCAATCAGCAACCTCTACAGCAACTCCTCGATCGGGAGCGCGCACTCCTGGGCTATCTGCCGCCAAGGATGCGGCGTTTGGCGGCGCGAAATTCCTCGTCAGAAAGCGCGCCACTTCTATGGAGTTCTGCAAGGAGGGCAAGTTCCGCCGCCAGGGACCTCTTACCCGTTATCTTGCCGAACATCACTTGGCGCTCCCTGATGCGTTTAGTCGGCGCTGGCCTTCGCTCATGTGCCCGTGATGAGCTGTTGACGGCGAAGGCGATTAGCAGGGTGACCGCAAGGACTCCAAGGGCAATTCCCAGAGGGACGCGAAACGGCTCCGTGGCGTTGCTCAGGACGGCAAGGATTGCCCCGGCAACGACAGCACATAGCCCAGCTATCCGAAGCGTCGTTCGGCTAATGCCGAACGTAAATGTGTATCCCTCGGCCTCGGCCGAAACCAAGTGTTCGTTCATCTGCCGAGAATAGCCCTGCGAACGCTTCTTGAACATCCTGCGGACCTTGGTTAGGGGCAGGCGTTCGCAACTGCAACCTCTAACGGGACTCCGGCGCAGGAACGTG